>NZ_JAKFEB010000074.1:0-7231 GCF_036677305.1 Brevundimonas sp. | reverse complement strand
GCCATGGCGAAGGCTCTCAAGAAGCGCGGCTTCACCTTCTGCGGGCCCGTGATTGTGTACGCCTTCATGCAGGCTGTGGGCATGGTCAACGATCACGGCGTCGAATGCTTCCGTCACCGGCAGGTTCGTGCGATGGCCGGCCAGTGAAGACTCCGCCGAAAACCCCTGCAAAGGCAAAGCTCAAGGAAGCGCGCGTCTTCCCGACGCTGGGCCTCGAACTGCTGCTGATCCAGTCCAGCGGCGGGCCCGTGTGCGGCGTGGACGAGGCGGGGCGCGGTCCCTGGGCCGGGCCGGTGTCGGCGGGGGCGGTGATCCTGAACCCCGAAGACCTGCCCGCGGGCATCGACGACTCCAAGGCCCTGACCCACGCCCGGCGCGAGGCGCTGGAGATCGAGATCAAGGCCCGCGCCGTCGCCTGGGGCGTCGGCTTCGCCTCGGTCGAGGAGATCGCGGAGCTGAACATCCTGCACGCCACCGGCCTGGCCATGTGCCGGGCGATCGAGGCGCTGGCGATCCCGCCGGTCGCGGCTCTGGTGGACGGCAACTACCGGTTCAAACTGCCCTGCGACGTCCAGACCGTGGTCGGCGGGGACGGCCTGTCGCTGTCGATCGCGGCGGCCTCGATCCTGGCCAAGACGGCGCGGGACCGGCTGATGGTCGAACTGGACGCGGAATACCCCGGCTACGGCTTCGCCGGCCACAAGGGCTACAATGCGCCGGTGCATCAGGAGGCGCTTAGGACCTTGGGCCCCTGCCCGGCGCACAGGCGCGGCTGGGCGCCGATCCGGGCGCTGATCGAGGCCTAGATGTGCAGGGCGCCGCCCAGCAGCGCGCCCATCAGGGCGGCGACCACGCCGCCGCCGACGATATGGACCCAGGCCGGAAGCCCGGCGAACTCCTGCGCGACCGTCGGCTCGGCGGGATAAGGGCGATAGCCGTCGTTGGCCGGCCGGGCGTCGACCTTGCGGGCGACCGGCGGACGCCAGGACACGGTCTCGAACGCGTCGGCCGTGCGGCTGTAGGCGTTGTGCGCATACTGACGGCGGGCGGGGGTCATCGACAGCTGTTCCATGTCCGCTAAACGACACCGCCGGTCGACCGTTCCACCTCCTGCCCCACCCATCTCCGTCATCCTCGGGCTTGACCCGAGGATCAGAGGTCAGGTCGGGCTGTGCGGCAGGGGCGGCCCTGCGACCGCGCGCGCTGGCGTCACCGAGCGGCGGTTCGTCTGATCCTCGGGTCAAGCCCGAGGATGACGGCGTGGAGACCGAGGCCTAAGCCGCGTCGGCGAGGCTCACAGGCCGTTCGCTGACCACGAACAGATATTCGACGTTCCGCAGACGGCCCACGGCCCCGACCTTCTCGCCCTTGGGATTGTGGATGCCGATCCGCGCCCCGACGTAGCGCGGGCGGGCGATCTCGATCACCTGCACCTCGCCCCGGCCTGACAGCATCTTCACCAGCTGGTCGCGCGCCAGATAGCCCTCGTCGTTGAAGGAGACGATCAGGTTCGGCGCCTTCAGCCCCTCGATCACGGCCTGCAGCGCGGGCGCGATGCCGGGCCGGCTGTTGAAGGCGCTCTTGCGGGTGCGGACGTCGATCCGCTTGTTGGCGATCCCGTAGGTCTCGGGCCGGTCCCACAGGATCAGGCTTTCCCAGCAGTGGTAGTTGCCGAGATAGGAGTGCTGGTTGTAGGGCGGATCCAGATAGACGAGGTCCGCCTCGACCTGCGGCGCCAGTTCGACGGCGTCGGCGTGGGTCGCCTTGCACGGTCCCGCCGCCACGCCGGGCAGGATGTCGGGCATCCGCAGCTCCAGCGGCTTCAGCGCCCGCGAGGCCCACTGTTTCATATAGGCCATCTGCAGGCCGGCCGTGGAATCCACCCGGTCGGCGGCCTCCATCAGACTGACCAGGGCGATGGCCTCCAGCTCGGGCTCCAGCGCCATGGCCGCGATCCGCTCGCGCATGGCGTCGATGACCGCTCCGTTCCCGGGCGTGAAGAAACGGGCGTCCTCGCAGAAGGCCTTGGTGAACCAGCCCGCCTCGGGCGTCACGGTCCGCAGCTCGGCCAGCACCGCCTCGGCCTTGTCCAGCCAGCGTTCGCGATCGGCCTGAACATAGGCGGTGGCCAGGGTGTGGGCGTAGGCGTTGTGGTCGTTCGACCAGACCCGGAAGCCCTCGCGCTTCAGGGCGTGACCGACGCGGGCGCTGCCGGAGAACAGGTCGCACACCGTGCCGCCGTCGGGCAGGCCGGCGCGGACCGCGGTCGCGATCTGCGTCAGCAACGCCCGTTTGGAGCCGATGTATTTGATCATGCCGACCCTGAAGGATCAGGCGCGCGACTTGCCGCCCTTCGCCGGAGCATGGGCCAATCGCAGAAGATTCGCAGCCCCGGGGGCGCCGAAGGGCGTTCCGGCCAGGATCAGGATGCGCTGGCCCGGCTGGGCCAGATCATATTCGACGGCGCTGTTCACGGCGTCCTCGGTCACATCCTCCAGCGAGGTCGGCTCCTTGCCCAGCCGCGTCTCCAGCCCCCAGACCAGGGCCAGCCGCCGCGCCGTGTCGGGATTGGGCGTCAGGGCCAGAACGGGCTGCAGCGGCCGCTCGCGCGCCATCCGCCGCGCCGTTCCGCCCAGGGTCGTGAACACCACGATACAGGCCGTCGACTGGGCCTCGGCCGCCTTGCGCGCCGCGGCCACCAGGGCGTCGGCGTCGATGTCGTCCATGCCGGCGTGTTCGGCGTCCATCAGGCTGGGCCACATCGGGTCCTGCTCGACGCGTTCGATGATCCGGCTCATCACGCCCACGGACTCGAGCGGATAGTCGCCTGACGCCGTCTCGGCCGACAGCATCAGGGCGTCGGCGCCCTCATATGCCGCATTGGCCACGTCCGAAGCCTCGGCCCGGGTCGGGGCCGGCGAGGCCGTCATGCTCTCCAGCATCTGGGTCGCCACGATGACCGGCACGCCGCGCTGGCGGGCGGCGCGGATGATCTGCTTCTGCGCCACCGGCACTTCTTCGGGCTCCAGCTCCACGCCCAGATCGCCGCGGGCCACCATGACGCCGTCGCAGTAGTCGAGGATGCTCTCCAGCTGGCTCAGGGCCTGCGGCTTCTCGATCTTGGCCAGACAGGCGGCGCGGCCTTTCACCAGCTGCTTCAGCTCGGCCATGTCCTCGGCCTTCTGGACGAAGCTCAGCGCCACCCAGTCCACGCCGATGCGCAGGGCGAAGGCCAGGTCCTCGCGGTCCTTCGGCGTCAGGGCCGAGACCGGAACCACCGCCTCGGGCACGGCCACGCCCTTGCGGTCCGACAGTTTCGAGCCGCTCTCGACGGTGACGTCGGCCCATTCGTCGGTTCGCTCGCCGACCCGCAGCCGCACCCGCCCGTCGTCGAGCAGCAGCAACATGCCGGTGCGCAGGGCCCTGAAGATTTCCGGATGCGGCATCTGCACCCGCGTCGCGTCGCCGGGCGTGGCGTCGAGGTCGAAGCGCATCCTGTGGCCCGGCTTGACGTCGATCTCGACGTCCTTGAACCGGCCCAGCCGCAGCTTGGGTCCCTGCAGGTCGGCCAGCACGCCCAGCGGGCGTTTCAGCGCCAGTTCGGCGCCGCGCACCGCCTTCAGCGCCGCGGCGTGATCCTCATGCGAGCCGTGGCTGAAATTCAGACGGAAGACATCCACGCCCGCCTGGGCCAGGGCCTTGACCATTCCGGGCGCGCGGCTGGCGGGTCCGAGGGTCGCGACGATACGGGCGCGCCGGGCTCTTTTCATCGAATATCCATAGGGCCTGAGGGGCGATTCCTCCTTGTGCCCATGAAAAGCTTACCGGGTAAGGGCGGTTCTTTGCGAGAAACACGAAGTTATGCCGAGCCGTCGCGCCTGGCGCCGTTTCGCGCTACCTAGGCCAGGCAACGGAGCGGACCATGGCGGGCCTGAAAGACAAGCGCGGCTTCATCGACAAGGACCGGCTGGACCTGTCCGAACGTCAGGCCGTGGAACACTGGATGAAGCGCTGGGGCGTGACCCGCGAGCAGCTGACCGCCGCCCACCGCAAGGCCGGCCGGAACGTCAAGGACATCGCCGCCGAGCTGGGCAAGAAGCGCTGAGGCGTCAGCCGTCCAGCAGGACCGAAAATCCGCCCAGGATCATTCGCTTCCCGTCGAAGGGCGCGTCGGTCATCTCCGCCATGCGCGGATCTTCCATGAACCTGATCTGGCCGGCGTCGCGGGTCGCCTTGTCCGGCCATTCGACCCACGAGAAGACGACGACCTCGTCGCCTTCCGTCTTCACCGCGCGCTTGAAATCGGTGACCTTGCCGTCGGGCACGTCGTCGGCCCAGCATTCGACCACCCGGATGGCGCCGAACTCCTTGAACATGACCAGGGTCTGCTCGGCCATCGCCCTGTAGGCGGCCTTGTTCGCGGCCGACACCGGCACGACGTAACCATCGATGTAGCTCATGACGTGTCTCCTTTGACGGAGACAGAACGCCCGCATGGATCGCCGGTGTCAAAAATGGCCGTGGTGCGAGCGGCGGGGGTCGAACCCGCATGACCGAAGTCGAGGGATTTTAAGTCCCTTGCGTCTACCAGTTTCGCCACGCTCGCGGCCTGCGGCGTGATCTAGCAGCGCCCGGCCGCTTCGGCCATGCGGCCTGGATCAGGCTCCGACGCCGACCGAAGCCGCCATGCCGATCAGCACGACCCAGCCGATGCATCCCAGCAAGCCGATCGTCGAACAGACGATGCCGGCGATGGCGACCCCCTTGCCCGAACCCGTCGACCGGTTCAGCGCGAGGATGCCCAGAATGAGGCCCACGGGTGCAAGAATCCAGGCGATCAGTCCGACAACCGGTATCCACACCGTGCAGATGGCGAAGATGCCGAGAATCAGCGAGGCGACCGCCATGGCCGAATCCTGGGGTGCGACATGGACGTGAACGTTCGTCGCGCCGGCGTCAGGAACGGCGGTGATGTTTGGATCAGTCATGAGTGGCCTCCAGCCCGCCGTCTCGGCCGCTCCACTCTGACGAGAAACGGCCGGTGGTCAAGTTGTAGCGCTGCGCTCGATCAGTGGGCGGGCGCCGCCGGCCGCATGGCCCGGAAATCGACGTCCGAATCCGCGATCAGCCAGACCAGCGCGGCCCAGGCGGCGACGTTCTGGTTCAGCTGCTTCGGATCGATCTTGTCCAGGGTGTCGTCGGCGGTGTGGTGCAGGTCGAAATAGCGGGTGCCGTCCTGGTTCAGGCCGAACACGGGGACGCCCGCTCCGGCCAGGGGGCCGATGTCGGCGCCGCCGTGCAGTTCCGGCTGCGGCGAGGCCAGGACGCCGATCGGGTACAGCACCCGGTTCGCGGCCCGGGCGAAGTCGGAATTCTGCGCGCCGGGCGGCAGGCCCAGGGCGAAGACGCGGTCCGCGCCGAAGTCGCTCTCGCCGGCGATGATATGTTTCTCGACCGCCGTCCCGATGCCGCGCAGATAGGCGCCGCCGCCGTTGCCGGTGTCGGTCGGCTGGGCCACCTCTTCCGATCCGTACAGCACCACGCGGACCGTCCGCGCCGGACGGCGTCCGCTTTCGGCGATGGCCTTGGCCGCCGCCAGGGTGATGGCCCCGCCGGCGCCGTCGTCGATGGCGCCGGTGCCCAGATCCCAGCTGTCCATGTGCGAGCCCAGCACGATGACCTCTTCCGGACGCGACCGGCCGGTGATCTCGCCGATCACGTTCTGGGACACGGTCTCATAGGTGTGGGCGGTCGAGGACAGGCGCAGACGGACGGTCTGGCCCATGGCGATCAGGCGCGACACCTGGCTGGCGTCCGGCGCGCTCAGCGCGAAGCCCGGCAGGGGCACGCGGCCCTCGACATAGCGGGTGGTGCCGGTGTGCGGCATGCGGTGATCGTCCGATCCGACCGAGCGCATGATGAAGGCGACCGCGCCCTTGGCCGCGGCGGCGGCGGGACCCGCGCCCCGGATGCGCGTCAGCGGGCCGTAGCCGGCGCCGTCCTGCATCCGCACCATCTGGCCGGCGTCGACATAGGCGATCTTGCCCGCCAGCGATCCGGCGGGCGCCGCGTTCAGCGCCTCAAGGCTGTCGAACCGCACCACCTCGGCCTCGATCACGCCGTTGGTGCCCGGCGAATGGCCCAGGGCGGCGACGACCAGGTTCTGCGGATGATCGCCGACGATGGAGGCGCTCTCCTCGCCGCGCTCCCAGCCGACCAGCGGGAACTGTTCGATGCGCACGTTCTGGAAGCCCTGCGCCCGCATGTAGTCCGCGGCCCAGGCCGAGGCGTCCTGCTCGGCCTTCGACCCCGCCGGCCGCGCGCCGAAGCGGGTCGTCAGCTGGGTCACATAGTCGAGCGCGATGTTCCGGCTCATCGCCGCGTCGCGGATCGTCGCCGCCCGCTCGATGGCGGCGGCGTCCTGCGCCAGGGCGGGGGCCGCGGCGAGGCTCAGCGCGAGCGCGCTGGCGGCGAGGAGGCGGACGGACAGACGCATGACGGCTCCGGGACTCAGTCGAGGGAGCCGGACCGTAGACTGCGCAATGGCAAGGGTGAAGCTGGACAGTCCCGAGTTTTCACCCTGCTGCCATAAACGGGCTTATTCGCCCTTGATGTAAGGCTCGACCGGGCCCTGCAGCTTGACGGTCAGGGCCTTGCCGCGACGGTCGACGCGGTTGCCGACGGCCAGACGGACCCAGCCTTCCGAGACGCAGTATTCCTCGACATTGGTCTTGTCCTCGCCCTTGAAGCGGACGCCGATCCCCTTCTGCAGCAGGTCGCCGTCGTGGAAGGGGCTGTCGGGATCGACGGACAGGCGGTCGGGAAGGACGTCGGACATCGTGGGGCTCGTTCGCAAAACTCAGGCTGCGGCCTTTAGCGGAACCGCGCGCCGCCTCCAAGGCTTTCGCGCCGCCCGCCTTGATCCGGGCCCGGCGCGGCATAGGTAAGCGGCCCGACAGGAGCCCTCCATGACCGACCAGCCCGCCATCACCGTCGACGGCCACGCCATCCCCCTGCTGGGCTTCGGCACCTGGATGCTGACGCCCGAGGACGCCCGCCGCATGGTCGCCGAGGCCCTGCGCATCGGCTACCGCCACATCGACACCGCCTGGATCTATCACAATGAGGCGGCGGTCGGAGACGGCATCCGCGACGCCATCGAGGCCGGTCATGTCGCCCGCGACGACATCTGGCTGACCACCAAGATCTGGGTCGCCCACTTCGACCGTGA
>NZ_JAKFEB010000073.1:0-7882 GCF_036677305.1 Brevundimonas sp. | reverse complement strand
CGGTCGCGCCGACGGCTCCCATGGCGCCGCCCCGGGCGCCGGCTGCTCCGCCCGCCTTGCCGGCGCCGCCCGAGCCGCCTGCCGCGCCCGAGGCTCCCCGCGGCGAAATCTGGATCTACAACTCGACCGCGCCGCTCTCGGAGGAACAGCGCGCCGCCGTGGCCGCCGCCCGCGAATCCGCCGTCCAGGCCCGGGCCATGGCCAGCGAAGCGCGCGTTCATGCCGCTGAAGCCCGGACCATGGCGCGCGCCAACGCCCGCCTGTCGCGCCAGGCCGAACGCGCCGCAGGCCACTCCCGGGTCATGACCGAGCACGCCGCCCGCGCCCGCGTCGAGGCCGAGGAGGCGCGGACCCTGGCCGCGCGTCACATGGCCGACGCCCGCGTCCAGATGCGCGTCGGAGCCGAGCAGATGGAGGTGGGCGCCCGCAACATGCGCGACGAGGCCCGCAAACTGCGCGACCCGGCCTACCGCGCCGAACAGATCGAGCGCGCCCGCGAACGCGGACAGACGGTCACCGACCGGGAGCTGCTGGACGCCATCCCGCGTATGGAAGAAGGCGCGGACCGCATGATCGAGGGCGCCGCCCGCATGCGCGAGCAGAGCGCCAGCCCGGCCTGATCAGGATGATGCGGGCTCCGACTGGCTGTCGGGGCCCGTCGTCTCTACGGCTGCCGGCCCGCCACCAGCACGTTCTGCACGCGCCGGCCCATCGGGTCGCGCGACTGCCAGGTCTGGCCGACGGCCGCATCCACCATCGCGGTGCAGAAGCGCGGCACCAGCATATACGGCCGCATATGGCTCAGGCAGACCCGTTCGCCGCTGACCGTCCAGCGCGCCGCCAGACGCCGGCCGTCCGAGAACTGGGCGGAATAGGTGCCGTCAGGATTGAACCAGTGCTTGACCCAGCCCCCGTCCGGATAGCGGGAAATGACCGTATTGCCGAAGGCGGAATCCATGTCGGCGCGGGCTGACCCGGCGAACAGACATGCGACCGTCAGGGTCGCGACGCATAGCGTACGCTGCATACTGATCCCTCAATCAACCCTTCCCGGCGCGGACTATTAACAAACGTTTAGGGGATGCCAACCCCCGCGCGCCTGCCGCACGAATAGTTGACTATTGCGTGGGGGCTTCTATATCCCGCCCACGTTCGGGACAGGACTGGCGAATCCGCGCCGCCCGCTCGCCCAGAGATTCAGGGCGGTTCCGCGACATCGCACGACGACCCGATGCGCGGGACGTCCTTCTTCCAGTCTCAAGGACCTATGACCGAATTCTCCCAGCTGGGCCTTTCGCCCACGACCCTCAAGGCGGTCGCCGATACCGGCTACACCACCGCCACCCCCATCCAGGCCCAGGCCATTCCGGTCGCCCTCGCCGGCCGCGACGTGCTGGGCATCGCCCAGACCGGCACCGGCAAGACGGCCGCCTTCACCCTGCCGATGATCGACCGGCTGTCGTCCGGCCGGGCCAAGGCCCGCATGCCGCGCGCCCTCGTCCTGGCCCCGACCCGCGAACTGGCCGACCAGGTCGCCTCGTCGTTCGAGAAATACGCCAAGGGCACCAAGCTGAGCTGGGCCCTGCTGATCGGCGGCGTCTCCATGGGCGACCAGGTGACCCTGCTGAACAAGGGCGTCGACGTCCTCATCGCCACCCCGGGCCGCCTTCTGGACCTGTTCGAGCGCGGCAAGGTGATGCTGAACGGCGTCGAGATCCTCGTCATCGACGAAGCCGACCGCATGCTGGACATGGGCTTCATCCCGGACATCGAGCGGATCTTCAAACTGACGCCGCCGCGCCGCCAGACCCTGTTCTTCTCGGCCACCATGCCGCCCGAGATCACGCGGCTGACGACCCAGTTCCTCAAGGACCCGACCCGGCTCGAGGCCTCGCGCCCCGCCGCCACGGCCGACACCATCACCCAGTATCTGGTCCGCATCCCTTCGAGCGATCCCAAGGCCAAGCGCGCCGCCCTGCGCGCCCTGATCGGCCGCGCCGACGTGCGCAACGGCATCGTCTTCTGCAATCGCAAGTCCGAAGTCGATGTGGTCGCCAAGTCGCTGAAACAGCACGGCTTCGACGCTGCGCCGATTCATGGCGATCTTGACCAGTCGCTGCGCATGAAGACCCTGGCCGCCTTCCGCTCGGGCGAGCTGAAGCTGCTGGTGGCTTCCGACGTCGCCGCGCGCGGCCTCGACATCCCGGACGTCAGCCACGTCTTCAACTACGATGTCTCGCACCACGCCGACGACTATGTGCACCGCATCGGCCGCACCGGTCGCGCGGGCAAGCTGGGCCAGACCTTCATGATCGTGACCCCGGCGGACGACCGTTCGCTCGACAAGGTCCTGAAGCTGATCAAGATGGACCCCGAGGAACTGGTGCTGGACGGCGTCGACTTCGCCCCCGGCAAGGCTCCGTCGTCGCGCGACGGCGGCGCCTCTGACAAGCCGGCCCGCGGCCGCAGCCGCAGCCCGCGCAACGAGCCGAAGGCGGAAGCCGCCCCCGCCCCCCGGACCGAAACCCCCGCGCCCGTCGAGGCCCCGGCACCGGTCGAAGCCGCCGTCGATGCCGCTGTCGACGCCGCCGGGCCCGCAACCGAAGCCGCGCCGGCCGCCCGCCGGTCGCGCAGCCGCCGGAGCGCCAAACCCGCCGCCGCCGCGGAGGCCCCCGTCGCGGAAGCCCGGGCCCCCGCGCCCGAGCGCAAGCCGGCGGACCGCGGACGTCCCGCCCCGACATCGGCTCCCGCCGCCAGGGAGGCATCCGAACGGCCCGTGCAGGAAACCCATCTGCGTCAGTCGGACCGCCGCGGCGATCGCGCCGACGCGGCTCCCGACCGTTCGAACGGCCGTCCCTTCGGAGAGGGCGACGTCCCCGCCTTCCTGCGCCGCCCCGTCTCGATCAAGGGCTGACGGCGGGTCGCGCCGGCTTAACCCGGCGTTACCAACCGCGGTCTAGCGTTGCCGTCACAGGTTCGCCGCCCTGGCTGGACCTGAGGAAGCGCGAATGAAGGCCAAGGTCGAAACCGCCCTGCGAGGTCCGCAAGCCTATGGGCTCGCGCGCAAGGTCGTCGACCAGATGGAAGCTGCGGGCGTGTGGCCGACGCCGCTCAATTTCGAACTCTGGACCCATGCGGTCGGTCAGCCCGAGGGCGCCCTCGCGGCAGAGCTCCAGCGCATTGCCGAATCCGGCGAGCCCTTCACCGAGGCCGTCACCGACGCCCTTGCCGCGCAACACCTGCCCAGTGGCCGCCTGACCGACCAGATTCGCGACGCCGGCCATGTCCTCGACCGTGAACTGTCCAGCGTCTCCAGCGTCATCGCCGAGGCGCAGAAGTCCCAGGCCGCCTACGGCCACACGCTCGAACAGGCCGCCACCAACATCAAGTCCGCGGGCGCCGACGGCGACGGACTGAAAGCCGTCGTGTCGGACCTGACGAGCGCCACCCTTCAGGCCCGGCAGGAGACGGACTCGCTCGAGAAGAGGCTGGAATCCTCCACCCAGGAAATCCTGCGCCTTCGCGAACACCTGGAGCTGGTGCGCCGCGACGCCATGACGGACGCCCTGACCGAACTCGCCAACCGCAAGGCCTTCGACGAACATCTGGCCGCCGCCTGCGAACAGGCCGAGTCCGGGGGCGGCGCCCTGACCCTGGCCGTGCTCGACATCGACCATTTCAAGCGGTTCAACGACACCTGGGGTCACCAGACCGGCGATCAGGTCCTGCGCTACGTGGCCAGCGTGCTGGGCCGCACCGCCGCCAATCCGCGCTTCGCCGCCCGCTTCGGCGGCGAGGAGTTCGCCATCGTCTTCCCCTACGAGAGCAGCGCCGTCGTGGAGGCCGCCCTGGAGAGCGTCCGCAAGGAAATCGCCTCCCGGTCGCTTCGCCGCCGTTCGACCGATGACGATCTGGGCGCCGTGACCGTATCGGCGGGCTTCGCCGTCCGGCGGCGCGGCGAGACCGCCACGGCCCTTCTCGAACGGGCCGACACCGCCCTCTACGCCTCAAAGCGCGGCGGCCGTAACCGCGTCTCCAACGCCGAACGCCTGCCCAAGGCGGCCTAGACTTCCCCGTCCGCCGATTCACGCCATAGTCGCTAGATGCGCAGCCTCGCCTTCAATATCGCCTACTGGCTCCTGTCGATCGTCTACACCCTGGGGGCGGCCTTCGCGGCCCTGACCCCCGGGCGGGGCGCGACGCAATGGATCATCCGCCGCTATGTGAAGCGGATGGTGCAGGCCATGCGGCTGCTGGCCGGCATCCGCATCCAGGTGCGCGGCAGGGAGCGGTTGCCGGCGGGCGCCTTCATCATCGCCTCGAAACACCAGAGCTGGGGCGACGGCTTCGCCACCTATGACCAGTTCGACGATCTGGCCTTCGTCACCGGCGACCACCTCGAGAAATTCCCCCTGCTGGGCACGGTGCTGCGCAAGCTGGGGGCCATCGTCGTCAACAACTGCGGCGGCCGCGAAGCCCGCGAGGCGCTGAAACACCGCTCCGCCGACGCCCACGCCGCCGGGCGCAAGATCCTGATCTACCCCGAGGGCAATCTGGCGAAGGTAGGCGAGAAATTCCGATATCGCTCGGGCGTCTGGCACATGTACCGCGACTTCGACATGCCCGTCGTGCCGCTGGCCACCAACCTGGGCCTGTTCTGGCCGCAGGAGGCGTTCCGCAAGAACCCCGGCACGGCCACGCTGGAGTTCCTCGACCCCATCCCGACGGGGCTCGGCAAGGAGGATTTCCTCGCCCGGCTGGAGGGGGCCGTCGAAGGCAAGACCGCCGAACTGATCGCGGAAGCTACCGGCCAGCCGGTCACGCCGGCCGTTCTGGCGCCCACGCCGGATGAAGCGGCGAAGGCGGCGAAGCTGGCGGCGGCTACGGCTTAGGCATCGGCTTCCGCGGCTTCTTCGCCGCCGCCTTCCTCAGCGCCGCATCGATCGACTGTCGGGCCCAGTCCACCGCCTCGTCCGCATCGTCCAGCGCGCTTTCGGGCAATGACCAGTAGGCCATCGTCATCTCTTTCCCGTCCTTCGTCGGATAGGTGAACTGCCGCGCGCCCGCCGCTCCCAGAAGCGGCGCATTGACCTCGTCCGCCTTCAGCCAGACGACGCCGTCGTCCAGCAGGGCGAAGATCAGGCCGTGGGAATAGACCGCGGCCCCGCCGAACATCCGCTTGATCTCGATCGGCCCGAGGGCGGCGAAATGCTCGCGCACCCATTCGCCGAAGTCCGCGTCGTAGGCCATCAGGCGGCCGGGATCACGGCGCCGTCGTAACGGGCGGCGATGAAGTCCTTGACCGCCTGGCTGCGCAGCATGGCCGCCAGGGCCACGATCCGCGGATCGGTCCGGTTGTCCGGCCGCGCCACCAGATAGTTCACATAGGGGCTGTCGGCGCCTTCCAGCGTCAGGGCGTCCGTCTTCGGCTTCAGCCCGGCGTCCAGCGCGTAGTTGGTGTTGATCACCGCCATGTCGACCTGGTCCAGCACGCGCGGCAGGGTCGCCGACTCCAGCTCGCGGAAGCGCAGGTTCTTCGGATTCTCGGCGATGTCGCGCAGGGTCTGCAGCGGATTGGCCGGGTCCTTCAGCCGGATCAGACCGGCCTTCTGCAGCAGGATCAGCGAACGCCCGATCGACGAGGCGTCGTTCGGCACCGCCACCTCGGCCCCATCGGGCAGCTGGGCCAGCGAACGGAAGCGACGCGAATAGGCGCCCAGCGGCTCGACGTGCACGCCCGCCACCGTGATCAGATCGGCCCCGCGCGAGGCGTTGAACTCATCCAGATAGGGCTTGGTCTGGAAATAGTTCACGTCCAGCCGGCGCTCCATCAGCTGGGTGTTCGGCTGCACGTAGTCGTTGAAGACCTTGATCTCGATCTGCACGCCCTCCGCCGCCAGCAGCGGCTTGATGTGCTCCAGGATTTCCGCGTGCGGCACGGCCGTGGCGCCGACGATCAGCGGCGCATCGGCGTCGGCCTTCTTCGCGCCCCCCTGACCGCAGGCGGCGAGGACCAGCGAGGCGGCGGCGAGGGCCAGGAGCGAACGACGGATCATGGGCGGGCCTTTCGGGAGAGCGATCAGCGGTGGGAAACGGAGGCGACCAGTCGGTCGCCCAGCATCTGCAGAGCCTGCACCAGAACAAGCAGCAGGACGACCGTGACCACCATGACATCGGTCTGGAAGCGCTGGTAGCCGAAGCGGATGGCCAGGTCGCCCAGCCCCCCAGCGCCGACGACGCCGGCCATGGCGGTGTAGGACACCAGGGCGATGGCGGTCACGGTCGCGCCGGCGATGATGCCGGGCATGGCCTCGGGCAGCAGGGCGCGGGTCACGATCTGCCAGGTCGAGCCGCCCATGGCCTGGGTCGCCTCGACCACCCCCTTGTCGATCTCCCGCAGCGCCGTCTCGACCAGCCGGGCGTAGAAGGGCGCCGCGCCCACGACCAGCGGCGGAATGGCGCCGGCGACGCCCAGCGACGTGCCGACCAGCAGCACTGTCACCGGCAGCATGACGATCAGCAGGATGATGAAGGGCACCGAGCGCAGGATGTTGACGATAAGCGACAGCCCGGCGTTCAGCACCGGATTGGCCGCCAGCCGACCCTTGCCCGACAGGTACAGCAGCACGCCCAGCGGAACGCCGAAGACGACGGTCAGGGCCATCGACCCGCCCAGCATCAACAGGGTGTCGCGCGTCGCCCGCGCAATTTCCGGCCAGTCGATATTGGCGAAGAAGGCCTCCATTACGCCGCCTCCACCACGACGCCGCGCGCCGTCAGCTGCGCCACGGCCGCCTCGGCGTCGCCGCCCGTGAAGGCGACCACCAACTGGCCGTAGGGCTCGCCGCGTATCCGGCTGATCCGCCCCGACAGGATCGAATAGTCGACCCCTACCGACCGCGCGACGCGGCTCAGTTCCGGTTCATAGGTCGAGCCGCCGCGGAAGGTCAGTTTCGCCAGCCGTCCGCCAGGCGGCACATCGGCGGGCTCGAAGCCTTCCTCGCCCTCGGCCAGCATGGCGCGGGTCGCCGGATGCTGCGGATGCAGGAAGACGTCGGCGGTCCCCCCCTCCTCCACCACGCGCCCGTCCTTCAGCACCGCGACCCGGTCGCAGACGCGGCGCACCACCTCCATCTGGTGGGTGATCAGCACAATGGTCAGCTTCAGGTCGCGGTTCAGCTGGTCCAGCAGGGTCAGGATTTCCTCGGTCGTCTCCGGGTCCAGGGCGCTGGTCGCCTCGTCGCACAGCAGCACGCCCGGCGCGCAGGCCAGGGCCCGGGCGATGCCGACCCTCTGCTTCTGCCCGCCCGACAGCTGCGCGGGATGTTTACGCGCGTGCTCCGAGAGCCCCAGCTGCTCCAGCAGGTCGGCGACGCGCCGGTCCACCTCGGCCGCCGGCCGACCTTCCAGCCGCAGCGGGAAGGCCACGTTCTCGGCGATCGTCTTGGCGTTCAGCAGGTTGAAATGCTGGAAGATCATGCCGATCCGCCGCCGCGCCGCGCGCAGTTCGGCCGGGTCCAGGGCCGTCATCTCCCGCCCGTCGACCGTGACCCGCCCGGCGTCCGGCCGCTCGAGCAGGTTGATGGTCCGAATCAATGTTGATTTTCCGGCCCCCGAGCGCCCGACGACGCCGAACACCTGTCCCGGCGCGACGGTCAGATCGACCGCGTCCAGCGCCACGCGCTCGCCCGCCGCGCTCCGGAAGCGTTTGGTGACCCCCTCCAGCCGGATCATCAGTCGGCGTCCAGCGCCTTGGCCGGGATGATGGTGACGCTCTCGCCGCAGCCGCAGGCGTCGGTCTGGTTCGGATTCCGGAACACGAATTTCGACGCCAGTTTCGTCGTCTCGTAGTCGATCTCCGATCCGATCAGGAACAGGATCG
>NZ_JAKFEB010000072.1:0-10323 GCF_036677305.1 Brevundimonas sp. | reverse complement strand
GCCTTGGGAGGGGCTGACCATGGGCAAGCTGCTGTCGAATTTCCGCACCACGATCCTGCTGAGCACGGTGCTGGCGGGCGTGATGATTCTCGCCTTCGGACAGGTGTCCGGCGGCTTCGGCGAGGCCTTCTGGCAGGCGACCTTCCGCTGGCTGCACGTCCTCGCCGGCATCCTCTGGATCGGGCTGCTGTACTATTTCAACTTCGTCCAGATCCGCGTCATGCCGAACATCCCGGCCGAGCTGAAGCCCGCGATCGGCAAGCATATCGCGCCCGAGGCCCTGTTCTGGTTCCGCTGGTCGGCGCTGGCGACCGTGCTGGCGGGACTGGGCGTCATGTTCATGCGCGGCCACGCCTACGCCGCCGAGGTGCTGACCTTCGGCCTGGCGCAGGGGCTGACCGAGGACCAGAAGGGCTTCACCCTGATGGGGATCGGCGTCTGGCTGGCCATCATCATGTTCCTCAACGTCTGGGGCATTATCTGGCCGAACCAGAAGCGCGCCCTGGGCATCGTCCCGGCCGAGGATGACGTGAAGGCGAAGTCCGCCCGGATGGCCATGCTGGCCAGCCGCACCAACCTGCTGCTGTCGCTGCCGATGCTGACGTCGATGGCGATGTACCAGACGCTGTTTGGCTGATCCCGCCCACAGTCTCGACGACCAGGTCCGCGCCGCCGATCCCGACCGGTGGCTGTCCAGCCGCTTCGTGGCCGATGAACGGCTGCGCGCGGACCTGATCGCCCTCTACGCCTTCGAGGCCGAACTGCTGGCCATTCCCACGCGCGTGACCCAGCCGCTGCTGGCCGAGATGCGCTACGTCTGGTGGCGCGAGCAGATGGACGGCGTCTTCGCGGGCGTCCCGCGCAAGGGCCACCCGGTGCTGGAGGCCCTGACCGACATCGTCGCGCGGCACGGCCTGGACCGCGCGCCGTTCGACGCCCTGATCGAGGCCCACATCGGCCGGGTCCATGGCGAGCCGCACGATCTTGACGCCTTCTACGTCGGGCCGATGCAGGCGGCCGCGCGCCTGCTGGGCGCCGCCGCGCTGGACGACGTCGTTCCGGCGGCGCGGGTCTGGGGCCTGACGCAGACCGGACGGTTCGAGGAAGCCCGCGCGGCCCTGCCCGAGGCGGCCCGGGCGGCGCGGACGCTTCCCGTCGCGGCGTTTCCCGCCGTGCTGCCGGCGACCCTGGCCCGGAATCCGGAAGCGGGGCCGGCCGGGAAGCGGCTACAGCTGTTGTGGGCTGCAGTTCGCGGGCGACTGTGACTTCACCCGCTCGATGACCGCCGGGTCGCCCTGGCCGAAGAAGGCCGTACGCTCCGCGGGCGGGAGCAGGTATTTGCCGGTGCGCCAGTCCATGAACTGGGTCGGCCATGTCGCCTCGGCGCGGTCGTAGCCCCCGGCGCCGAAGGTGGTGACGGCCCTGTGCATGACGTTGCGGCGGACCACGCCCACGCCCAGTTCGTCCAGGGCCTCGCGGAAGATGTCGTCGGCCTCGCCGCGCTTGCCGGGCTCGCCGACCGAATAGAGCCAGTCGTGAATGACGGCGGCGATGGCGTGCCGTCCGAACGGCGAGATCAGCCAGCGCCCGACCCGGGGAATGGAGGCGAAGTCGGTGACATAGGAGGCCGGCACCCAGATGGTCCGTCCGGTCGGGCTGTGCTCATAGGCGAAGGGCTGCATGACCACGACCGTGGTGCGTCCGTCCCGCTCGCGGTCCTTGTCGTGATTGATGGCGCAGACGAGCGGCCGGTCGACCCGGACAACGGCCTGAAGGTCCGTCGGGGCGGGCCCGGCGGCGGTTGCGGCGAATGACATCGGGACGGCGCTGAACGGCATGGGGGCCATTCTACACCCGGACGCCGACCCGGGGCGAAGTCAGGGAAAACCATCATCGACCCGCCTCCGGAAAGGGCCCACCTTCGACGGATCGCCGATCGGTTGAAATCGTGGGGGTCGTTATGTCGATGCGGACCATCCTGCTGGCGGCCCTGGTCCTGACCGGAGCCCCGGCCTGTGCGGCGGGGCAGGCCGCGCCGCCGCCCGCCGCCGCTCCTGCGCGGGAGATCGCCAACCGGGCCGTGGTCGAAGAGCTCTACAGGGCCTTCGCCGCGAACGACGCGCCGGCCATCGCCCGGGTGCTGGACGAGAATGTGGTGTGGATCGAGGCCGAGGGCGGCCCCTATGCGGACCGCAATCCCTACCGGGGACTGGGCGCGGTGTTCGACGGGGTGTTCGGGCGGATCGGGGTCCACTTCCGGGATTTCCGCATCACGCCCGAGACCTTCCTGCCCAGCGGAAACCGGGTGGTGGTTCTGGGACGCTACGCCGGCACGGAGATCGTGACGCGCGAACGGCTGGACGCCCAGTTCGCCCATGTGTTCACGGTGACGAACGGCAAGGTGACGGCTTTCGAGCAGTACACCGACACCGCCCAGTGGGTGGATGCGGTGACGCCGGACTGAGGCGCCCGGCCGTCCGGCCGCGGTTGCGCCAGCGCAACGACATCCATCGCCGGACCGCGCAGCCTCGGGCGTCTCCCTGAGGAGAGGACCATGAGCACTGCTCCCTCCACGGCGTACCCGCCCGCCTACAGCCGGCTGTCGATCGGTCTGCACTGGCTGATGCTGGTGCTGCTGGCGGCCGCCTACGCCGCCATTCTGATGCGCGAAGGCTATCCCCGCGGCAGCGATATCCGGGCGGCTTTCAAGGCCTGGCATTTCAGTCTCGGCCTGGTCGTCTTCGCCCTGGTCTGGGTGCGTCTTCTGGCGCGGTCGTTCAGCCGACGGGCCGCGCCGACGAACTGGGCCGACCGCATCGCCGGCGCCATGCATCTGGCGCTCTACGGCTTCATGATCGCCATGCCCGTGCTCGGCTGGGTCCTGCTCAGCGCCGAGGGCGATCCGGTGCGGATGTTCGGGCTGCCGCTGCCGCCCCTGACCGCGCCGGACGAGGCCCTGGCGGAACGCACGGAGGCGCTCCACGAGACCCTGGGGACCGTCGGCTACTGGCTGATCGGCATCCATGCGGCGGCCGCCCTGGCGCACCACTATCTGCTGAGGGACGACACCCTGCGGCGGATGATGGTCCGTTGACCGGGCGCCGGCCGGCCTAGTCCGCGTCCCGCCACGCCTTCAGCGCCTCCATGGCCCGGAGGCTCATCAGCCGCTTCTTCGCCCGGCCGCGTTCCTTCATCGGAATCTTGACCCCGGCCTCGTCGACCTTCGGGGCCTCAAGCGGGGGCAGCAGGCCGTAGTTGATGTTCATCGGCTGGAATTTGGAGATGCCCCCGGGACCGGCCAGGTGGCCGCCGGTGATGTGCTCCACCAGGGCGCCCATGGCGGTGTGGACCGGCGGCGCGTCCAGCGGCCGGCCCAGCCGTTCGGCGGCGGCGAGGCGGCCGGTCAGCAGGCCCATGGCGGCGCTCTCGACATAACCCTCGACGCCCGTGACCTGGCCGGCGAAGCGCAGCCGCGGCATGGATTTCAGACGCAGCTGGCGGTCCAGCAGCTTCGGGCTGTTCAGGAAGGTGTTGCGGTGCAGACCGCCGAGGCGGGCGAACTGGGCGTCTTGCAGGCCGGGGATCATGCGGAAGACCTCGGCCTGGGCCCCGTGCTTCAGCTTGGTCTGGAAGCCGACCATGTTGAACAGGGTGCCCAGCGCATTGTCCTGACGCAGCTGGACGATGGCGTAGGCCTTGACCTGGGGGTCGCGCGGATTGGTCAGGCCGACGGGCTTCATCGGGCCGTGGCGCAGGGTCTCGCGGCCGCGTTCGGCCATGACCTCGATGGGCAGGCAGCCGTCGAAATAGGGGACGTTCTCCCAGTCCTTGAACTCGGCCTTGGGCCCGTCCAGCAGGGCGTCGATGAAGGCCTCGTACCGGGCCTTGTCCATCGGGCAGTTGACGTAGGCGGCGGCGTCGCCGCCGGGGCCTTCCTTGTCGTAGCGCGACTGGCGCCAGGCGATGTCGAAGTCGATCGAGTCGGCGTGGACGATGGGGGCGATGGCGTCGAAGAAGCTGAGGCTCTCCTCGCCGGTCGTCTCGAGGATGGCGGCGGCCAGGGCGGGGGAGGTCAGGGGGCCGGTGGCGACGATGACGTTGTCCCACTCTTCCGGCGGCAGGCCGGCGATCTCCTCGCGCACGATGGTGATCAGGGGATGGGCTTCCAGCTTCGCGGTCACGGCCTGCGAGAAGCCGTCGCGGTCGACGGCCAGGGCGCCGCCGGCGGGCACCTGGTGGGCGTCGCCGCAGGCCATGATGATGGAATCCAGCGCCCGCATCTCGGCGTGCAGCAGGCCCACGGCGTTGTATTCCCAGTCGTCCGAGCGGAACGAGTTGGAACAGACCAGCTCGGCCAGGCCGTCGGTCTGGTGGGCGTCGGTCTTCACTCCCGGCACGCCGCGCATCTCGTGCAGGATCACGGGGACGCCGGCCCGGGCGATCTGCCAGGCGGCTTCCGAGCCGGCGAGTCCGCCGCCGACGACGTGGATAGGCTTCAGGGGGTCCGTCATGGGCGGCTTCTAGCGGGAGCGGCCGTCCTGGGCTAGATTGTCAGAGGGCAGGGGGACGATATGGCGCGATTTTCAATTGGCACGGCGATCAATGACGCGTTCGGCGTGATCGCTCGACGACCGCTGTCGGTGTTCGTCTGGGGCCTGATCCTGATCGCGCCGTCGGCGGCGACGTTCGGCGTCATGCTGCCGATGATGGGCGACATGTTCGGCGCCATGGCTGCGGAGACGGCCGACGACGGCGTGCGTGACGCCGCCTTCGCCCAGATGATGCAGTTCCAGGCCGTGACCGGGCTTCTGAACATCGTCCAGATGCTGCTGATGGTGGTTGTCTACACGGCCATCATGCGGACCGTCCTGCGCCCCCGCGAAAGCAGCTTCTTCTCGTTGCGGATCGGCATGGACGAGCTGAGGGTCGCGGTCGTCGGCCTGGCGCTGATCGTGGGTCTGTACGCCGCGATGATGGTGATGGTGCTCGTCGGCGGCGCGGTCGGCTTCGCAACCTGGGGCGCGGGTTCGCCCGTCAACTGGCTGATCGTCGTCGGCGTGGTCGTCATCTGCCTGCTGGCGACCTTCCTGGGCATCGCGCGGGTCAGCCTGATCCTGCCGGCCAGCGTGCTGTATCGCACCTTCGCCTTCGCCGAAGGATGGCGGCTGGGCCGCGGCCAGACCGGTCCGCTGTTCGGCATGATGCTGTTGCTGGTCCTTCTGTTCATCCTGATCGAAGCCGTCGTGATCGGACTCGGCCTGGCCATCGCCGCCGCAGCGGGGCTGTCGGAGGGCGTCGACTGGTCTGCGTTCCACCCGGACAGCGTGGACGCCAATCCGTTCGCGGGCCTGGACGCCGTGTTCGCGGCCCACTGGCCTTGGTTTGCAATCGGGGCCGTGGTGGTGGCGATGGTCTATGGCCTGCTGGTGACGCTGCACGTCGTCCCCTACGCCTCGGCGTGCCGGCAACTGGCTGAAAGCGGAACGCCGTCCCCCGTGGACGAGCCCGCCTCGGTCGCCTAATCCACAGCAGGTCAGGGACAGGAGAGCACCATGGCGTTTTCGGCCACCGACGCAGCCTTCGAAGGCTTCCGCCTCGTGCGGCGCAACCCGCTGGCGCTCGTCGCCTGGACGCTGCTCTACGCCGTCCTGACCCTGACCGCCCTGTTCTCGCTGTCCACCATGGTGGGCTCGCTGGAGGCCTGGACCGTGCAGGTGGAAGCGATGGAATCCGTCGACCAGCCCAGCCTCGAACAGGTCATGGCGCTGATGAGCGGGTTCGGCGCGATCATGGCGCAGGTGGCCTGGCTGCTGCCGGTCAGCCTGGTCGTGGGAGCCATGCTGGGCGCGGCGGTGGCGCGCGGCGTCCTCAACCCCTCCCGCGACCGTTTCGGCTACCTGCGTCTGGGCATGGACGAGGTGCGGGTGCTGGTGGTGACGTTCGTCCTGGGTCTCATCATGGGCCTCGCCTGCTTTGTCGCCTTCCTGGCTTGGGGCCTGTTGATCGGGGCGGCCAAGGCCGGCGGCGGCGGCGGGGCGGCGGCCATCGCCGGGGTCGTGGGCTTCCTGGCGATCGTCTGCGGCTTCGTCTGGCTGAGCGTCCGGCTCAGCCTCGCGGTGCCGATCACGGTGGCCGAGAAACGCTTCGCTTTCTTTGACTCCTTCAACCTGACCAAGGGGCGATTCTGGCCCCTGCTGGGCATGGCCATCCTGGCCCTCGTGATGGTCCTGGTCGTCCAGCTGCTGTCGTCGATCGTCACCCTGCCGCTGGGTCTGATCTCCGGCCTCGAGAGCTGGTCGATGGGCGCGGACCAGGATTCGGAGGCCGTCCGGGCCGCCCTCGACGTCACCAATCCCTGGGTGATCGCGCACGCCGTCGTCGAGGCGATCGTCTCGGCCCTGACCGTCGGAATTCTGTACGCGCCCTTCGCCGCCGCCTATCAGGACATCACGGGCGGCCGGTCCGGCGCGATCGACCACTGAGCCCGGAGGGCCCGGCGCCGATCGGGCGAAATTCCGGATCCGCGCATCCATAGGGCGCCGCCACGGCCTCCTGTCGCAAGGGAACCCGTCCGCGGGGGCATGAGAAGGAGGGCCCTGTGGCCGGCATTGAACTGTACGCAGAGCGCAAGCGCGCCCATCGGCGGACCTGGACGGCGGCGGCTGTCCTGCTGGGCCTGGTCTTCATGATCGGCGGCCAGGCGGGAGCCCTCCTGCCGGCGATCGCGACGGGCTTCGTGGTCTCGGGCGGCAGCGCCGACGGCTGGCCCCAACTGGCCTATGAGCTGGGCGCAGCCTTCGGCCTGACCACGCTCCTCGTCCTGCTGTGGGCGCGGCTGTTCGAGCGGCGCGGTCCGGCGACCCTGGGGCTGAACGCCCGCGGGCCGATGCGTTTCGCGCGGGGCTATCTGATCGGCCTGGCCTTCATGCTGGCCGTGGTCGGCGCGATCTGGAGCCTCGGGGGCTATGTGGTCGAGGGGGCGGGGGCGTTCGGCTCCGCCGCCGTCGGCGCCAGCCTGCTGCCCATCGGGGTGCTGATGCTGGGCTTCATCATCCAGGGCTCGTCGGAGGAAATCCTGTTTCGCGGATGGCTGATGCAGCTCATAGCCTCGCGGCATGGACTGTGGATCGCCGTGATCGCCAACTCGGCCCTGTTCGCCCTGGCCCACGCCGGCAATATGGAGCCGTCGAACGAGCTCTACAGCGGCCTCGGCAACATCCTGCTGTTCGGCCTGTTCATCAGCCTCTACGCGGTCCGCGAGGGCTCGATCTGGGGCGTGTGCGGATGGCATGCGGCGTGGAACTGGCTGCTGGGCCTGGGCTTCGGGCTGGAGGTGTCCGGCATGGCGGTGGACGCCACGCCCCTGATCACCGATCTGACGACGGCGCCGGACGCGGCCTGGTGGCTGACCGGCGGAGCCTTCGGTCCGGAGGCGAGTCTGGTCACCACGGCGGTGCTGCTGACGGGGATCGCCGGGCTGATGCTGCGGGGGCGGACCCGCGACCAGGGCGTGGAAACGGCCCCGGCCGCGGTCTGAACTCAGGCGCGCTTCTTGATCTCGGCCACCCGCGCCTTGCGGCGGGTCTCGTGGCGGTCGAGGATATCCTTGAGGTATTTGCCGGTCCAGCTGGCGGGATTGGCGGCGACCTGTTCGGGGGTGCCGACCGCGACGATCTCGCCGCCGCCGTCGCCGCCCTCGGGGCCGAAGTCCAGCAGCCAGTCGGCCACCTTGATGACGTCGAGATTGTGCTCGATCACCACGATGGTGTTGCCGTTCTCGACCAGTTCCTGAAGCACCTCGAGAAGCTTCCTCGTGTCCTCGAAATGCAGGCCCGTGGTCGGCTCGTCGAGGATGTAGAGGGTCTTGCCGGTGGCCCGTTTCGACAGCTCTTTCGACAGCTTGACCCGCTGGGCCTCGCCGCCGGAGAGGGTCGTCGCGGACTGGCCGACCTTGACGTAGCCGAGGCCGACGCGGTTCAGGGTCAGCATCTTGTCGCGGATCGAGGGCACGGCCTTGAAGAAGCTGGCCGCCTCTTCAACCGTCATGTCCAGAACGTCGGATATGCTCTTGCCCTTGAAGACGATTTCCAGCGTTTCGCGGTTGTAGCGTTTGCCCTTGCAGACGTCGCAGGTGACGTAGACGTCGGGCAGGAAATGCATCTCGATCTTGATCAGGCCGTCGCCCTGGCAGGCTTCGCAGCGGCCGCCCTTGACGTTGAACGAGAAGCGGCCGGGGCCGTAGCCGCGGGCCTTGGACTCGGGGAGACCGGCGTACCAGTCGCGGATGGGGCCGAAGGCGCCGGTGTAGGTGGCGGGGTTCGAGCGCGGCGTGCGGCCGATGGGCGACTGGTCGATGTCGATGACCTTGTCGAACATCTCCAGCCCCTCGATCCGGTCGAACGAGGCCGGGGCGTCGGAGGCGTTGTGCAGTCGGCGCGCTGCGGCCTTGTACAGGGTCTCGATGGTGAAGGTCGACTTGCCGCCGCCGGACACGCCGGTGACGCAGGTGAACAGGCCGGCGGGGATCTCGCCGGTGACGTTCTTCAGATTGTTGCCGGTCGCGCCGCTGATCTTCAGCATCTTCTTGCGGTCGACGGGACGGCGACCCTCGGGCGGGAGCTCGATCTCGCGCTCGCCGGTCAGGTATTTGGCGGTCAGGGAGTTGGCGTTGGCCATGACCTCGGCCGGCGTGCCCTGGGCGCAGACCTCGCCGCCATGGATGCCGGCGGCCGGACCCATGTCGATGACATAGTCGGCGGTCAGGATCGCCTCCTCGTCATGCTCGACCACGAGGACGGAATTGCCGAGGTCGCGCAGGCCGCGCAGGCTTTCCAGCAGGCGGGAGTTGTCGCGCTGGTGCAGGCCGATGGACGGCTCGTCCAGCACATACAGCACGCCCGTCAGGCCCGAGCCGATCTGCGAGGCCAGACGGATGCGCTGGCTCTCGCCGCCGGACAGGGTGCCCGAGGCGCGCGACAGGCTGAGGTAGTCGAGGCCGACGTTGTTGAGGAAGCGCAGCCGGTCGGTGATCTCCTTCAGGACGCGGCGGCCGATCTCCATCTGCTTGTCGGTCAGTTTGTCGTTCAGGGCCGTGAACCACTCGTGGGCGTGTTTGATCGACAGCCAGGACACCTCGGCGATGTCTGTGGCCGCGACCTTGACGGCCAGGGCCTCGGGCTTGAGGCGCTTGCCGTGGCAGACCTCGCACGGGGTCTCGGACTGGAACCGGCCCAGTTCCTCGCGCACCCATGAGGAATCCGTCTCGCGCCAGCGGCGCTCGAGGTTCGGCAGCACGCCCTCGAAGGCCTTGGAGACCTCGTATTTGCGGGCGTTGTCGTCATAGGTGAATTTGATCTTGTCGCCGCCCGAGCCGCGCAGGATCACGTCCTGGGCCTTCTCCGGCAGGTCGCGCCAGGCCACGTCCATCGAGAAGCCGTAGTGGCGGCTCAGCGACTGCAGCGTCTGGGTGTAGAGGGGCGAGGGACCACGCGACCACGGGGCGACGGCGCCCTTGTGCAGGGTCTTGTCGCGGTCGGGGATGACCAGGTCGGCGTCGAACGCCAGCTTCACGCCCAGGCCGTCGCAGGCCGGGCAGGCGCCGAAGGGGTTGTTGAACGAGAACAGCCGCGGCTCGATCTCGCTGATGGTGAAGCCGGAGACCGGGCAGGCGAATTTCTCGGAGAAGGTCAGCCGGCGCGGCTCCTTCTCGCCCTCGGCGACATTGGCCCATTCGGCCACGGCGATGCCGTCGGCCAGACCCAGCGCCGTCTGCAGACTGTCGGCGTAGCGGCCCTCAAGCCCTTCCTTGGTGACGATCCGGTCCACGACGATGTCGATGTCGTGTTTGAACTTCTTGTCCAGCGTCGGGGCGTCCTCGATGGCGTAGTATTCGCCGTCGATCTTGACGCGCTGGAAGCCGGCGCGCTGCCACTCGGCCATTTCCTTGCGGTATTCGCCCTTGCGGCCGCGCACCACGGGGGCCAGCAGCATCAGCCGCTCGCCGTCGGGCAGGGCGGTCAGCTTGTCGACCATCATGGAGATGGTCTGGCTCTCGATCGGCAGGCCGGTCGCGGGCGAGTAGGGCACGCCGACGCGCGCCCATAGCAGGCGCATGTAGTCGTGGATCTCGGTCACCGTGCCGACGGTCGAGCGCGGGTTCTTCGAGGTGGTCTTCTGCTCGATGGAGATGGCCGGCGACAGGCCCTCGATCAGGTCGACGTCGGGCTTGCCCATCAGCTCAAGGAACTGGCGGGCGTAGGCGCTCAGGCTCTCGACATAGCGGCGCTGGCCCTCGGCGTAGATGGTGTCGAAGGCGAGCGAGCT
>NZ_JAKFEB010000071.1:0-5011 GCF_036677305.1 Brevundimonas sp. | reverse complement strand
ACCCCAAAACAAAACCGGCCGGGGTTTCCCCCGGCCGGCTGCTCGTCCCGCCTTGCGGCGCGTTGACTAGTATTTGAAGCGCAGGGTCGCGCCGTAGGTGCGCGGCTGGCCCAGGAAGGCGTCGTAGGTCTGGGTGTCCAGGGCCGGGTTGTAGTAGGTGCCGTTCGGCTGGACCGTCGTCTGGAACGCCGAGCCTTGCAGCGGGGCGTTGTAGGCGACCTGGATGTACTCCTCGTCGGTCAGGTTCTGGACCCAGAACTCGGCCGTCCAGCGCTCATCCTCGGTGCCGAGCATGATGCGGCCGTTCACCGTCGTGAAGGCTTCCTGCATCTTGTAGGGAAGCAGGTCCGACCCGGTGTTGTAGTCGTCCATGTATTTGGCGGCGAGGCTGAAGCCGGCGCGCAGGCCGTTGCCCATGCTGCGATCGTAGTTGATCGAGCCGGTGGCCGACCATTCGGGAGCGAACGAGGCGCGGGCGCCCGGCAGCAGCGAGAGCTGCGGGAAGTTGCCCGGGCTCGACAGGTCCGCGGCGGTGAAGTTTCCGTACTGGGCGTCCGTGTAGGTGACGCCGCCCTGGAAGCTCAGGCCCTCGATCGGGGTGAACCAGACCATGTCGGCGTCGATGCCGCGCGAGGTCAGTTCCGGGATCGATTCCACCACGAAGGCGGTGCCCAGGAAGGTGTTGAGCTGGAAGTCCTCGAACGTCTGGTCGAAGTAGGTGGCGTTCAGCAGCAGGGTGCGGTTCACCAGCGTCATCTTGATGCCGGCTTCGTAGCTGTCGACCACTTCCGAGGGGAACAGCAGCGAGGCGTTCGGGGTGATGCCCGTCTGCACGCGATCCAGGTTGTAGCCGAAGCTCTTGTAGCCGCGGGCGTACGACACATAGGTCAGGATCGACGGGTTCAGGCGGTAGGACGCCTTGATGGTGCCGCTCAGCTCGCCGTCGTCGAAGCTCTCGCTGACGGTGCGGTTGTTATAGGCCGCATTGGACCAAGGAAGGCAGAAGTTGCCGAGGATGGTCGGCGTGTTCGCAGCGCCCAGGACCGCCCCGATGGCGCCGGCGTTGGCCAGGGCCGCGCCGCAGGTCGCGCCGTTGCCGTTGGTGTTGGTTTGCAGTCCCTCGAGGCTCTTGTCGTCCAGGGTGTAGCGGAGGCCCAGGGTGATGTCGAAGGCGTCGGTGACGTGCCAGCTGTTGTTGGTGAAGATCGCGAACGACGTCGATTCCTGGTCGTAGACGTCCTCGAAACCCTGTCCGACGATGAAGCCGGGGCCGGTGGCGGCCAGCGGGCTCGGCGGCGGGGACATGCCGCCGGTGGCGAGGCAGCCTCCGAAGAAGGCAGCGGTCTGGCCGGGACGGGTGTAGCAGCCGATGGTGGCGGGGCTGATCGGCAGGGCCGGGTTGACCGCGTTCAAACGGGCGCTGAGCAGCAGGGACAGGAAGGGCGTGTAGTCGGCGCCGAAATACCAGCTGTCCGTACGCTCGATGTCTTCCGACGTGGCGAACAGGCCGACCAGCCAGTCGAGCCGGTCATTCGAGCCGGCCAGCCGGAATTCCTGCGTCAGGTTATCGACCGAATAGCCGTAGTCGCCGTCCTGGACGCGGTAGGCGATGTCGGCGCCGGTGTAGTCGACGTCCTGACCGAGGCTGGACGACCAGCTGCGCGCCGAGGTCACCGACGTCAGGGTGGCGCCGCCGAACATCGACGGCAGATCGATGTTGGCCTCGATCGAAATGCCCTTGTCCTCGACTTCCTGGCCGCCCGAGCGGTTGGCGAAACCGGTGCGCGAGAACGGCAGCAGTCCGAATCCGGCTGCCGGAGGACGCTGGCCGGTCCCGTTCGAGAGGGCGTCGACGAACGGATAGGTCGGCCCGGTGCGGATCTGGGTGCCGACGCAGCAGAATTCGTCCCGCGTCAGATAGTCGGCGATCACGCGGATCGAGGTGTTGTCATTGGGCAGCCACAGCAGCTGGCCGCGGACGGTGCCGAAGTCCTGGTTGCCGTCGGTGGTCTCCGGACGGGGACCGTCGCCGGTGTCGATGTTCATGAAGCCGTCGCGGACGCGGCGGCCGGCGTAGAGGCGGAAGGCCAGCTGGTCCGTGATCGGGCCGGTGACCGAGCCCGACGCGCCCATCTGACCGTAGTTGCCGGCGGTCAGTTCGGCGTTGAAGCCGGGCGTGAACGACGGGGCCTCGGTGATGATGTTGATGACGCCGGCCGAGGTGTTCTTGCCGAACAGCGTGCCTTGCGGGCCCTTCAGGACCTCGATGCGGGCCAGTTCGCCCAGGTCGCCGAAGCCGACCGAGTTACGCGAGCGATAGACGCCGTCGATGACCACGCCGACCGAGCTTTCCAGACCGGGGTTGTCGCCGACCGTCCCGACGCCGCGGATGCGGGCGGTGGTCGAGGCTTCCGACGAGGTCGAGGTGACCGTCATGCCGGGGGTCAGGATCTGCAGGTCCTTGATGTCGCGGACGCCGGCGTCCTGCAGCACTTCCTGCGACAGGCTGGTGACCACGATCGGCACGTCCTGCAGGTTCTGTTCGCGCTTCTGGGCGGTGACGATGATGTCGTCGATCGTCGTGGGCTGTTCCTGCGGCGCCTGCTGGGCCGAGGCGGCCCCGGCGATGCCGAATGCGCAGGCGCCGACGACGGCGGCCGACACAGTTGTGCGAAGAAGGTTGGTAAGGCGCATGGTCGCTCCCCGACATGGGCCGGGACTCCGTCCTGGACGGCGACCGCGGCGTTTCCTGATCCCTGGACCGCGCTCTTCTGTGGAGCGCGGAAAGTCCATCATCCGGGGTAGTCCAAGCCGGACTCAGCGACAAGCAGCGCGACCCTCCACGGCCCTGTTTCCGCCATGGCGCAAGCATGACTGTGACGCAAAAGCGACAGAAATCGATGACGCTAGGTCAATATTCACCTAGTCCGGGATAGTATCCGGCGTCTGTTCGGCCAAAATCTTGCGCCGCCGTGAAGCGATCGCCAGTACGACGCCCCCCGCTGTCGCGGACAGCAGCGACCCCAACAGGACGCCCAACTTGACCTCGACCTGTTCGGGCGAGTCGATCGCGCCCGGAAACGCCAGGGCGCCGATGAACAGGCTCATGGTGAAGCCCACCCCGCAAAGCAGGCTGACGCCGTAGAGTTCGAGCCAGGTCGCCCCGGTCGGCTTGCGGCCGATCTTCAGCGCCGAAGCCAGCCCGGCCGCGCCCAGCACGCCGATCTGCTTGCCGAAGAACAGGCCGAAGGCGATGGCGAGGACCAGAGGCGCCAGGGCCTGGTCCAGCGACAGGCCTGCGAAACTGACGCCCGCCTTGGCGAAGGCGAACAGGGGCAGGATCAGATACGCCACATAGGGATGCAGGTCGTGCATGGCCTCTCGCAGGGGGCCTTCTCCGCCCGGACGACGGACCGCCACGGGCACGATAGCGGCGAAGGCGACGGCGGTGAGGGAGGTCGAGAGCCCCGCCTGCACGGTCAGATGCCAGACGAGACCGAAGCCCAGGACCCAGACAGGCGGCGGAATCTTCCAGCGGCGCGCGACGAGGAAGCCGATCGCCAGAACGGCGACCACGCCCGCGAGCGGCGGAAGGCCGACCCCGCTCGAGAACAGGGCGGCGATGAGAGCGATGGCCCCCAGATCGTCGACGATGGCCAGCGTCAGCAGAAACACGCGCAGGGAGGAGGGAAGATTGCGCGCGACGACGGCGAAGACGGCGAGGGCGAAGGCGATGTCCGTGGCCAGCGGGATCGGCCAGCCGCCGTGCGGCCCGCCCAGGATGCCGGACACGGCCAGATAGACGAGCGCAGGCGCGATCATCCCCCCCGCAGCGGCCATGACGGGCGTCGCCAGTTTACGCGGATCGCTGAGTTCCCCGCGCAGGATCTCGTATTTGATCTCCAGCCCCACCACGAGGAAGAAGACCGCCATCAGACCTTCCTTGATCCATTCGGAAACGGACATCTCGAGGAACAGAGGGCCGACCTGCACGACGTGCTCGCTCTTCAGCCAGCCGAAATAGGCGGCGGACAGCGGCGAGTTGGCGACGATGAGGGCGGCCAGGGCCGCCACGCCCAGAACCGCGCCGGAACCGGCCTCAGTCCTGAGAAATTCGAGCGTCGTCCTGCGCGCCACGGCCGCCTCCGGATCAGAAAGGTCTGTCGTGGCGTCAGGTTATCGACGGACGCCGGACCGGATTCGCGCCGCACGACGGCGCGCCAGCCTGACCGGGAGCGCCCGGCCTGATCTCTGAAGACACAATAGCCGGGGGCGCGCGGGGTTCAACCGCAAGCCGGCGGTTGCGCCGGGGCGCCGGAGGACGCATCTGCGCCTGATGCCCGTTTCGCCCGACTGTCGCCCGGATCCACGCTTCTTCGATCTGGGAGAGGAATATGGCGACGCCGTCGCAGCGGCGGACTTTCCGGAGACGATCCTGCGCGTCCGCAACGACCGCGCGGCGGCGAGCGTGGGTCTGGACCGCCTCAGCGACGCCGAATGGATCGCGCATTTCGGCCGGTTCGAGCCCCTGCCCGGCCAGCCCGGCCCGATCGCCATGCGCTATCACGGGCATCAGTTCCGGACCTACAACTCCGACCTCGGCGACGGACGGGGCTTCCTGGCGGCGCAGTTGAGGGAGCGCCCTCAAGCAGCGAGCGCCCGCGGCGCGAGCGACAGGGACAGGAATGTCGGCCGGCTGCTCGACCTCGGCACCAAGGGATCAGGCCAGACGCCTTGGTCGCGCGGCGGCGACGGGCGGCTGACCTTGAAGGGCGGAATGCGCGAGGTGCTGGCGGCGGAAATGCTGGAGGCGCTGGGCGTACCCACCAGCCGGGCGTTCAGCCTGATCGAGACCGGCGAGGCCCTGCAGCGCGGCGACGAACCTTCTCCGACGCGGTCGGCGGTGCTGGTCCGGCTGTCCCACAGCCACATCCGCTTCGGCACCTTCCAGCGGGCGGCCTATCTGGGCCGCAAGGACATGATCGAGGCGCTGGTCGAGCACGCTCGCGCC
>NZ_JAKFEB010000070.1:0-11614 GCF_036677305.1 Brevundimonas sp. | reverse complement strand
GAAAAGGGCGGGGTGGACGGCTTCTTCGTCGCCCGTCTGGACCGGGTCGCCTGAGGCGGGATGGAGCCGGAGAGGTCGCGGCGAATGTCCGCTAAGGGCCGGGAGCCGGCCGTCGTCTCAATGGTGGATCCCGATATGGCCGCCTGTCCTAAGACAGGAGGCGCCAGTTCCGGCGCACGACGTTGGTAAACGAGTGACCCGTCTGCAGCGTGTGAGACGGTTGGATGTCGCCACACGCGTACTGCATGACCAGGCCTTCGAGGGAGCCGTCCGTCAATGGTCTGGTCCTGCTGGGGACGGCATTCTGGAAAACGCTGTATTCGTGCTCGAGCGAATAATACTCGACGTGAAGCTGCGCGCCCGTTCTCCGTTCGCAATCGAAACGGTTCAACGAAATCCGGTAGTCGTACCATTCGTCGCCATGAGGGAGCATTTCACTGCGCCCGGTGGCGAAGATCGAGCGCACCGTCACGCTCGAACCTGAGCGCTCTATTGAGGCGACGTCGTAGGCGACAGCGAAGTTCCCCTCATGCCCCGACAGTCGCCACTGGCCGGGGTCTCCCGTCTGACCGGGCCCGGTTGAGAACATCGCCAGACTGGCCACCAAGCTTGCAGCAATCATCTTTACCTCCCACAGCCAGCCCCCATTCTTGCCCTCTTTGTCGACATCCGTCCACGACCGGCGAAATCGCGGGCTTTGGCCATGCCGCATAGCCCTGATGCGGTCCGACTCTGGTATCGCCGGATTGTCGTGAAGGTCCGCAACGGGTCGGAAAAGGGCGCGGGTTCCGGAAGCTGCCGCCGACCTTCAGGCCGGTAGAGATTCTCGCCCCTCCCGACCCGCCCTTCCCGTCCCCGAAATCCGCTACTTTCGCCCCTCTGCTCAGCGGGAACGCACGGCGTCCGCCCCCCTGCGACCGATTCTGACGCAGGGCCGTGCATAATGACAGGATGCCCGCCGGGCCTGGTCCTTGACACAGCTGAACCCCCCGCCGCCGCCGTCCAGGCGTCGGCTTCTCCCCGGAACATCGACCCGAGGGCGGGCCATCATGATTTTTCAGAAACGACCCGCTACTCCCGGGACAATTCCGGTCCTGCGAGCACGGTGTAGGTGAGGGGCGAGCGGATGCTGAAGCCCAGGGTCTCATACAGGGCGATGGTCGCTGTGTGGGCCGCGTAGACGTGCAGGAAAGCCTGCTCGCCGCGTTCCAGAATCCGCTGCGTGACCACCCGCATCAGGGCCTTGGCGTAGCCCCGGCCGCGATGGTCCGGATGGGTGCAGACGCCCGAGACCTCGGTGAAACCCGAGGGCCGCATCCGCTCCCCGGCCATGGCGATCAGCCGGCCGTCCTGTTTCACGCCGATGAAGTCCCCGAGGCGGTGGGTTTTCTCGAAGAAGGGGCCGGGGACCGTCAGGGCGGCCAGCGCCAGCATGTCGGCGGCGTCGGCCTCGCCCAGCGGCTCGAAGGCGATGTCGGGGCCGCCGCCGGCGGTCAGGGCCGAGGCGGTCATCTGCATGATCTCGGATGTCGACCGCACGCGGACGCCGGGCGGCAGGGGCGCCGGGCCGGCCTCGACCGTGCCCATGCCGTGCGGCGAGACGTTCAGGGCCGCCATGGCGCGCAGGCTTTCCGCGGACGCGTCGGCCGCCGCGACGAACAGGGCGTAGGCCGGATCGAACCGCAGGGCCGTCGGCGCATCGCCCAGCGCCAGATCAGCCTGCCGGCTGGTCAGGCTGCTCCAGACCGGACGGTCGAGCGGGTGGCGCATGGCCCCTGTTTATCGCAAGCGCCGCCGTTCGCCAGAGGGAACGGGACGCGGCGTCCGGAAGCCGCCGTCAGGCGCGCCAGAAACCGACGAGTTGCTTGACCTCGTCGACCACGGGATCGGCGATGGCGGCGGCGCGTTCGGCGCCGTCGGCCAGGACCCGGTCGATCTCGGCGGTGTCTGCCATCAGCCGGCGCATCTCGGCCGTGACCGGGGCCATGGAGGCGACCGCCAGATCGGCCAGTTTCGGCTTGAAGGCGCCGAAGCCCTGTCCGGCGAACTCGGCCAGCACGGCCTCGCGGCTCATGTCGGCCAAGGCCGCATAGATGGTGACGAGGTTCTTCGCCTCGGCGCGGCCCTCCAGGCCTTCCAGCGTCTCGGGCAGGGCGTCAGGGTCGGTGCGCGCCTTGCGGATCTTGGCGACGATGGAGTCGGCGTCATCAGTCAGGTTGATGCGCGACTGGTCCGACGGATCGGACTTGCTCATCTTGGCCGCGCCGTCGCGCAGGCTCATGACCCGCGGCGCCGGCCCCTGGGTCAGGGGCTCGGGCAGGGGGAAGAAGCCCGGCGCGTTGAAGTCGGTGTTGAACTTCTGGGCGATGTCGCGGGTCAGCTCGAGATGCTGCTTCTGGTCCTCGCCGGTCGGCACCTCGGTGGCCTTGTACAGCAGGATGTCGGCGGCCTGGAGCACCGGGTAGGTATAGAGGCCGACGGACGACCGCTCCTTGTGCTTGCCGGACTTCTCCTTGAACTGGGTCATGCGGTCCAGCCAGCCGAGGCGGGCGACGCAGTTCAGGATCCACGCCAGTTCCGAGTGGCCGCGCACAGCTGACTGGGGCCAGATGATCGACTTCGACGGATCGAGGCCTGACGCCAGATAGGCGGCGGCGATCTCGCGCGTCTGGGCGGTCAGCTTGTCCGGGTCCTGCCAGACGGTGATGGCGTGCAGGTCGGCGACGAACAGGAAACAGGGCGCGCCCGTGTCCTGAAGCTGGGTGAACCGCTTCAGGGCGCCCAGATAATTGCCCAGATGCAGGGCGCCGGAGGCCTGGATGCCGCTGAGGACGCGGCGGGGGCCCTGATAGGCAGGAACGGCGGGGGAGGCGTCGGTCATGTCGAGGCGCAATGCCCGACCGCCGCCCAATCGGCAAGTCGTTACTTGGCCGTTCGCCGCAGCAGCCCCTTCACTTCGGCCATGGTGATGGCGCGCGTGGCGAAGGCGAGGGCCACATAGACCAGCCCGCCGAGGCCCGTCACGAGGATCAGGCTGATCTCCTTGGCGCCGTGCGAGGCGCCGATCCCGGCGAGCAGATCGGCGATCGGCGCCTCGTAGTACGCGCGCCCCAGCGAGGCCGCGGCGACCACGGCGCCGAGACCGGCGCTGGCCAGAAGAATCCGGCCGAGACGGGAGATCGCCGCCTTGCTCGGGCGATACAGGTCCCGACGCCACAGGCGGCTGCCCAGCAACAGGGCGTTGACCCAGGCCGAGGCGCTGACGGCGGCGGCGATGCCCGCCACGCCCATGCCGAGATTGAACAGGCCGATGGCCAGCACCGCATTCACCGCCACGGACACGAGGGCGAAGGTCATGGGCGAACGCGTGTCCCTGCGGGCGAAGAAGGCCGGAGACAGGATGCGGATCAGGACGAAGGCCGGGACGCCCCAGCCGAACTGGAACAGGACGCCCGCCGTGGCGCGCGCGTCGATGTCGAGGAAGGCGCCGCGCGTGAACAGGGCGTCGATCAGGAAATAGGGCATGGCCATGAGCGCGGCGGCGGCCGGCAGGGTCAGGGCCATGGACAGGGTCATGGCCTCGTCCATGGAGGCCTGTTGCTGTTCCCTGTTCTCCGACGCGACGGCGCGCGACAGACGGGGCAGCAGGGCGATGCCGATCGCCACGCCGACGAGGCCGAGGGGCAGCTGGTACAGCCGGTCCGCCGTCGACAGCCAGGCGCGCCCGCCGTCGACCCAGCTGGACAGGTTCTGGCTGATGAAGACGTTGATCTGGGTCGCCGAATTGCCGATCGCGGCGGGGACGGCGGTGATGATGATGGCCTTCACCGGCGGGGTCAGTTTCGGCAACGACAGCCGCACATTGGCCCCGGCCTTGCGCACCGCCCACCAGCACAGCCCGGCCTGGGCCACGCCCGCGATCGCCACCGCCCAGGAAGCGGCGTAGGCGGCCTGGATCGGCCCGCCCGTGGCGGGCACGACGGCGGCCAGCATGATGAGGTTCAGCAGGATCGGATAGGCGCCCGAGACGATGAACCGTCCCCGGGCGTTCAGCACGCCGCTGAGCAGGGCCGCCACCGCCATACAGGGCAGATAGGGCATGGTGATCTGGGTCAGGACCACGGCCAGCTTGAACCGCACCGGATCGTCGAGGAAGCCGGTGTTCATCACCGTCATGATCCACGGCATCGTCAGCTGGGCGACGAGGGTCAGGGCCACGGTGATGGTCGCGATGACGGCCAGGGCGTCGGTGGCGACCCGGTCGGCGGCTTCCTGGCCTTCGGTCTCGAGCGTGCGGGCGTAGGCCGGCACGAAGGCGGCCGCGAAGGCCCCCTCCGCGAAGATGCGGCGGAACAGATTGGGGAAGTTCAGGGCCGTGTAATAGGCGTCCGCCGCCGGTCCGACCGAGGCTCCGAGATAGCCGGTGATGACCGTGTCGCGCGCGAAGCCGACGAAGCGGCTGATCAGGGTCATGCCGCTGAAGATGGCAGACGACCGCATCATGCCGCCGCCCTTGCCGGAGGTGGTCCCCGAGGCGGGCGGCTGGACGACCGGATCGACCGTGGCTGTGGCCGAAGGAACCGGCGGCGCGGCCTCGATCGGTTGAACCTGGTCGTCGGTCTTTCTGGACATGGAAGCGCCTTAGCGTGCTTCCGGCGCGCGCGATACGGGCTCTTGCGTCGGGCCGCGGCGGCCGACCTCGGAGACGTCGCGAAGGCTGGCCCGGACGGGGGCCGAGACGCCGCGGCCGGCGCGTTCGGTGAAGTCGAGGACCGTCTCCAGATCGGCCCGCAGGGCGTCCAGCTTCGGTCCGGGTTTCGGTTTCTTTCCGGCCGCGTCGGTGACGTAGAAGCTGTCGACCGCGCGCTCGCCGAAGCCGGCGATATGGGCCGAGCGGATCGACAGGCGGTGGATGGCGAAGGCGCGGGCCAGATCGGCCAGCAGGCCGGGGCGGTCGGCGCCCGACACCTCGACCACGGCGGCGGTCGGGCTCTCGTCCAGATCGACCATGGCGGTGGGCCGCACGTCGAAGGCGGCGCGCCTCGGATTGGGCGGGACGGTCGGCGGCGGGGCCGTGGGAACGCCGCCGCGCGCGGCCGTCTCCAGGCCCTCGATCAGCCGGGTCAGGCGTCGCGGCTCTGCCTGGCCATAGGGGGCCCCGCCGCCGTCCTGGAGCTCGAACACGTCCAGGGCCGTGCCGTCGGGCGCGGTGGCCACCCGGGCGCCGACGACGTCGGCCCCGGCGGCGGCCAGGGCGTCGGCCAGGTCGACGAACAGGCCCGGCCGGTCGCGGGCGGCCACCGCGACGCGGGTGGCGGCGCGCTCGTCCTCCTCGCTCTCCTCGACCGTCACGGCCTCGGCGGCGGCGCCCCCGGCGCGGGCGCGTGCGACCAGTTCAGGATAGTCGTCCAGCGGATCGGCGTGGGTCACGTCCTCGCCGCGGAAGACGCCCTCTGTGCGCAGATAGAGGTCGCGGATGAGGTTGCCTTTCCAGGCGTTCCAGACGCCGGGTCCGACGGCGCGGATATCGGCCACGGTCAGGATCAGCAGGGTGCGCAGCCGCTCGGGGTCGCCGACCAGCCGGGTGAAGGCGCGCACCGTCGCGGGATCCGAGACGTCGCGCTTCTGGGCGTAGTCGCTGAGCGCCAGGTGGTTGCGGACCAGCCAGACCACGAACTCGGTGCGGCGCGGGTCGAGACCCAGCCGGTCGCAGGCGCGGCGCGCAGCGATGGCCCCGTCCTCCAGTTGGCCCCGATCGCCGCCCTTGCCGACGTCGTGCAGCAGCATGGCCAGCATCAGGGCCTCGAAGTCGTCGATGCGGTGGACGATCTCGGACGAGGACGGGTGGTCGGCCTTCAGCTTGCCGCGCCAGATGTCGTTGATGATGCCGATGGCCTGCAGCGTGTGCTCGTCGACCGTATAGGCGTGATACATGTTGAACTGGGTCTGGCCGACGATCCGCCCCCATTCCGGGAGGAACCGGCCCAGCAGGCCCGTCTCGTTCATCAGCGTCAGGACGCGATAGGGCCGCTGGCCGTGGGCGAGGATGTCGAGGAAGGCGCGCGTCGCCTCGGGGTCGCGGCGCAGGGAGGGGGTGACCAGCGACAGCGAGCGGCTGACGGCCGAGAAGGCGTCGGGGTGCAGGTCCAGATCGTGCTCGTCGGCCGTGCGGAAGAGCATCAGCAGTTTTTCCGGCGCGGCGGCGAAGACCTCGGGGCCGGTCACCGACAGGCGGCCGGCGTCCTCGGTGAAGCCCTCGACGCCCAGCTTGCGTTTGCGGCCGGGGATCAGGCGCGACAGGCTCATGGTCGGCTTCTGCTGCCGGGCCTCCAGCTTGGCCGACATGGCGCGGGTCAGGGCGCCGACGTCGCGGGCGACGAGGAAATAGCGGCGCATGAACCGCTCGACCGCCGGCTCGTCGCCGCGCCCGCGCCAGCCCATGCGGCGGGCCACCTCGGGCTGGAGGTCGAAGGTCAGCTTTTCCTCGGCCCGGCCGGCGGTCAGGTGCAGATGCGCCCGGGTGCGCCACAGGAAGTCGAACGATTCCTCGAACGTCCGACGTTCGCGCGCGGTCAGCAGGTCGTCGAGCACACGGGCGCCCAGCGGGCTTTCGGGCGCCAGGGAGCGGGCGATCCAGAACAGGGTGTTGAGGTCGCGCAGGCCGCCCTTTCCGTCCTTGACGTTGGGCTCGACGCGATAGCGAACGGCGCCGGACTTCTGATGGCGCAGATCGCGCTCCGTCAATTTGGCGGCGATGAAGGGGCGGGGATCGGCCCGGGTCACAAAGGCGCGGAAGCGGGCGATAAAGTCCTCGGCCAGCCGGTCGTCGCCGGCCAGCGGCCGCGCTTCCAGCAAGGTGGTGCGGATGACCATGTCGGACTTCGCCAGCGACAGGCACTCCTCGACCGAGCGCGCCGACTGGCCGACCTTCATGCCGAGGTCCCACAGGACGTAGAGCATGAATTCGATCACCTGTTCGGTGCGCGGGATCGACTTCCATGGACGCAGGAACAGCAGGTCGAGGTCGGAGAAGGGCGCCAGCACGCCCCGGCCGTAGCCGCCGACCGCGATCAGGCTGAGCCGTTCGGCCTCGGTCGGGTTGTGGGCGGGATAGAGGGTCCCGGTGGTGAAGTCCCAGAGCGTCGTCAGCAGGTCGTCGGCGGCGGCCGAATAGAGCCGGGCCACCTCGACACCCTCGCCCCCGGCGTCGAGGCGGCGGGCTGCTTTTGCGCGGGCTGTATCGAAGCTCTCACGCAGAATGTCGGCGACCGCCTTGCGCACATCGGGGGCGGACGCGGCCTCGCTCAGCCGGTCGTCGAGGGCGGGGGTCACCGGCGGCCCAGACCCTTCAGCCGGTACAGGGCCTCCAGCGCCTCGCGCGGGGACAGTTCGTCAGGCTCGATGGCCTGAAGGGCGTCCTCGACGGCGGATGAGCGCGGCGGCGGAGGCGGTTCGGCGACGGCGAACAGGGGCAGGTCGTCGAGACTGATGGCGGCGCTCTTCTCGCCTTCGAGGCGATCCAGCACCTCGCGGGCGCGGCTGACGACGGTGGCCGGGACGCCGGCCAGTTTCGCGACCTGGACGCCGTAGCTGCGGTCGGCCGCTCCGGGGGCGGCCTCGTGGAGGAAGACGAGGTCGCCGTTCCATTCCTTGGCCACCATCGACAGGTTGCAGACGTGGGCCAGCCGCGTCTCGAGGCCCGCCAGCTCGTGATAATGGGTGGCGAACAGGGTGCGGGCGCGGTTGCGGTCGTGCAGGGCCTCGGCCACGGCCCAGGCGATGGCGAGGCCGTCATAGGTGGCGGTGCCGCGGCCGATCTCGTCCAGCACCACGAAGCTGCGCTCGGTGGCCTGGGTCAGGATGGCGGCGGTCTCGACCATCTCGGTCATGAAGGTGGAGCGGCCGCGGGCCAGGTCGTCGCCGGCGCCCACGCGGCTGAACAGCCGGTCGACGACGCCGAGGCGCATGGCGCGGGCGGGCACGAAGGCGCCGGCCTGGGCCAGGACGACCAGCAGGGCGTTCTGGCGCAGGAAGGTCGACTTGCCGGCCATGTTCGGGCCGGTGACGATCGACAGCCGGGCGCAGCCGGCGCCGGAGCCGTCGAGCTTGCAGTTGTTGGGCGTGTAGGGGTCGCCCTGCGCCTTGACCGCGGCTTCCACCACCGGATGGCGGCCCGCCGTCACCTCGAAACAGGTGGTGTCGTCGACGGCGGGGCGGACGGCCCCGACCTCCTCCGCCCATTCGGCGAGGGCGGAGTGGGCGTCCAGCTCGGCCAAGGCCTCGGCCACGGCCTGAAGCTGTTGCGCCAGCGCCTGCACGGTTGTGCGCCAGACCTCGAAGGTCTCGCCCTCGATAGCGAGGGCGCGATAGCCGGCCTGGCTGATCTTCGCGTCGAGCTCGGACAGTTCGACGGTGGTGAAGCGGACCTGGTTGGCCAGCGTCTGACGGTGGATGAAGGGGCTTTCGCCCGAGGGCCGCAACAGGGGTTCGGCGGCCTTGGCGCTGGTCTCGAGGAAATAGCCGAGGACGGCGTTGTGGCGAATCTTGAACGGCACGCCGGCCTCGGCGACGGCGCGGGCCTCGAGGTCCGCGACGACGCGGCGGCTGTCGTCGCGCAGGCGGCGGGCCTCTTCCAGCTCGGGGCGATAGCCGGCCGAGACGAAGCCGCCGTCGCGGGCCAGATGCGGCGGCTCGGCGACCAGCCCCTCGGCCAGATCGACCAGCAGGCGGCCGAGCTCGGGCGACAGGGATAGCCGGTCGAGGGCGGCGGCGATGCGGGCAGGCGGGCCGGTCAGAGGATCGCGAGCGGGCGGGAACAGGCCCGCTATGCCTTCGGCGATCGAAAGGCCGGTGCGGATGGCGGCGAGGTCGCGCGGTCCCCCCCGGCCCAGCACGAGGCGCGAGGTGGCGCGGGCGACGTCGGACGAGGCGCGCAGGCCGTCGCGGAGATCGCGGCGCAGGTCGCGGCGCTCCAGCAGCCATTCGACGGCGTCGAGTCCATGGTTGATGGCGGTGGTGTCCCGCAACGGACGGGCGATCCGTTCAGCCAGCGCTCTCGCTCCGCCCGAGGTGACGGTGCGGTCGATACAGGCCAGCAGCGAGCCCTCGCGCTCGCCGCGCTGGGTGCGGTCGATCTCGAGGCTGAGCCGGGTGGCGGGGTCGATGGCGAGGAAGCCGCTGTCGCCCGAGCGGCGCGGCGGGGACAGGGCGGGAATCTTGCCGGCCTGGGTCGTCTCCAGATAGGCGGCGATCAGGCCGAGGGCCGAGACCTCGGCCTCCTCGAAGGCGCCGAATCCGTCCAGCGAGGCGACCCCGTACAGCCGCTCGACCCGAACGCGGGCCCCGACGGGTTCGGCGAGGGCCTGGGGCAGGGCCTGGACCACGCCGCCCGAGCCGTCGAGCGCGGCCTTCGTCGCCTCGTCCGAGAACAGGCGGTCGGGGACCAGCACTTCCGACGGGCGGAAGGAGGCCAGGGCGGCGCCGAGGTCCTCCAGCGAACAGGCGACGGCGTCGACCGAGCCGGCCGACAGCTCCACCACGGCCACGGCGGCGCGGCCCTTGCGCACCGAGACGGCGGCCAGACGGTTGGCGCCGCGCGCGTCCAGCAAACTGTCCTCTGTCAGGGTGCCGGGGGTGACGACGCGGACGATGTCGCGGTGGACCACGGCCTTTGAGCCGCGCTTGCGGGCCTCGGAGGGGGCCTCCAGCTGTTCGCAGATGGCGGCCTTGAAGCCCTGGCGGATCAGTCGGGCCAGATAGCCGTCCAGCGCATGGACGGGGACGCCCGCCATGGGGATGTCCTCGCCCTGGTGTTTCCCACGCTTGGTCAGGGTGATGCCGAGGGCGGCGGAGGCTATCTCGGCGTCCTTGAAGAACAGCTCGTAGAAGTCGCCCATGCGGAAGAAGACGATGGCGTCGGGCTGGCTGGCCTTGGCGGCCAGGAATTGCGCCATGACGGGCGTCGTCCCCTCGCTGGACGGGACCGCGTCGGCTTTCGGAGGGTGGACGAGGGGGGCGTTCATGGGAGCGCCGCAAGGTGAAGGATTGCGCGCCGGGCCTCAAGCATCTTTGCCGCAGGCGTCTTCGTCTCAAGCGTCTTGCGCAAGCTGTGCCGCACTGCGACAACCCCGGCAGGCGGTTAAGGGAACGCGGTGTGACGCCGCGGCTGTGCCCGCAACTGTAGGCGGAGAGGCCGTCGTTCGATCCGGAAGCTTGCTTCCGGCGCCACTGGGCAACCGGGAAGGCGAGAGCGGCGGTCGTTGACCCGCAAGCCAGGAAACCTGGCCGCCGACGTCGCTCGTCCGCTGTCCGGGGTCAGGCAGAGGCGTGGGGCCAACCCTTCCGCTTGCGGAAGCTGTTCCGTCGAAGCGACCCGACCCCAGCGCCGTACCCCATCCGGGGACGGGTCGGTCGCTTTCACTCGCCGCCGCGCAGCGCCAGCGCGGGGCCGACGGAGACCCGCGCATGACGCGATCCATCCTCTACGCCACGGCAGCCGCCGTGCTGCTCCCCCTGTCCGCCCAGGCCCAGGAAACGGACGACGCCCTGCCCGAGGTCGTTGTCACCGCCACCCGCCTGCCGGCCATCGTCGCCGACACGCCGGGCGCGCGGGTCATCGACCGGCACGCCATCGAGCAGCGCGGGGCGGTGTTCGCCGCGGACATCCTGCATGACATCCCCGGCCTGTCGGTGGTTCGCTCCGGCGCCTTCGGCGGCGTGGCCCAGGTGCGGATGCGCGGCGCCTCGCCCGGCAAGACGCTGGTGCTGGTCGACGGCGTGCCCGTCAACGACCCGGCCGAGGTCAACGGCGCCTTCGACTTCTCCGGCATGGAACTGGGCGACATCGAACGCATCGAGGTGCTGTCGGGGCCGCAGTCCTCGCTGTGGGGCTCGGACGCCATCGGCGGGGTGATCGCCTTCACCACGCGCGATCTGGACGGCCTGGGCGCCGACCTGGAGGCCGGATCGTACGAGACTGTGCGGGCCCGGCTGGCGGCGGGCGTCTCGACCGAACGCTATGGCTTCGGGGCCTGGGTCTCGCATTTCGACACGGACGGCATCTCGGCCGCCGACGAGGCGGACGGCAATACGGAGGCCGACGGCTTCACCACCACGACGATCGGAGCCAAGGGGCGCTACGCCTTCACCCCGGTGGCGAGCGTGGACGGATCGGTGCGCTGGACCGACAGCGATGCGGATCTCGACGGCTATCCCGCGCCGGCCTACGCCCTGGCCGACACGCTCGACACGCAGTCGAGCGAGGCGTGGTCCGGCTTCGGGCGGCTGCGGGTGAACGCCTTGGGACTGGCGCATCAGTTCAGCGTCTCGGCGTCGGACATCGCGCGGGAGACGGTGTCTTCCTTCCCCTCGGCCTTCGAGGCGGACCGGCAGGTCTTCCGCTGGCAGGCCGATGGTTCGGCGGCGGGCGCGGACTTCGTTCTGGGAGCGGAGCGTGAGGACACCGAGGGCAGCCTGTCGACCGGCCTGACCCAGGAACTGGGCACGACCTCGGCGTTCGCGACGGCGCGGATCGAGCCGACGGAGCGGCTCAGCCTGACCGGCGCCGTGCGGTTCGACGACACGGACGACTTCGGGTCGAAGACCACGGGCCGGG
>NZ_JAKFEB010000069.1:0-1836 GCF_036677305.1 Brevundimonas sp. | reverse complement strand
CATTGAGACGACGGCCGGCTCCCGGCCCTTAGCGGACATTCGCCGCGACCTCTCCGGCTCCATCCCGCCTCAGGCGACCCGGTCCAGACGGGCGACGAAGAAGCCGTCCACCCCGCCCTTTTCCGCCCACATCGACGGCAGGACGCGCAGCCCGCCCTCGGGGGTCAGGGCCTCGTCGGGGGCGCCGACCTCGGCGGCGACGGCGGGGCGGTCTTGAAGGCCGGGTCGCGGCGCAGGGTAGCGGGAGGCGCGACCCAATGCGGTGGCTCTCTATCGAACTCTTCTCGCGGCAATCTTCCTGGCGGCGTTGGCCGTGCTTTGTTGGGCGGTTTTTAACCTGGGCTTCCAGATGGACGGAGACACAGCCCGTCGAGACGCCCGCGCCGATGCGAGGGGCGCCGCGAGCGCGTGATAGCCCGGGGAAACTGCCGAGGTCGCCCAGGTCCGCTTTTCACCCTCAGGCGACGGTCGGCTTTCGATCCTAGCGGACCTTGCTGAAACCGCACCTTCCACGCACAAAAAGGCATGGAACACTTCACCCGCGCCTGGGCCGACGGCGAGCTCTCTGACGAAGAGGACGACAAGGTCCTGCCCGCTTATCAAGCCTATGTCGACGCTCTCGATCACGACACGGCCGTCTGGAGATTTGCGACGACGGTCGGGTTGCACGACGCTTTTGTAGACCGGGTGAGCATCGAGTCAGGCGATGTGCGGCTCCGGCTTCTCACGGGCGACCAGCAGCGCGGTTACTGGCACACGGAGATCACCTATCGGAATGCACGTGTGGTCTTTGGCCAGGACGCTCTGGCCGAAGCGGTGCTGAAGCGCCCGACCGAGATCTTTTATGATGAGTTCGCAGGTTCGATGCCCGAGATGGTCCATCGCTTCCTTCTGGTCCGCGCGAACGGAACGGAGGACCGGGGAGAGGTCCACATCGAATTCGCCGCCTTCAATTTTTCCCAGTCTCCCGCTCAAGGCCGCGAACTCCCGCCCCCTGCAGGCGCGGAGTCCGCTAACCACCCATAGGCGACGGTCGGCGCGGCCCGTGGCTGCCGGGCGCCGTGTCGCCATCAAGAGCAGCGGATCCGGAGGATCTCGCGGCGGGGTTGCAATGCCCGGCCAGGGAGAGGCACTATACGGGATTGCTGTTGTGAGAGGATTTCCCGGTGTTCCTCCCCGTCGCCTTGCTCACCTCCGCCCTGCTCCTGCAGGAGCCCGCTCCGACCCAGACCGCCCCGTCCGCTCCTGCGACCGCACAGACCGCTGCGCCGCAGGCCGAGCCGGCGAACCTGCCGACCGTGACTATAACGGCCGCCCCCGTCCAGCCGACCCAGACCTGCCGCACCGAGGCGGTCACGGGCTCGCGTTTCGGCCGCCGGGTCTGCCGCAACAACGTGCAGTCCGAGGAAGACCGGATCAATAGCCGCGAAATGCTGCGCCGCCTGCAGGGCGCGCGGTTCCCGGACGGCTGATCCCTCACCGATCCCGCGACGCCCGCATGGCTGGTCGGCCGACGCGTCAAACCTGGCGCCGCGGCACAGATGGCTGATGCAACCCACGTCCCGTCCGGGTCGCCGGCGTCGAGCTTCCCTGTGTCGTAGAATCAAGGGTTGGGCGTGGCGATGAGCGCGGCAGCTGCGCCCCTGACGCCCCGCCTCAGCCCACCCGGTCCAGACGGGCGACGAAGAAGCCGTCCACCCCGCCCTTTTCGGCCCACATCGACGGCAGGATGCGCAGCCAGCCCTCGGGCGTCAGCGCCTCTTCCGGGGCGCCGACGGCGACCGGATCGGCGGGCGCGGTCCTGAAGGCCGCGTTCCGGCGCAGGAAGGCGATGAT
>NZ_JAKFEB010000068.1:0-20965 GCF_036677305.1 Brevundimonas sp. | reverse complement strand
CCTCGAGGTTCAGGTGCAGGCGGGTGTCGGCGGGCGGCAGACCGGCCATCTCGTCCTGCAGGTCGCCCCAGCCCAGCGAGGCCAGCATCAGGGCTCGGTCCCGGCCGTACAGGGCCTCCATGATCCGGTTCTCGAAATAGACGGTGAACCCCTCGTTCAGCCACATGTCGTTCCAGGTGGCGTTGGTGACGAGGTTGCCCGACCAGCTGTGCGCCAGCTCGTGCGCCACCAGCGAGACCAGCGACTGGTCGCCGGCGATGATGGTCGGGGTGGCGAAGGTCAGGCGCGGATTCTCCATCCCGCCGAACGGGAAGGAGGGCGGCAGGACCAGCAGATCGTAACGGCCCCAGCGATAGGGGCCGTACAGCCGCTCGGCCGCATCGACCATGTCGGCGGTCGGGGCCAGTTCGGCCCGCGCGGCCTCCAGACGCGACGGCTCGGTGAAGACGCCCGTGCGCTCGTCGATGGCGGCGAAGGCCAGGTCGCCCACGCCGATGGCGATCAGATAGGGCGGCACCGGATTGGTCATGCGGAAGCGCCAGGCCTTCATGCCGGGGCCCGCGGCCTCGCCCTCGGGGGTCAGCTGCTGGGCGCTCATCACCACGCGCAGGTCCTCGGGCGCGACGATGCGGGCGTCATAGGTCTGGCGGATGCCCGGGCTGTCCTGGGTCGGAACCCAGGTTCGGGTCAGGATCGCCTGCCCCTGGCTGAACAGATAGGGCTTCTGGCCGCCCGCGGTCTGGGACGGGGTCAGCCATTGCAGGGCGGCGGCGTCGGGGCGGGTCGAATAGCTGACGACGATCCGGCGCGTCTCGCCGGCGGTCAGGGCCGGGAAGCGCACGGTCAGGGGCTGTCCCTTGATGGCGTCATTGGCGCCGGTCTCGTACTGCAGCGGCGCGCCGGCGGCGTCGGTGACGTTGCGGATGTCCAGATTCTTGACGTCCAGCACGATCTCGTCCGCGCCCTGGACGCCCTGGATGTCCAGCCCGGCCGTGCCGGACAGGGTGTGGGCCCGGAAGTCGGCGGTCAGGTCCAGATCGACGTGGCGCACATGCGCGATTTCGGGCCGCGCGTATGTGTGGGTGTCGCGCGCATACTCGATCGGCGCGGTCGCCGAGGCGGGCAGGGGCGGCATGTCCGATGAGCCTGAGCCGGGCATTGATGCGCATCCTCCCATGGCCGTCGCGAGAGCGAGGGCGGAGACCAGTCCAAGCGTGCGGATCATCGGGAGTCCTTGACCAGAAGGCCCGCCGTCCTTTTGCGGACGGTCGGGCCGGTTCGTTTCCTGCCGGGGACAACGCCCCGGCGAGGGAAAAAGATCAAGAGGCTGCGGGCGCGGGCGCCGGGACGAGGTTCCGCGCCCTGAACAGCTGTCCGCGCTCGGCGATCAGGACGAAGCCCAGCGCCGTCAGGCCCAGACAGGTGAAACCGATGGTCATGGGGATGGCCGATCCGTTGAACTGCTGACCGATCAGGAAGCCCAGCGTCGCCCCTCCGGTGGTCGAGATGAACCCCTGGGCCGAGGAGGCGGTGCCGGCGATATGGCCCATCGGCTCCATGGCCATCGAACCGAAATTGCCGGCGATGAAGCCGAAGCAGAACATGGTCAGGGCCTGCAGGACGGCGAAGGTCCAGATCGTCTCGTGGCCCGACAGGGCCACCGCCGCATGGATCGCCGACATGGTGATGAAGCCCAGCAGGGCGGTGTGCGAGATCAGCCTCGATCCCAGACGTTCGACCAGCCGCGCATTCAGCAACGAGGCGATGGCGATGCCGCCGGCCACCACGCCGAACACGACCGTGAACAGTTCCGGCTCATGGAAGACGTCGAAGAAGATCTGCTGGCTGGAGTTGATGAAGCCGAACAGGGCGCCCGAGATGGCGGTGATGGCGAAGGTGTAGCCGATCGACTGCCGGTTGGTCAGCGCCTGCCTGAAAGCCGAGGCGATGCGTCCGACCTGGATCGGCATCCGGTCCTCGGGGTGCAGGGTCTCGGGCAGGCGGATGGCCGCCCAGATCGCGAAGGCGGCCCCGCCGACGGCCAGGACGCCGAACACCCAGGGCCAGGGCGCGACGGTCAGGATCGCCGCCCCGAGCGCCGGCGCCAGGATCGGCACGCCGAGGAAGACGAGGAAGGACAGCGACATCACCCGCGCCATGGTCCGCCCCGAATAGCGGTCGCGCACGATCGAGACGGCCAGCACGCGCAGGGCCGCGGCGCCGATCCCGGTTCCGACCCGCGCGGCGATCAGCAGCTCGAACGTGGTGGCGAAGGCGGCCAGCACGCTGAACACGACATAGAGGCCCAGACCGATCATCAGGATCGGCTTGCGGCCATGGCGGTCGGCCAGCGGGCCATAGACGATCTGGGTCACGCCGAAGCCCAGCAGATAGGCGGTGATGACCCACTGGCGGCTGTTCTCGGAGGTCACGCCCAGGGCCTCGCCGATGGCGGGCAGGGCGGGAAGCATGGAGTCGATGGCCAGGGCGTTGAGCGCCATCATCATGGCGATCAGGGCGACGAATTCGGGAAAGCCCGGCCCCTTCACGGCGGCGGCAGGCGCAGGACTGGGGGAGGTCATCCACGGCCAGATGCGACTGGCGGTCGTGATCCGCAACCGTGACAGGAAAATAAGCCCGCCCCGGTGATCCGGGGCGCAGGGAATGCTAGTCGGCGGAGATGAGCGATTTCCCCGTGACCGTCTTCCACAACCCCGCCTGCGGCACCTCGCGCAATGTCCTGGCCATGATCGAGGCGGCCGGCTACCGACCCGAGGTGGTCGAATACATGCAGGCCGGCTGGACCGCCGACCAGCTGCGCGCCCTGTTCGCCGAGGCCGGGCTGACGCCGCGCGACGCCCTGCGCGGCAAGGAGGCGGCGGCGATCGATCCGGCCCTGACCGACCCCGCGACCCCGGACGAGGCGATCCTCGAGGCGATGCTGGCCCATCCGGTGCTGGTCAACCGCCCCATCGTCCGCACGCCGCGCGGCGCGGCCATGTGCCGGCCGTCGGAGAAGGTCTTCGACCTGCTGGACCACCGGCCCGAGCGCTTCGTCAAGGAAGACGGGGAAGTGGTCGAACTCGGCTAGACCCGCTGGCGCGCCGCCGGTGGGCCCGGCATAGTCCCCGGATCAGGGAGGACTACGGATGCGTCTTTCGACAATCGCGGCCGCGCTGGCCATCGCTTGCGCTGCGCCCGTCGCCGCCCGGACACCGCTGCCGCCGGTCCCCGTCTCGACCGCCGCCCCGGCCGACGTCGCCACGCCCGAGGCCATCACCGCGGCCCTGTATGATGTCATCTCTGGCGACGCCGGGGTCGCCCGCGACTGGGACCGTTTCCGGTCCCTGTTTCACCCCACCGGACGGCTTATGCCCTCCGGCATGAACCGCGAGGGCCAGGGCGTCGTGCGCTCCATCACCCCGGACGAATACATCACCCGCAGCGAGCCCCTGCTGGTCGGCCAGGGATTCCATGAACGCGAGATCGCGCGCCGGTCGGAGCGGTTCGGCCAGATCGTCCACGTCTGGTCCACCTACGAAAGCCTGCACAGCCTGTCGGACCCGAGCCCTTTCGCGCGGGGCATCAACAGCATCCAGCTGTTCAACGACGGCGCCCGCTGGTGGATCGTCAGCGTCTACTGGCAGTCCGAAACCCCGGCGGCGCCCATCCCGGCGGACTACCTGCCGCCGGCGGCGTGACGGACCGGGATTCCTGAACGTGGTGCGGGTGGCCGGGGTCGAACCGGCACTCCTTTCGGAACCGGATTTTGAGTCCGGCGCGTCTACCAATTCCACCACACCCGCGTGCCGTGCCGGCGCCGGAGCGCCGTGGTCGACGTGACCTATCCGCTCGGCCGGTCGTCGGCAAGCGTCCGGCGATCAGGGCTGTCGCGTGAATCGCAACCAGCCCTCTTGCGTTTCATCGAGGTGTAACGCATTTGCGATCGTCATGACGTCTCCTCTCCCCGACCTCGCCGTCGTCTATGAGCATCCGCAGTGGTTCGAGCCCCTGTTCGAGGCGCTGGACCGGCGCGGCGTTTCCTGGGTGAAGACGCCTCTGGCCGGGGACGTGTTCGACCCGGCGGCCTCGCCGGCACCCGCGCGGGTGGTGTTCAGCCGGGTCGCGATGTCGTCCTTCCTGCGCGAACCCGAGCATCCGATCTTCTACGCCCAGAGCCTGTTCGAGCACTGGGAGGGCCGGGGGACACGGGTGATCAACGCCTCGGCCCTGCCCATCGACACGTCCAAGGCGCGGCAGCTCAGTCTGATCGCCCGGCTCGGATTCAGGGGGCCGGAGACGCGGGCCGCGCACCGGCAGGCGGACCTGCCCAAGGCGGCGGAGGGCTTGCGCTTTCCGGTTCTGGTCAAGGCCGACATCGGCGGTTCGGGCGCGGGCATCGTCCGCTACGATACGGCCGAAGACCTGGCCCGGGCGGCGCGCGACAGAACCGCGCCGGCCGGGATCAACGGCGTCTCGCTGGTCCAGGAGTACGCGCCGCGCGCGGGCGGACGGATCATCCGGGTGGAGACCCTGGCGGGCCGCTATCTCTATGCCCTGGAGGTGGAAAGTTCGGGCGACGCCTTCGATCTGTGTCCGGCCGACGTCTGCCTGATCCGGCCGGGATCGGCGGTCATGGGCATGACGCGGTTCGAGCCGCCAGCGGAGATCATCGCCGCGGTCGAGGCCATCGTCGCGGCCGGCAAGGTCGAGGTCGGCTCGGTCGAATATCTGATCGACGAGCGGGACGGCTCGGTGCGGTTCTACGACATCAACGCCCTGTCGAATTTCGTGGCGAAGCCGCGCGATGTGCTGGGCTTCGATCCGCACGACAACCTCGTCGACTGGCTGGTCGGCGTCATCGAGGAAGAGAAGGCGAAGCGCGCATGAGGTACGGCTACTGGGCCCCGGTCTTCGGCGGCTGGCTGCGGAACGTCGACGACGAGCGGGCGGCGAGCTGGGAGAATCTGTCCAGGCTCGTCCGGCGGTCGGAGGAGATCGGCTGGGACCTGACCCTGATCGCCGAGCTGAACCTGAACGACATCAAGGGGATCGAGGCCCCGGCCCTGGACGCCTGGTCCAGCGCGGCGGCGCTGGCGGCGGTGACCAGGACCATCGAACTGATGGTGGCGGTGCGGCCGAACTTCCACCAGCCCGCCCTGTTCGCCAAGGCGGCGGCCAATATCGACCGGATCTCGGGCGGGCGGCTGGCGCTGAACGTCGTCTCGTCCTGGTGGGCGAAGGAGGCCGAAAGCTACGGCCTGCAGTTCGACCAGCACGACGACCGGTACGCCAGGACCACCGAATGGCTTCAGGTCGTGGACCGACTTTGGACGCAACCCCGCACGGACTTCGAAGGCCGCTACTACACGCTGAAGGACGCCATCGTGGAGCCCAAGCCGACCTCAAGCGCGGCGCGGCCCCGACCGGTCATCTATGCGGGCGGCGAGTCGGAGGCGGCCAAGACGCTGATCGCCAAGCACTGCGACGCCTATGTGATGCACGGCGACGAGCCGGAGCATATCGCCGCCAAGGTCGCCGACATGAAGGCGCGGCGCGAAAGCTTCGGCCTGCCGCCGATGTCGTTCGGCATGGCCGGCTACGCCGTCGTGCGCGACAGCCAGGCCGAGGCGGACCGCGAGCTCGAACGGATCACCGCCATCCCCGGCCTGGCCGAGGGAACGCCGCCTCCGGGCTTCGCCAATTTCGACCAATGGCTGGCGGGCACGGAGCTGGAGCGCGAGCTGAAGATCCGGGAGTACAGCGTCTCCAATCGCGGCCTTCGTCCGGGCTTCGTCGGCACGCCGGAGGCTGTCCGGGAACGGATCGCGGAATTCGAAGCGGCCGGGCTGGATCTGCTGCTGCTTCAGATGTCGCCGCAGGAAGAGGAGATGGAGCGGTTCGCCGCCCAGGTCATTCGCCGCTAGCGGCGCGCCGGGCGGCCCGTTCTTCCCGTTGCAGCCGACGGCTCTCGCGCATGCGCTCCTCGTCTTCGCGCGTCTGGTACCCCTCCATGAGGAAATGGGTCTTGTAGAGCACCCGCCCGACCGGCACGGGGGCGCCGGGCTCGGCGAGATTCTGGAGCCGCGCCCGCCGCGCCGAAGCGAGCGTGGCCGCGCCGAACCGGCCGTCCCTCGGGTGTTCGGTTTCCACGGCGCAGTCCCGCAGCGATCCGTCAGGATTGCTCACACAGGTGATGACCGCGAAGCCGCGGGCGTACCGCGTGTTCGGAAACTCGGCCCGGGGACGCACGGCCCAGGCCAGGTTGCGGGGGACGCCGTCGTCCTGAAGCGCTTCCAGTTCCGCGTCGCGGGGATCGACGAGCGGCCGGCCGCAGGTGGTCAGGGTCTGGTCGATCGAACCGGCCGAGGCCGGCAGAACGAGGTCGTACATCAGGTTTCGCCCCCCCTCCGCGCCGCCCGGAACGAGAATGCGCAGGCGTCCGCCCGCCCTCAATTCACGGGCGAAGGGAGCGGGCAATTCGCTGACCGCGATGGTGTCGTCGGTGGCGACGTTCCACCGGCTCTCGACCAGATCATCCTCCCCGAAGGCGATGCGCAGCGAACGGGTCGTGGCCCGGCCCGCAGGCGGCAGGCCGCCGATGACGGCTTCAAACCCGCCGTCGGCGCACCGGGTGGCGATGCTCAGGCCGTTGTCGAACTGGGTATAGGCGACCAGAAGGTCCCTGCGCTGCGCCAGATCCCAGTCGGCGGACGCATCCTGGGCGAGGGCCGGAAGGGCGACGACGCAGGCGAGAAGGGCGGTCAGGGTACGCTTCATGGGAACAATCCGGACGGGTTCGCTTCTGCAACCCTGCGGGGATCGAAGGCGATCCGTCAAGGCGACCGGTCAGGAAAACCGGAAGCGGATCATGAACCTGACGACCTTGCCGATCCTGGCCCGGGACGGTCGCGGAACTGTCGAAAGCTTAATCCGTCCGGCGCATCCGTAAGGGCGCGCGGCCGCCTCTGACCTCTGGAAAGCCGGAGGTCGAGATGAAGCGTGTGCTGCTTGCGATCATGTCGGGCCTGCTGCTGTCCTGTCAGGGACCGGCGGCCGTGCTGGCGCATGAAGCGACGGCGGCGGCCGGAGCCGGCGCCCCTGCCGATCAATATCGGGCTGCGGTCGGTCCCCCGTTATTCCACCCGAAACCGCATGGTCGCCACCATGACCTGTCCGGGGGTTGCGCCGCCCTCGCCACCGAGCACGACGCGTGCTGATCTCAAGGAGCGAACCGCAGCGTTTCCAAAGCCCGCCCTCGGATCGCTTTCCTTTTCGACGCGACATTCGAGAGGTTCGCCCTGCGGCCCGACGATGCATGAGCTGACGGCAAATCCGGTTTCGATTCCCGCAGCGGCGGCGGCTTCCGGATATTCCGGCCGGGCCATCCGGGTCCAGACCGTGTCCCCGGGGAAGGCGAAGGAATTCCATCGAGAGATGCTGTCCCGTGGATCGCTCAGAGGCACACCGCAGGCCGTCAAGACCTGATCGACGCCCTCAAACCCGTCCGGAAGATCCAGAGCAAAGCGTTTGGTCGCACGGGGGTGCAGCCCTGACGGACCCACACCGAACTCAAGGACGCCGCCGGTCCGGAACCGGCGGGCATGGAACGCCGGGGTCCCGCTGAGAACGGCCGCGCCATCGCCCAGGTTGAACCAGTTCTGCGCATCAGGATGCAACTGATCGACAGTGACCTCGGCATAGCGGCTCAGCCCGGCGTCGGGGTCCAATCCGCGGACGATGACGTTGAGGTCGCCCGCGCGGCAGGCCACGATGATGGACTGGCCGGACGAATAGGCGATGGAAGCCGTTGTCAGGCGCCGCGCTGGATCGACAACCACGTCCCAGTCTTCTTCCGAAGCCTGGACCGGAGCTGAAAGCGTGACGATTGCTGCGATCAGGGAAAGCAGGAGGCCGCCGAGCATCAAACCGCTTCGACGGTCTGTTCGATGGCGCCGAAGATGGAGTGGTGCTTGTCGTCCAGCATCTCGATGCGCACCGTGTCGCCGGCCTTGAGGAAGGGCGTCTCGGCCTTGCCGCGCAGGATGGTCTCGACCGTCCGCACCTCGGCGATGCAGGAGTAGCCGAGGCCGCCTTCGGACACGGGCTTGCCGGGGCCGCCGCCCGCGTCGCGGTTCGACACCGTGCCCGAGCCGATGACCGTGCCGGCGCACAGGGCGCGGGTCCTGGCCAGATGCGCGATCAGCGTCCCGAAGTCGAAGGTCATGTCGACGCCGGCGTCGGCCTTGCCGAAGTCCGCGCCGTTCAGCTGGACGGACAGTTCGCCCTTCAGCTTGCCGTCGGCCCAGCGGTCGCCCAGGGCGTCCGGCGTGACGAAGACCGGCGACAGGGCCGAGGCGGGCTTGGACTGGACGAAGCCGAAACCCTTGGCCAGTTCGGCCGGGATGAGGTTGCGCAGGGACACGTCATTGACCAGGCCGACCAGACGGATGTGGCTCAGCGCCTCCTCGCGCGTCACGCCCTGGGGTACGTCGCCGGTGACAACCACCACCTCGGCCTCGAGGTCGCAGCCCCAGCTTTCATCGGCCAGCGGAATGGGATCGCGCGGGGCGAGGAAGCCGTCGGACCCGCCCTGGTACATCAGGGGATCGGTCCAGAAGCTGTCGGGCATTTCGGCGTTGCGCGCCTGACGCACGAGGGCGACGTGGTTCACATAGGCCGAGCCGTCTGCCCACTGATAGGCGCGGGGCAGGGGCGCCGCGGCCTCGCGCTCATGGAAACGGCCGCGCGGCACGCCGCCGTGCTCGAGGCTCTCGGCCAGCGCCAGCAGGTCGGGCTCGACCCGATCCCAGTTATCCAGCGCCGCCTGCAGGGTCGGGGCGATCAGGAAGGCGTCGGTGAACCAGGCGAGATCCTCGGAGACGAGGACGAGGCGGCCGTCGCGGCCGTGCTTGAGCGAGGCGAGTTTCATGCCTCAGGCTTAGGCGGTTTTATGCGGCGAGGAAACCGTGTGCGGGCGGTCAATGACCGGCGCGCGTTCCGCTGATCCTGCCCGCCGCCGGATGCTTCGACCCGGGGGTCGACAGTTCCGCATGGGCGGCGCGCAGTTCGCGGACGCGGTCGCGGCGCTGGCCCCACTGATCATTGAAATGGCCTATGGCCAGGCGCAGGGCGTCGTTCCGCGCCTGAACGCCCAGCGGCGTCTTCGCCCCGTGATCGCCGGGGTGATCATCGGCGCCCTTGTGACCGTCGCTCTTGCCGTTGTTGACGATGACGGTGACGCCGCTTGCGGCGGCCGGCGGCGCATCGTGATGGCCGTGTTTGTCTTCATGGCCCGTGTCGGGGTCATGGTCGCCGTGCGGCTTGTGCGCCGGTTCGCCATCAAGGGCCTTTTTCAGAGCCTCGGTGATTCCGCCCGCGCCGCCGGCCATGCCGAGCGTCTTGCCGAGGCGGCGCTCTATGGTCCGCAGCAGGGCGGACGCCTTGGCTGAAAGGTTGTCGGCGTTCGCCTTCATCGCCTCCCTGGCGGCGTCGTCGATGTCTTCCCAGATTGACTCGGCGGCGTCCGGGCGGGACGTCTTGCCGTTCTGACCGACAAGCCAGCCGACCAGCAGGGCGGCGGCCAGTCCCAGCAGCAGGCCCCCCCAGAGGACCGGATCGGCGCCGATCATCAAGGGGGCGTCCAGCGGCGCATTGGCGGCGTCGGCGGTGGCGAAGTCGGCGCCATAGGCCATGCGGCTGTCCCTCCCGGTCTGCGCGAACGCGTGCGGGGCGCATCTTGCCTCGACGGCTCAGCTTGGCAACGGGAAAGGTTAACGCCGCCCCGGATTCGGCGTCAGCGGGGCGCGGTGATCAGAGCCTTGGCCTCGGCGCCGGTCGGGGCGCCGACGGCGCGCACTTCTATCTCGACAGCGATGGCTCCCTCGGGTTCGTGGGCCCAGAGATAGCGCCGCTCGATCTCGACCTCGCGTCCGGAAGGCGCAAAGCCGGTGAAGCTGTCGCCCCAGGGCGTGACCGATTTCATGTCCGGCCAGGGCAGGGCGCAGGCGATATCCAGTTCCTCGATCGCCATGTCCGACAGCTCGTCGTCGCTCACAGCCATCGGCGCACTTTCTGGCGGTAGACGTCGTAGGCCGCCCCGAACTTGAGGGAGAGGTAGCGCTCCTCGCGCCGGATCACGAACCGGTCGATCACGAACAGGCAGGGGACCAGCAGGATCAGCGCGATCCAGCTGTTCATGGCGATAGCCAGACCCACGTAAGTGATGGCGAACCCGAGGTAGATCGGATTGCGGCTGAACCGGTACGGGCCCTCGATGATCAGGGCGGTGGACGGCTTCCACGGTTCGACCGCTGTGCCGCGCCGCCGGAACAGGCCCGCCGCCATCCCGTCCAGCAGCAGGCCGCCGACGATCAGGGTCAGGGCGATGCCGCGTCGAGCCGCCATCTCCAGTCCGAAGCCCGCCGCCAGCCAGTCGAGACCGGCCCCGGCGGCCTCCGGTCGGGCGCCGAGTTCGGCCAGGCCCCAGCCGGCCAGCAGGAAGCCGAGATAGATCAGCGGCGGCGGGGCGATGACCCCGGGCGTGTCGGGCTTCTTCATGGCCGCAGGGTCTCGTCGCCATAGATGGCCACCCGCGCGGGGTCGCTGGACGAAACCGCGCCGCGGTACATGCCGGAGGTGGTCATGGCGAAGGCGGGCCGGCCCTGCAGGTCCATGACGATGACGCCGCCCGAGCCGCCCAGCGCCAGGGCGTCGTCGACCTCGGCCTGTCCGGCGTCATGACCGGAGGCGCCGTCGTGGATGCGGCTGCAGATGTCGCGGGCGACCGAGGCGCGGATGTAATATTCGCCGTCGCCCGTCGCAGACACCGCGCAGCCGTCGCGGTTGGAGGCGTAGGTGCCGGCCCCGATCACCGGCACGTCGCCGACCCGGCCCCAGCGTTTGGCGGTCATGCCGCCGGTCGAGGTTCCCGCGGCAAGGCGGCCTTCGCTGTCCAGGGCCACGGCGCCGACGGTGCCGAATTTGCGCTCGTTCAGGGGCGGCGCCGGCAGGTCATTCGCCGCCTGCGGGCCCGGCGCGCCGGCGGGCCGTTCAGGTATCGGCAGGTTCTGCTGCCTCAGGGCGCGTTCCAGCCCTTGCCAGCGGCGCTCGGTGAAGAAGAAGGACGGATCAACCTGCTCGAGCCCGACCGAGGCGGCGAAGCTGTCGGCGCCCTGGCCGATCAGCATGACGTGGGGCGATCGCTCCATGACGGCGCGGGCCGCCGCGATCGGATGGCGGGTGGTGGTCAGGCCGGCCACGGCGCCGGCGGTCAGGTCCGCGCCGTTCATGACGGCGGCGTCCAGTTCGTTGCGGCCGGCGGCGGTGAAGACCGCGCCGCGTCCGGCGTTGAACAGCGGATCGTCCTCCATGACCTGGATGGCGGCCTGGACCGCGTCCAGCGCGGGGCCGCCTTGAGCCAGTACGGCCGAGCCGGCCTCGAGCGCGCGTTTCAGGGCGGCGCGATAGGCGGCGTCCTGTTCCGCCGTCAGGCTCTCGCGCTCGATGACCCCGGCCCCGCCGTGGATGGCGAACGACCAGCGCGGCGCGTCCTGGGCGATGGCGGGCGCGGCGGACAGGAGGAGCGCGAGCGCGGCCGGAGCGAGGCGGGCGAGGGACATGGTCAGCCTTTCGAAAGCGAGGCCAGAACCTCGTCCAACCGCCGTCTCAACTCAAGGGGCCGCCGCAACAGGGGCAGCCTTCGACCTCGACGCCGAACAGGGCGCGGAGGCGGTCGGGAGCCAGGGCGCGCGCCGGCGCGTCCATTCCGGCCCCGTCGGCCCCCAGCGCCAGCACGCGATCGGCCCGCGCGGCGAACGGCAGATGATGGGTCGAGGCGATGACGATACGACCTTCGCTCGCCAGGGACCGGATCGCGGCCTCGACGGCCTGGGCGTGGGCGGGATCCAGCAGGGCCAGGGGTTCGTCCAGCAGGCACAGCGGCGCGTCCTGGACGAACAGGCGGGCGATCAGGACCAGCTGTTGCTGACCGCTGGACAGGCGGTCGAACGGGCGATCCGCCAGATGACCGACGTCCAGGCGGTCGAGCGCGGCACGGGCGACGTCCAGATCGGCGGGCGTCAGGCCCGAAGACCAGCGCCGCAGATGCGACCGTCCCAGCGCCGTCAGGTGCAGGACCGGAAAGCCGGCGCTGACAGCGCCCGGCGGCGGCAACCAGGCGGAGCGAGGGCGACTCATCGAGCCGGCGAGCGGGGGAAGCAGGCCCGCAAGGGTCTTGAGCAGCGTCGTCTTGCCCGCCCCGTTCGGACCGATGAGGGCGATGATTTCGCCGGGCGCGATGCTCTGATCCAGGGGCGGCAGGCGGAACCCCTTGCCGCCGCGCGCGGCGCGTCCGGCGACCAGACCCTCAAGCAGCAGGCCGCTCATGACCGCCTCGACGTGGCGACGAACAGGAACAGGAAGGCCGGGGCGCCGATGGCGGCGGACAGCAGGCCGACGGGGATTTCAGCCGGACCGAAGGCGGTGGCCATCCGGTCGATGACCAGGGCGAACAGGGCGCCGATGGCCATCGAGGCGGGGATCAGCCGCCCCGCCCTGTCGCCGACGATCAGGCGCGCCGCGTGAGGCGCCAGAAGGCCGATCCAGCCGACGATCCCGGCCAGGGCGACGACCGCCGAGGTCATCAGCGCCGCCGCCGCCAGAGCCGTCAGCCGCAGGCGGCGCGCGGGCAGGCCCAGCGACCGCGCCTGCTCGTCGCCCAGCGACAGCACGTCCAGCCGGAAGCCGAGCCAGAGCAGGATCGCCCCGCCGAGGCAGACCGGCCCCAGCGCGAACAGCGCCTCGACCAGGGTCGCGCGGGTGAAGGAGCCCAGCAGCCAGTAGGTGATCGCGGGCAGCTGCGAATAGGGCTCCGCGACGATGACGACGAGGCCCAGTCCGGCGGAGGCGAGGGCGCCCGCGACCACGCCGCACAGGATCAGGGCCAGCCGCCCGTCCCCGCTGCGGGTCAGGGCCGCGCACCCCAGGGCCAGACCGCCGATGGCGAGTCCGCCGGCGAAGGCCGCGCTCTGGACCAGCACCGTCCCCGCCCCGAGCAGCAGCGCCAGGGCCGCGCCCAGTCCGGCGCCGGACGAGACGCCCAGCAGATCGGGCGCCGCAAGCGGATTGCGGAACAGGATCTGGAATCCGGCGCCCGCGCCGGCCAGGGCCGCGCCACAGGTGAGGGCGGCGAGCAGGCGCGGCCCGCGCAGGGTCAGGACCAGTTCGGCCTCCGGTCCGCCCCGGCCGATCACGGCTGACCAGAGGTCGGTCAACGGTATGGCCAGCGGTCCCGTCGACAGCACGGCGGCGGCGCCCGCCAGGGCGAGCAGGACCAGGGTCAGAACCGGCAGGGCGCGGCGCAGCCGGTTCAAGCGATCCATCGCGGCTGGGCGGCCTCGACCGGCGCTGCGCCGTAGAGGCGCCGGCTGAGGGCGGCGAGGGTCGCGGCGGAGCCCTCGGGATCGGCCAGCCACGCGCAGCCGAGCAGGCGATTGACCGAGGGCGGACGGTCGATCCAGCCGAACGGCCGCCCCGGCAACAGAACCAGGCGACGGCGCTCGCCATTGCGCCGCGCGCGCCACACAGGGTCGTGCTGGATTGAGCCGGCGAATCCAGGGTCAAGCGTGACCAGGGTCTCGGGATCCCAGGCGAGGACCTGTTCACGGGTCACGCGGCCGATGTCGCGCGACCCCTCGGCGACATTGGTCCAGCCGGCGCCTTCCAGAACCTCCGTGGCGAGGCTGCCGCGAAAACCGGTTTCCAGACCGTCCGCGCCTCTTGCGTAGTAGAAGCCCGGCCCCGGCGGCGCGCGGCGCCAGCGCTCCAGCGCCTCGGCCGCCTCATCGGCCAGGGGATCGGCCCGGCTTCCGGACCCCAGCAACCCGCCGGCCTGCCGGATCGCTTCCGGGATCCGGGTCAGGGCCCCGTCGATCAGGCGCCAGTCGAGTCCCAGGCGAGTCTTCAGGCGGTCCGCCAGCGCCCGATACTCCGGGTCGATGTCGCCGTAGTCGATGATCAGCCGCGGCTTCAACGCGGCGATGGTCTCCAGATTCGCCTGCCGGCTATTGCCTGTCAGTCCTCCCAGCTCGGGCAGGTCGGCGGCGAGCGGCGGCAGGGCCGACAGGTCGGCGGGCTGCGGTCTCCGGGGCCAGCCCGCCAGCCGTTCCCGCGCCACGGCCCAGATCAGCAATGCAGCCGGGGATCCCGCCGCCACGACATCCCGGCCGGGAGCGTCGTCCCGCGACGAGCCGCGGGAGCAGCCGCAAAGCGCCAGGGCTCCGCCCAATCCGATCAACGCTGACCTGCGCGTCGTGGTCATCAACCGTCCCATGCTCCGAATCCGGCGCATCGTGCCGACCCGGGGGGCCGGGCGCCACCGCCAACCAATTTACCCTTAACTCTTGTCCGGTCTTGCTGCGCGTGCTGCTTATGCGCCCATCGCGCGCCAGGTGGGGCGCAGCAACAAGGGAGTGAGCCGTTGAGTACGACGGACGCAGGGGGCGCGCCTACAGGGCGCATCGGGCTTGAAGCCCGGCCAGTCGCAGGAGGTGAGGCATGAACATCGTCATCATCCTGGGCCTGATCATCACCTTCGCCACCGGCATTCCGGTGCTGATGCAGATCCTCAAGAACCATCCGCGCGGACTGATGATCCTGTTCTTCGCCGAGATGTGGGAGCGGTTCTCCTACTACGGCATGCGCGGCATCCTGATCTTCTTCCTGACTCAGCATTTCCTGTTCGACGATTCCATGGCGGGCTCGACCTACGGGTCCTACACCTCGCTGGTCTATCTGCTGCCGCTGGTCGGCGGCATCATGGCCGACCGTTTCATCGGCACGCGCAAGGCCATCGCCTTCGGCGCCCTGCTGCTGGTCGCCGGTCACGGCCTGATGGCCTTCGAAGGCCGCCCCGCGACGGAAACCCTGACCTACGGCGGTCAGACCTATGAGATCTCGGCCGAGGGCCGCGGCGCCGATCGCGACGTCAACATCGTCGTCGACGGCCAGAAATACGCCTTCGGACCGGCTGAAACCGGCGGCATCGCCGTGGCCGGCCTGCCGACCGCCTCGCCCCTGCCGGCGACGCTGGCGGAAGGGTCGTATGTCATGACCCAGACGCGCGACATGATGGGGGTGAACCTCTTCTACCTCGCCGTCTCGCTGATCATCATGGGCGTCGGCTTCCTGAAGCCGAACATCTCGACCATCGTCGGGCAGTTGTATCCGCAGGGCGATCCCCGGCGGGATTCCGGTTTCACCCTCTATTATTACGGCATCAACCTGGGGGCCTTCTGGGCCGCGGTCCTGTGCGGCTATCTGGGACAGACGGTCGGCTGGTGGGCGGGCTTCGGCCTGGCCGGCCTCGGCATGGCGCTGGGCTGGATCGTCTTCATGATCGGCAAGCCGGCCCTCGAGGGCAAGGGCGAGCCGCCCAATCCCGAGATGCTGAAGCGTCCGATGATCGGCCCGCTGAACCGCGAATGGTCGATCTATCTGCTGGCCACCCTGGGCGTCGGCCTGATCTGGTTCCTCGTCCAGCGTAACGCGATTGTCGGCGGCGTGCTGCTGGCGGCCACGATCGCCTCGCTGGCGTTCATCGGCTACGTCATCATCGCGGTGTGCAAGACCAAGGCGCAACGCGAGCGCATGATGCTGGCAGTGGTGCTGATCTTCGGCTCGGTGATCTTCTTCACCCTGTTCGAACAGGCCGGCACCTCGCTGAACCTGTTCGCCGACCGCAACGTCGACCTCAGCCTGACGCCGACGGCGTTCAACTTCCTGGGCGTCACTGTCGGCACCCCGGCGCAGCTTGAGGCGGCGGGGATCACCCCGTCCGGCTTCTGGGTCGACGCCACGATCACCGCGGCCCAGACCCAGTCGTTCAACGCGGGCTTCATCCTGCTGTTCGCGCCGATCATGGCGGCGATCTGGGCCTACCTGGCCAAGCGCAACATGGACCCCAACCCGACGATGAAGTTCGGTCTCGGCCTGATCCAGGTCGGCCTGGGCTTCATGGTGGTGGTCTGGGGCGCGGGGATGGCCGATTCGGCCTTCCAGATGCCGATCATCCTGCTGGGCCTGCTCTACATGTTCCACACGACGGGCGAGCTGTTCCTGTCGCCCGTGGGCCTGTCGGAGATCACCAAGCTGTCGATGCCGGCGGTGGTCAGCTTCATGATGGCCGTCTGGTTCCTGGCCAGCTCCATCGCCCAGTTCGTGGGCGGCTGGATCGCAGGCCTGGCCGGCACGGAGACCGTCGGCGGTCAGGTGCTGGACCCCGGTCTGGCGCTGCGCACCTCGCTCGAGATCTTCGAGAAGCTCGGCTGGGGCGGCATGGCTATCGGCGCCTTCTTCATCCTGATCAGCTTCTTCATCAAGGGCTGGTCGCATGGAGCCAATGACGCCGGAAACCACCCGGGACCGACCCTGACCGACCGTGGCCAGGAAGACGGCAACGTCGCCAGACCCGGAACCAGCACGGCCGGCTGATCAAGCCAGCTGCGACAACAGAAAGGGCGGGGCCTCGCGGCTCCGCCCTTTTTCGTGCGCGGGGGTGGCGCACGCCAGTTGTGGGACGTGGGGACGCCTTCTTCAGAAGGTCTTTCTTATCTGGAGGAACAGCCAGGGACTCATCTGCGTGCGGCGCACCTCGCGGAAGGCAAGCGGGGCGGTGTCGCGGGGGCCGGAGTAGATGTCGCGGTTGTAGCCGGTCTTGCGGTTGGTGGCGTTGCCCAGATCAATCCGCAGCGTTAGGTCGCTGCGAGGCTTCCACTGGCCGAAGGCGCTGACGCCGGGCTCGGCGTAGAAGTAGCGGATCTCGCGCACGCGATAGTCTGCGCCCTTGTCGACGTTGCAGCCGTGGTCGAAGCCGTAGGACCAGCGGCCTCCCTTCAGATCCTGATTGAAGGCGACGCCGCAACCGAAGGCCTGGTTGCCTTGGAACCGACGCTCCTCGCCGGTGACGGGGTCGATCACGGATGTCGAGGACCAGCTTCCCCGCACCTGCAGTCGGCCGTTGGGAACGCCCAGCTTGTCGGTGGGCAGGGTCAGGCGGGTCTGGAAGAATTTCGCCGTCCCGTCGCCGATGTTGCCGACGCCGTCGAAGCCTCCGACCAGCGGAATGACGTCCACGACGTCCTCGAATTCAGCGTATTGCCAGGTGAAGTCCAGAACGCCTTCGCCCCAGAAGCGGCGCTCGTAGATCGCTTCCAGCACGGTCGACTTCTGCGGCTCCAGATCAGGGTTGCCGCCCTCGACCTGGCCGATGTCGATGTCGGCCGAGGCGACGAAGTCGCCAAAGTCCAGCTGGCCGACCTCGCGCTCGGCGCGGAAGCGGAACTGCTGGCCGGCCCAGGGCGTCCACGTCATCTGCACGCGCGGTTTGGGGAAGACGAAGGATTTGGATTCGTTGCTGTCGCCTGACTGGCTGATCTCCGAGACCTCGATCCGTACGCCCGCTTCGAGCGTGAATTCCGGATTGGGCCGCCAGGTCGCCTGGCCGAACACCTCGCCGCGCAATTCCTCGACCCGGACCGAGGCCGACGGCAGGGGGATTACCACGCCGTTCTCTTCATAGGCGTTGGCGCTGTCGAGGAAGTTGAAGGCGATCTCGCCGCCGGTCTCGACCGCGTACTCATCCGTGGGCCGGTAGCGCAGGGTGGCGCGAACGATCGACTCGCCGGCCGTGGCGTCGGCGGTGAAGGTCGAACTGTCGCCGCCGCCGACCGAGACCCCGGTGTAGGCCTCTGTGCCGTAGCGTTGCAGGCCGGTCAGCTCCAGGCCCATGCGGGGGCTCAGATCGCGCGTCCAGTTGACGCCGATCTCGCCGTCGATCGAATCCGAGTCCTCGTCGTTGAAGCTGTCGTCGCCGGCGCCGGAGCGGATCAGCAGGTCCTGGGAATTCTCCTGGCCGAACCAGCCCAGCAAGCCGTTGACCTTCAGCAGGCCGTCGGCCACGCGGCGCTGTACGGCCCCCGTGGCCCGCACGGTGCGGATGCGATCCCACAGCACGAGGTCGGCGTCCTGGATCAGATTGCCGGCCGGGTCATAGCGGCGGCGGAAGCCGTCCCCGGTTCCGTCGGTGCGGTCCGAGAAGGCGTTGATCGAACCCTCGATCTGGTTGTCGCCCTCGCGCCGCGACCAGCGGGCCGCGATCACCGGGCCGATATAGCCGTCGGGATAGAAATAGGCGTTGGCCTCGATCACCCGTTCGGTGACGACGGTGCGGACGAGGATGACGTTGGCGATCACCGACCGGCCCTGCATGTCGATACCCGGGGCGCCGCCCCGGATCAGTTCGATCCGGGCGACCCCCGCCGCGGAGATGCGGCGCAGGATCTGGTCGAGGCTGTCGCTCTTGGTCGAGGGCCGCGCGCCGTCGATCAGGACGTTGCCGGCCGTGCCGGCGAGGCCGCGGGTGCCGCTGTCGCCGGTGTCGAGGCCGAAACCGGGGAGGCGGGCGATCATGTCCAGCGCGGTGTCGGGCCGCGAGTCGGCGAAGAAGGCGGGCTCGAAGATCAGCACGCCCTGCTGGGCCGCATCGACTTCCGGCGCGCTGACGGCGGGACCGGTGGGAACCGGGACCTGCGCCGCGGACTGGGGCGTCGCGGTCTGTGACGGCGAGGTCTGCGCCATCGCCGGCCCCGCCAGCGCGCACAGGGCGGCGCCCGCCAGCCAGACTGCTTTTCTCATCGACCCTCTCCCTGTTGCGGCGAAGGTGCGCGAGGGCCGGCGCCGCCTCCAGTTACAAGCTGGACAGGTGGATTAATTCGCCGACAGGCTTGGGGCGACCCTGGGGCCGCCCCTCGTCCGTGGGCTTCAGAAGGTCTTGCGCAGTCGCAGGGACACAAAGGTCCTCGGGTCGATGTAGCGGTTCTCGTAGTAGGAGACGGGCCGGGCCGGCGTCCGGTCCGCGAAGACCGTGCGCTGGACCTCGAAGTCGTCCCAGAGATTGATCTGGGCCCGCAGCGACAGCGTCGGCGTATGTTTGTACTCGGCCCAGAGCTCGAAATAGTCAGCGCCGCGGAAGCCCGAGGTCTGGTCCGGATCGTAGCTGAACTGGTGCAGCGTCGCGATATAGGCGCCGCCCCACTGCAGCTTCCAGGAGTTGATGTCCTGGGCGATGGTGAAGACCGGCTGCGACGGGCGGACGCCGGAGATGGCGCGGATTTCACCCGTCGTCGGATCGGTCACCTCGGTGTGGACCCAGGTGTTGCGGAAGCCCAGCCGGCCGCCGGTGAATCCGAACTTGTCCATCGGCACCAGGATGTTGACCGCCAGCTGGTCCGACGTGCCGTCGCCGATGTTGCCGACCGCCGACAGGCCGCCGTCCAGCGGGATCACGTCGATGGCGTCGACGATCTCGTCGTGGCGCAGGCCGATGCTGATGATGCCGTCGGTCCAGAAGCGGCGCTCGTAGGTGACCTCGGTGATCCAGCGCTGTTCCGGCTCAAGATCCGCGTTGCCGCCCAGGACGTTTTCCTCGTCGAGATCCGAAGAGGCCGCGAAGTCGCCGAAGTCCAGCTGGCCGACCTCGCGCTCGAAGCGGAACCGGAACTGGTTGTCCGGCATCGGGGTCCAGGTCGCCAGCAGGCGGGGTTTGGGGAAGAAGAAGCTCTTCTCCTGCTCGGCGTCGCCCGACTGGGTGATGGTCGAGGCCTCCATGCGCAGGCCGCCTTCCACCGTCAGGGTGGGGCGCACGCGCCAGGTCGCCTTGCCGAAGGCCTCGCCGCGCAGTTCCTCGACCTTGACCGAGGCCGAGGGCAGGGGGACGGCGACGCCGCCGACGGTGAAGGCCTGGACGGTGTCCAGCATGTTGTAGGCGAGCTCGCCGCCGCTCTCGAACGTCAGGGCCGCCGAGCGTTCGAAGCGGAGCAGCGCCCGGGCGATGGTCTCGGAGGAATCGCCCTCGCTGACGAACAACTGCTCGGCGCTGTCGACGTTGTCGATCCGGCTGCGGGCGGTCGATGTCGATTCGAAGCTGTTGAACTGGTGGATGAAGCGGCTTTCCAGCGTCGTCCGCGGGCTCACGGGCCGGGTGTAGACCGCGCCGAATTCGCCGCCGGCGCCCTCGTCCGTGAACAGGTTCTCGCGCCGGACCGTGGGTGCGGTCTGCAGCGTGATGCCCTCGAAGTCGTTGAGGCCGTAGCGGGCGGTGAGGTCGATCTTGCCGCCGTACAGGGGCGTGGCGAAGTTGCCGCGGATCGAGGTGCCGCCGCCGTACTGGTCGTTGTAGAAATCCTCCTGGCGGAAGATGACGCCGTTGGCGTCGCGGCGGATCACCGGGCCCACGCCGTTGGCGTCGCTCATGGAGATGCCGTCGCTCAGGGTCACGCCCCAGGTCCGCTCGCCCTCCTTGGCGGTGAACTGGTAGCTGGCGCCGAACAGATCCTGGCCGCTGCCCTCGAAGATGTTGGCGTTGGCGGTGAAGATGTGCTGGCGGCTGGATTCCGTCTTGGTGATCACGTTCACGACGACGGCGAAGCCCTGCATGTCGATGCCGGGCGCGCCGCCGCGGATCAGTTCGATCCGCTCGACCTGGTCGGCGAGGGTGCGCGACAGGACGGCCGAGCCGGTGTCGTTCTTGGACGCCGGGCGCGAGCCGTTGATCAGGATATTGCCGACGGCGCCTTCAAACCCGCGGCTGCCGTCGCCGTCGACGACGGAGAAGCCCGGAACCCGGTTGACCATGTCCAGCGCGGAATTGGGGCGCTGGTCGGCGAAGAAGGCGGGCTCGAAGATCAGGACGCCCTGTTGCGCCGCATCCGCCTGGGGGGCGGCCTGCTGTTCGCTGGGCGTCTGGGCGGACGCCGCGCCGGCGCTCAACAGGAGCGCCGTCGTCGCCAGCAGGATGGTCTTTGTCATTGCAGGATTCCCCTCGTCATGTGACGCGAGGTGTGGCTGTGTGTCGCGGCCGGCTCCAGTTACAAGACAGACAGGTGGATTAAATCGAAGACATGATTAC
>NZ_JAKFEB010000067.1:0-3622 GCF_036677305.1 Brevundimonas sp. | reverse complement strand
CGAGCTGAACGTCGAGCTGATCACCCCGATCGCCATGGAAGAGAAGCTGCGCTTCGCCATCCGTGAAGGCGGCCGCACCGTCGGCGCCGGCGTCGTCTCCAAGATCAACGAGTAATCGTTCTTGGTGCGCTAACGCTCGCGACGCGGTCGCTCGCTCCTTGAGCGCGATCGCCGACCGAATGCGGTGACAGGAACAGAACGGCCCCCGGAGCGATCCGGGGGCCGTTTTGCTTTGGAACTACTCTCAACCCGTCATCCTCGGGCTTGACCCGAGGATCGGACCGTCCGGCGCCCCGTGGATCGTCGCGGAAGCGCCGTCGATGGGCCGCGCCAGACGCACAGCCCGGCCCTGCCTCTGATCCTCGGGTCAAGCCCGAGGATGACGGCGGTGGCGAGGAGCGGGGTGGATGAGGCCCTACGCCAACACCGCGCGCACCGCCCGCGCCGCCGCCTCGCCCGACCGGTACGCCCCGCCGCAGGTCTGGATCAGGCCGCCGGCGAGGGCTTCGCCGGCGAAGAAGATACGGTCGCCGACGGGGCGGGCGAGCGCCTCGCGCGCGCCGTAGCGGCCGGGGCTGGCGGCGGCGTAGGCGCCGCGCGTCCACGGATTGGACGCCCAGGGCGTCAGGGCGCCCTTCACGACAGACCGCGCGGCCCCGGAACCGAACATCTCGACCAGCCCCTGGGTCGCGAAGTCGACGGCGGCGGCCTCGCCCGCAGCGGACAGCTCCCAGCCCAGATCGCCGCCCACGAAGCCGACCATGAGGTCGCCGGCGAAGGGGAAGCTGAGGAAATACAGGTCGCGCCGTCCGCGCCGCGCCAGCAGGACGTCGGTGAAGGGTTCGAGGCCGAACCGCTGGTCGCGGATCTGCAGCGGGATCTTGGCCAGCATCCCCATGGGAATGTCGGCGACGGCCTCCTGTGTCGGGACGGGAAGGTCGGGGGTGAAGCGGATGGCGCCCGAGGCGAGCACGCCCGTCGAGGCGGTGACGATGACGGCGCGGGTGCGGATGGAGCCGGCGTCGGTCTCGACCACGGCGCCCGGGCCGTCCCAGCGGATGCGGCGCACGGGGGTGTCGAGCCGCACGGGCAGCCCCCGGCCGCGATGGGCCACGATCGAGCCATAGCCCTGGGCGCACAGGAAGTTGGGGGCCAGGTCGTCGGCGTTGGCGTAGTCGAAGGTCGACAGCTCATCGAGGTCGACAGCCATGTCGAGCGCGCCCAGATAGTCGCCCGCCGCCTCGCCGACCGGGGTCGAGACGTCCGCGACGAGCGAGGCCGCGACGTCTTCGGGCGCGGCGCTGATGGCCTCGCTCATGGCCTCCTCGGCCTCATTGACGAGATGGGCCGGGGAGGGGGCGGAGCCCAGCCAGACGCGCTCGAGGTCGTATTCGTGCGCCCGCAGGGTGAAGCCGTTGTCGCGGGCGTAGGCGGTGTACGGATTGTCGTCCGCCTTGTGCAGCCAGGCGCAGCCGACGTCGAAGGGCGAGCCGAAGGTGGCGGTGTCGGTGAAGGCCCGGCCGCCGATCCGGTCCATGGCTTCCAGAACGATCACCTTGAGTCCCGCCGCCTGCGCCGTGCGGGCGGCGGCGATGCCGGCCGAGCCGGCGCCGACCACGACCAGGTCGGGATCGCCCGACAGGCGGGCGGCGCCCAGTGTCGCCGTACCGGCCAGCCCCAGCAGCGCGGCCCTTCGGGTCAGCATCATGGCGCGGTCCTCCCGGCGGCGAGACTGGCATATCGCCGGTCTGCGCGACAGGGATTCGCGTCTCCGGGGCGCAGGGCGGTTAACGGCCCCCCCGCACGGGGCAGGCGCTTGCATGCAACCGCAATCGCCTCACTACGTTCGCATCACCGGCATTAGGAATTGGGTAACCATGCGACGCGCGATCCGGATCGGCCTGTTCATCGGCACCTTCCTGGGCATGTCCGCCTGTGCGGCCATGCCGGAGGACGGCGCGCGCGGCCCCTATGGCTCGGTCGAGGTCGGCCGGACCGGGTGACGCCGCAAGGAAACCGTGGCGGCGAGGGCGGATTCCCCCTATCATCGATCCTGCGGACGCCGACTGTCGCGCCGCGCCGGTTCCGCCCCCACTAGATGTTAGCCCTCGCCATCGTCGTCGTTCTGCTCCTCGTGGTGCTCAACGGCCTGTTCGCCATGACCGAGCTGGCGGTCGTATCCTCGCGCAAATCCAAATTACAGAGCCGGGCCGAGCGCGGCGACAAGGGCGCGCGCGCCGCCCTGCAGCTGGCCGAGGACCCGACCCATTTCCTCTCGGCGGTCCAGGTCGGCATCACCCTGATCGGGATTCTGGCGGGCGCCTACGGCCAGGCGGCCATCGGCGGCGAGTTGAACCGCATCATCGAGACCGCCGTTCCGGCCCTCGCGCCCTGGTCGCATGTCATCGCCACCGGCATCGTCGTCGTCTTCATCACCTATGTGTCGGTGATCGTCGGCGAGCTGGTTCCCAAGAGGCTGGCCCTGATCTTCCCGGAATCGATCGCGTCCAAGATGGCGGCGCCGATCTCGACCCTGGCGGTCGTTCTCAAGCCCTTCGTGGTGCTGCTGACGGCCTCGACCTCGGCCATTCTCAAGATCATGGGCGTCAAGGACCGCGACGGTTCGGACGTCACCCAGGAAGAGGTCGAGACCATGATCGCCGAGGGCACCTCGGCCGGTCTGATCGAACCCGAGGAGCAGGAGATGATCGAGGAGATCCTGCGCCTCGGCGACCGCCCCATCCGCGTGGCCATGACGCCGCGCCACGAGGTGTTCTGGGTCGCGCTGGACGACACCGAGGCGCAGCTGCGCGAGGAGGTGCGGACCTGCCCCTATTCCCGGATCGTGGTCGCCAAGGAGAACGACGTCGATAATCCGCTGGGCGTGGTCCACAAGAAGGACCTGCTGGACAGCCTGCTGGACAACGGCGAGTTCAATATCGAGAAGCACGTCCAGATTCCGGCCTTCATTCCCCAGTCGACCTCGGTGCTGAAGGCGCTGGAGATCCTGAAGGCGTCCAAGGTCCACATGGCCTTCCTGGTCGACGAGTTCGGCGCCTTCGAGGGCGTGGTGACGGCCACCGACCTGCTGGAGATGATCGCCGGCGATTTCGACGAGGGCCACGACGACGCCGAGGTCAATGTGCGCCAGCGCGAGGACGGCAGCTGGCTGGTCGACGGCCAGACCGACATCGACGAGCTGGCGGATGCGCTGGGCGAGGATTTCGGCGAGGCGGACGGCTTCCACACCATCGCCGGCCTTGTGCTGCACCAGTTGTCGCGCGTGCCGCACGAAGGCGAAATCCTGCAACTGGGCCGGTTCGAGGTCGAGATCATCGACATGGACGACCGCCGGATCGACAAGCTGCTGTTCAGGCAGGTGATCAACGCCCAGGACGAGGCGCGGGCGGTTGCGGCCCAGTACGACGACTGAGCCGCATCCGTGCTTGAAAACCCCGGCGCGGTCGGGCATACGGCCCGGTCTGGGGAGGCCGAACGCGCCCGGGGGACTTACCCTCTGGCGCGTTGTAGTTTCCACCGGGACCTAGGAGTGTAGCTCAGCTGGTAGAGCATCGGTCTCCAAAACCGAGGGTCGTGGGTTCGAGTCCCTCCACTCCTGCCA
>NZ_JAKFEB010000066.1:0-26063 GCF_036677305.1 Brevundimonas sp. | reverse complement strand
GCCACCAGAAGCCCGCCCCCGTCGGCTTGCGTGAACCGGTCGCGCGGAGCGAAGGCGGCGACGCCGAAAAACATATCCGGTCCCCGTAACGCGAAAGCAGGGGGCCACATATCGGTTCCGGGCTAGCCGCTGCGCTCCGCGACCTCCCCAACCGCTTTTCCCGAAGCGGCGACGACGCACGCCTTCTCCCTCCCCCTCGGGGGAGGGTGGTCGCGCAGCGACCGGGTGGGAACGGCCGCAAGGCCGCGCCCGCCTCCATCAAGCCGCTCCCACCCTGTCGTCGCTGCGCGCCGACATCCCTCCCCCAAGGGGGAGGGAGAACCCGTATGCCGCCCCACAACGGTTGTCCCGGCCCGCCCCCCGCTTTAGGAACAGTCCATGCCCGACCTGACCGACAAACAGACCTTCTCCGACGAAGACGCGCTGGAGTTCCACCGCAGCCCCACGCCGGGCAAGATCTCCATGGCGCCGACCAAGCCGATGGCGACCCAGCGCGACCTGTCGCTGGCCTATTCGCCCGGCGTCGCCATTCCGGTGCTGGCGATCGCGGAGGATGTCGACAAGGCCTACGACTATACGTCCAAGGGCAACCTGGTCGCCGTCATCTCCAACGGCACGGCCATTCTCGGCCTCGGCAACCTCGGCCACATGGCGTCCAAGCCGGTGATGGAGGGCAAGGCCGTCCTGTTCAAACGCTTCGCCGACGTCGACAGCTTCGACGTCGAGGTCAAGACCACCGACCCGGACGAGTTCGTCACCGTGGTCAAGAACATCGGCGACACCTGGGGCGGCATCAATCTGGAGGACATCAAGTCCCCCGAATGTTTCGAGATCGAAAGCCAGCTGCAGGACCTGCTGGACATCCCGGTCTTCCATGACGACCAGCACGGCACGGCCATCATCTCGACCGCCGGCCTGATCAACGCCTGCCACATCGCCGGCAAGAAGATGGACGAGATCAAGGTTGTCCTGACCGGCGCCGGCGCCGCGGGCCTGTCGTCCATCGGCCTGATGAAGGCCGCCGGGGTCAAGCACGAGAACACCGTCATCGTCGACCGCGACGGCGTCGTCTACCGGGGCCGCGCCAACGTCGACCAGTGGAAGGCGGCCCACGCCACCGACACCCACCTGCGCACCCTCGAAGAGGCCATGGTCGGCGCCGACGTGGTCATCGGCCTGTCGGCCAAGGGCGCGATCACGAAAGAGATGGTCGCCTCCATGGCGCCCCGGCCGATCATCTTCGCCATGGCCAATCCGGACCCGGAGATCACCCCGGAGGACGTGCTGTCGGTGCGCTCCGACGCCATCATCGCCACCGGCCGCTCGGACTACGCCAACCAGGTCAACAACGTCCTCGGCTTCCCCTACATCTTCCGCGGCGCCCTCGACGTGCGCGCCCGCCAGGTGAACCACGAGATGAAGGTCGCCTGCGCCCAGGCCCTGGCCGCCCTCGCGCGCGAGGACGTGCCGGACGAGGTCGCCGCCGCCTATCGCGGCCGCAAGCTGAAATTCGGCCCGGACTACATCATCCCCACGCCCTTCGATCCGCGCCTGATCTGGTACATCCCGCCCTTCGTCGCCCAGGCGGCGATGGACACCGGCGTGGCCCGCAAGCCGATCGAGGACATGGACGCCTACCGGATCCAGCTGCGCTCGCGGCTCGATCCCTCCGCCGCCCTGATGCAGAACATCTCGGCCGCCGTGCGCGCCGGTCCCAACAAGCGCGTCGTCTTCGCCGAGGGCGAGGAGACCGCCGTCATCCGCGCGGCCTGGGGCTTCAAACAGGCCGAGCTGGGCACGCCGATCCTGATCGGCCGCGAGGAGCTGATCCGCAAGAACGCCGCCGAGGCGGGGCTGAATTTCGACGAGATGGGCATCCGGATCGTCAACGCCCGGGTGTCGGAGCACAACGCCGACTACACCGACTGGCTCTATGAGCGCCTGCAGCGCCGCGGCTATCTGAAGCGCGACGTCCAGCGGATGATCAATCAGGACCGCAACTATTTCGCCGCCGCCATGTGCGCCCGCGGCCAGGCCGACTGCATGGTCACCGGCGTGACCCGCAATTTCAACATGGTGCTCAAGGAGGTCCGGCGCGTCCTCGACGTCAAGGAGCGGATGATCGGCGTGTCGATCCTGCTGGCGAAGGGGCGCACCCTGTTCGTCGCCGACACCTCGATCCACGAACTGCCGAACGCGGCGGAACTGGCCGAGATCGCCATCCAGGCGGCCGAGACGGTCAAGAAGCTCGGCAAGACCCCCCGCGTCGCCTTCCTGTCCTACTCCACCTTCGGCAACCCTCCGGGCGACCGCGCCGAAAAGGTGCGCGAGGCCATCCGCATCCTCGATTCCAAGGGCGTCGATTTCGAATACGAGGGCGAGATGCCGCCCGAGCTGGCGCTCGATCCGGAACAGCGGTCGGCCTATCCGTTCATGCGCCTGACCGGCCATGCCAACGTCCTGGTCATGCCCGCCATCCACTCGGCCGCCATCTCGACCAAGCTGGTCCAGCAGCTGGGCGGCGCGACCGTGATCGGCCCGCTGCTGGTCGGGCTCGAGAAGTCGGTCCAGATCGTGTCCCTGGGCGCCTCGGTGTCCGAGATCATCACCGCCGCCACCTTCGCCGCCTATGACGAAGGGGCCGCGGTCGAGGGCTGATTCAGATCAGCCCCGCCGCGGCCTTCAGGCGGCGATTCCGCCGGTCCAGCAGCCAGCACAGGATGACGGCCGGAATGCCGACGGCCGCCGTCCCGGCGAAGAACAGGGCGTAGGCGACCATCAGGTCATGCCCCTGCTGCAGGCTCTCGACCACCACCCCCGAGAAGCCCTTCAGGAATTTGCCGAGCAGGGCGTAGAACGAGCTCAGCAGGGCGTACTGGGTCGCCGTATAGCCGATGCCGGTCAGGCTCGACATGTAGGCGACCAGCGCCGCGCCGGCCAAACCCTCGCTGAAATTCTCGACGAACAGCACGCCGGCGAACATGGGCGTCGACAGCCCCGCCAGCGCCATCAGCGTATAGCCCAGGTTCGACATCGGCCCGATCAGGGCGCCCAGCAGCAGGGTCCGCCCGAAGCCGAACCGCAGCGCGCACAGGCCCCCGGCGGCAATGCCCGAGATCGACCCCGCCAGACCGAAGCTCAGCCGCATGGCGCCGATGGCCTCCTTGCTCAGACCCAGCTCGAGATAGAACGGTCCGACCATCGGCCCCATGACGAAGTCCGGCAGCCGGTACAGGCTGATCGCCGCCAGCATCAGCAGGGCGGCGGTCTTGTGCGTCACCAGGAAGTTGATGAACGGACCCACGACCGCGTCGTAGATGCCGCGCAGGGTCCACGGCGCCGCGCCGCCGATGGCCTTGCCGATCTCCGACCGGTCCAGCGGCTCCTTGGCGAACAGGGTGGCGATGATGGCGATCGACATCGCCGCGCCCCAGATTCCATAGGCGCCGTTCCATCCGAACCAGGTCGCGAAGAACAGGATCAGCGCATTGCCCGCCAGGATCGCGAACCGGTAGCCCAGCTGATAGGCCGAAGTCAGCAGGCTCAGGTCCTCGTCGTTCTCGGCGGTCTCGATCCGCCATGCGTCGACGACGATGTCCTGGGTCGCCGAGGCGAAGGCGGTGACGAGGGCGGCGGTTCCGAGGGCGGTCAGCCCGCCCTCCGGCCCGATCAGCGCCATGGCGATCAGGGCGCCGCCGACCAGCAGCTGGGACAGCAGCATCCAGCCGCGCCGCCGGCCGAACCGTCCGAGGAGCGGCACGTCGAACCGGTCCACGACCGGCGCCCAGAGGAATTTGAACGAATAGGCCAGACCGACCCACGAGATGAAGCCGATCGCGGACAGGGCCACGTCGCCTTCCGCCAGCCACAGGCTCAGCGTCGCGCCCGTCAGCAGGAAGGGCAGGCCCGAGCCGAAGCCCAGCAGGAGGGTGATCAGGACGCGGCCCCGGCCCAGCGCCCTGAAGACATCCTTCGTGCTCGCCTTGCGCGGCGCGGCGGCCGTGGAGCTGTCGGTCATCGGTGCGTCCCCTCGAAGTGACGCCCCCGCGTCGCCTTATGCGACGGCGACCTTGGCGCGCTCCGCCCGGTTCGTCCAGCGGGCGAGTGAACTGCGCAGGCTTTCGAGTTCCAGCGGCTTCACCAGGTGATCGTCCATCCCCGCCTCGAGGCAGGTCCGGCGGTCCTCGGCGAAGGCGTGGGCGGTCAGGGCCACGATCGGCGTCTGGTCGCCCCGTTCCCGGATGGCCCGCGCCGCGCTGGGCCCGTCCATGCCGGGCATCCGCATATCCATGAAGACGAGGTCGTAACGGGCGCGCTTCATGGCGTCGAGCGCCTCATAGCCGCTGGCCGCCGTCTCCACCGCGCAGCCCTCGCGGCGCAGCAGGGTCGCCGCCAGCAGGGCGCCGACCGGATTGTCCTCGACCAGCAGAACGCGCGTCCCCGAGAACCGGGTCGTGGCGACGCGATCGTCCTCGGGCGGCGGCGGGGGCGGCAGGCCGGGCTGCATCATCGTCCGGGCCCCGGCCGCGGCCAGCACGCGCTCGGCCACCGAGGCGCGGCGCAGCGGCTTGATCAGATAGCCGTGGAAACCGGCGCCCTTGTAGCGGGCGATCAGGTCCCGCTCGGACGGCTTCAGCAGGATCACCCCGCGGCCCTTGGCCGGACGGGCGACCATGCCGGACCCCGCGGCGCGCGCCGCGTGGTCGATCAGAACCACATCGGCATTGGCGTTCTGGCGTCCGCCGGACGCCTCGATCTGGGCGATGGCCGCGGCCCGCACGAAGGGGTCCGGGCTGATCACATTGACGGTATGGCCTTGCAACGTGCGGGTCCGGACCGCGCCCTTCACGGCGGGGAAGGCGGCCTCGAAGCGGAAGCGGGCGCCCGGGCCGTCGGGCCGGTCGGCGACCGTGACGCTCCCCTTCATCGCCGCGGCCAGTTTCGAGACCACGGCCAGGCCCAGTCCGGCGCCGCCGAACCGGCTGGCGTCCGAGGCGTCGACGTGGCCGAACTCCTCGAAGATGCGCTTGCGGGCCTCGACCGGAACGCCGGGGCCGGTGTCGTCGATGATGAAGGCCAGCTTCGGCCGCGACGGTATGCCGTTGACCCGCTCGACGGTGATGCGCACGCCGCCCGTCTCGGTGAATTTCACGGCGTTGCCGGCCAGGTTGAACAGCACCTGCCGCAGGCGTCCTTCGTCCCCGACGATGTCGACCGCGTCGGGCGCGACCGACCAGACGATCTCCAGCCCCTTGTCGTGGGCCTTGGGGCTCAGCAGTTCGGTGACGCCCCGGACCAGCGCTTCGAGATCGACCGGCGCCGCATCGAATTCCAGCTTGCCGGCTTCCAGCCGGGCGTAGTCCAGCAGGTCGTTGACCAGGCCCAGCAGATGTTCGGCCGAGGACCGCGCCGATTCCAGATAGGCGCGCTGCGCCCCGTCGAGCCGGGTCCGTTGCAGAAGCCCCAGCATGCCGATCACCCCGTTCAAGGGCGTCCGCATCTCATGGCTCATAAGGCGCAGGAACTGCTGTTCGGGCGCCTCCCCCTTGGCGGCAGTCTGAATGTCTGCCGGTTCGTTCGTCTTCCCACGTCGCGCCATTCTGGCCCTCACGTCCCCTGGTTGCGAAGGAAACATGCGACCTCAGGAGTTAACGCCCGCTCAAAAGTTCTTCAGAAAACAGGCACGTCTGCGTGATGCGATGTCCGGCGCTCGAAATCGCCCTGGGCCCCCACGGTTGAGCGGCGATAGACCAGCGCCTCGGCGATGTGCCGGCGCAGCACGCCGTCGCGGCCGTCCAGATCGGCGATGGTGCGGGCCAGACGCAGGGTCCGGGTCCAGCCCCGCGCGGTCAGCCCGCCCGCTTCCCCCGCCCGCATCAGCAGCGCCCGGCCCGCCTCGTCGGGGGTCGCGAACCGGTCCAGCGTCTCGCCCGAGGCCCGGGCGTTGACGGCCTGGTCGCGGGCGACGGCCGGGTCGATCCCCGCGGCGCGCAGCCGGTCCTCCTGCATTTCCCGGGCGGCGGCGACGCGGGCCGCGGCCTCCGCCGTGCCCTCCGCGGGCGGCGGCAGGGCCATGTCGGAGGCGGTGACCGGCGGCGTCTCGACCGTCAGATCGATGCGGTCGAACATCGGGCCCGAGATGCGGTTCTGATAGTCGCGCTGGCAGCGAGGCGCCTTGCCGCACGCCCCCTTGCCGCCGCCGCCGACGCCGCACCGGCACGGGTTCATGGCCGCGACCAGCTGGAAGCGGGCCGGATAGCGGACGTGGGCGTTGGCCCGGGCCACCACGATCTCGCCCGTCTCGAGCGGCGCACGCAGGGAATCCAGCGCCTGGGCCGAATATTCGGGCAGTTCGTCGAGGAAGAGGACGCCGTTGTGCGCCAGCGAGGCCTCTCCCGGCTTCGCCTTCAGCCCGCCCCCGGTCAGCGCCGCCATCGAGGCCGAGTGATGCGGCGCCCGGAACGGCCGGGTCCGGGTCAGGGCCCCGCGTTCGATCAGGCCGGCCACCGACCAGACCATCGAGGTCTCCAGCAGCTCCTGGGGCGTCAGCGGCGGCAGCAGCCCGGGCAGGCGCGCCGCCATCATCGACTTGCCCGAGCCCGGCGGACCGACGAACAGCAGGTTGTGCCCGCCCGCCGCGGCGATCTCCAGCGCCCGCTTGGCGCTCTCCTGACCCTTGACCTCACGCAGATCGGGGACCGCCGCTCCCGTCCGCACCGGACCGGGTTCCGGCGCCCGCAGCACCTGCGCGCCCTTGAAATGATTGACCAGCCCGATCAGCGAGCGCGGGGCCAGGATGTTGACGTCGCCCGCCCAGGCGGCCTCGGGTCCGTTGGCCTCGGGACAGATCAGACCCAGACCCATGGCCGAGGCCGCCACCGCCGCCGGCAGGGTTCCGCCCACCGGCGCGATCTGCCCGTCCAGATTCAGCTCGCCCACGGCGGCCCAGCCTTCGAGGGCGTCGGGCGCGATCACCCCCATGGCCGCCAGCAGGGCCAGGGCGATCGGCAGGTCGAAATGACTGCCTTCCTTGGGCAGGTCGGCGGGCGCGAGATTGGCGATGATCCTGCGCGCCGGCAGGGCCAGGCCTATGCCGGCGAAGGCGCCGCGCACCCGTTCCCGGCTCTCGGCCACGGCCTTGTCCGGCAGGCCGACGATGGCGAAGACGATCGGCCCGTCATTGCCGACCAGCTGCACCTCGACGTCGACGCGCCGCGCCTCGACGCCTTCGAACGCGACCGTCACCACCCGAGCCGCCACCGCGCGCCCTCCCTGTCCGGAAGGGGAACGAAACACGAACCGGAACGCTTTGCAATCGTCGATTGCGCACGGCCGCAACCCGAAAGGATCAGGCGGCGCGTTTGCGCTCGATCACGTCCCACATCAGCGCGGCCGCATCGACGCCGGTGAACCGCTTCAGCTGCTGGGCCCCGGTCGGCGAGGTGACGTTGATCTCGGTCAGATAGTCGCCGATCACGTCTATGCCGACGAACAGCAGGCCCCGCTCCCTCAGCGTCGGCCCGATGGCCGCGCAGATCTCGCGGTCGCGATCCGTCAGCTCGACCGGCGCGGCCGTGCCGCCGACCCTCAGGTTGGATCGCACCTGATCCTTGGCCGGAATGCGGTTGATCGCCCCGACGGGCTCGCCGTCGATCAGGATGATGCGCTTGTCGCCCTTCGACACCGCCGGGATGAATTTCTGGATCACCAGCGGATCGCGGCTGCCGGCCATGTGGATCTCGACCAGGGCTTCGAGGTTGGGGTCGCCGGCCTTCAGCCTGACCACGCCGGACCCCGCCGCGCCATGCAGGGGCTTCAGCACCACGTCGCCGTGACGCTCATGGAAGTCGACCAGCGCCACCGGGTCCGCGCTGATCAGGGTCGGCGGGGTCAGGCCGGGGAAGCGCGTCACCAGCAGCTTTTCGGGCGCGCTGCGAACCTCGGCCGGGTCGTTCACCACCAGGGTCTTCGGATGCACCGTCTCCAGCAGATAGGTCGCCGTGACATAGGCCATGTCGAACGGCGGGTCCTGGCGCATCAGGATGACGTCGACGTCGGCGCCCAGGTCCAGCTTCACCTCGTCGCCCAGGGTGACATGGTCGCCCAGGCTCTGGCGCACGGTCACGGGCCGGGCGCGGCAGAACAGCGTCCCGTCCTCCAGCGCCAGGGTGCGGAAGTCATAGACCCACTGGGCGTGGCCCCGGTCCTGCGCCGTGGTCATCATCAGCCAGGTGGTGTCGGACTCGATGTTGACCGCCTCTACGGGGTCCATCTGGATCGCGACTCTCAACATGACATCTTCCCTGGGCCTACCGCGCGTCGCGCTATTTGAGGCCGGGACGCCCAAAGGCGCCGAGCCGCGCCTTGGCTAATGGGCAGAGGGCAGCCGTCGCGCAAGCCTAGTTCAGCTGAAGACGGACCCGGTCGACCGACATCCGGCGCGTGACCTCCATCGGGTCGTCCAGCGTCCGGGCGTGGGACAGGGCCTCCAGCGCCCCGGTCAGGGCCCCCTGCTTCTCGCGCGCGGCGGCGACGTCCAGCCAGGGGCGATGATCCTCGGGATCCAGAAGGGCGCGGCGCAGGGCCGAGCGTTCGGCGCCCTCGAAATCCTGGGCGCGGATGGCGCGGCTGAACAGCACGTTCTGCATCCGGATCAGCGACTGGCGCTCGCTGACGGGCGCCATCAGCACATCGAGGCGGTCGGCCACATGCGGCGTCAGCCCGGCCCGCAGCGCCCGTCGCGTCAGTTCCGAAGGCAGGACCAGCCGGCCCTGGCTGAAGGGGTCCAGCGCCACCGGCCCCTCGGGCGTCTCGACGCGAAGCAGGAAATGACCGGGGAAGTCGACGCCCTGGGCCTTCACCCCCGTCCGCCGCGCCGCGTCGAGATAGAAGACGCCCAGAGCCACCGAAAGGCCGCGCCGACGCTCGGCCACGTCGATGATGTCGGTGTTGGCGGGGTTGTCATAGTGCAGAAGGTCGCCGTTCAGGCGCAGGTCGGCGGCCATGGTCTCGGTCAGGGCGTCGTCGGGGCTTTCGCCGACGATCCGCTCGGCCAGCCGTTCGGCGGCGTGATTGGCCAGGGTCCGGACGGGTTCAGGATCGCGAAACGGATAGTCGTGAATGGCGCAGGCGATCGCCGCCTCGAGCAGCGGAAAGGCGTCGTCCTCGGCCTGTCCGGCCTCGGTCAGGATGGCGATCGCGTCGTCGCGGGTCATTGGGCGCCCCTCCCGAAGGCCTCAACGCCGCGACGATGGCGCGGAAACCGTCCGGGAGCCAGCGCCACCATGTCGATTCTCAGCACGTGACCCGCCAAGCTGGGTCTTTGGCGCAACACCGCCCGGCCCGCCGCCAGCAGGCGATCGAACTGATCCGGGGTCAGGGCGAGCAGGGCGGCCTCCAGCGTCGCCCGGCGCTTGACCTCGACCACCGCCAGCGTCCGGCCGCGCCGCGCGAGGACGTCGATCTCGCCGGCGCGGGTCTTCAGGCGGAAGCCGAGGATCTGGTAGCCCTTGAGCATCAGAAGCGCGGCCGCCAGCCATTCCGAGCCGTGGCCGGCGCGATGCGACTTCGATCCCAGGCCGATGCGCCAGTCCCGTTTGACGCGCGCGACCCTCGGCGCCTTCAGCCGGGTCGCGGGCTTCCGGGTCACCGGCCCTGCATCTCCAGCGCCCGCTTGTAGAGCGGCTTGCGCGGCAGGTTCAGCGCCCGGGACACCTCGGCGGCGGCCTCGCCGGGCGGCAGGCGGGTCATGGCCTCGGCCAGGGCCGCGTCGGCGTCGGCCTCGGAGGCGACCTCGGTTTCGCCGGGTCCCACGACCACGACGATCTCGCCCTTGGGAGACCGGCAGCGCGGATCGACGGCCAGTTCGGCCAGCGAGCCCCGGACGCATTCCTCGTACAGCTTGGTCAGTTCGCGGGCGACGGCGGCGGGACGGGGCCCCAGCACGGCCGCCATGTCGGCCAGACTGTCGGCCAGACGCGGGCCGCTTTCGAAGAAGACCAGGGTCTGACGCGCGGTCCGCACCTCTTCCAGCATGGTCCGCCGCGCGCCGGACTTGGGCGGCAGGAAGCCGGCGAAGAGGACCCGGTCGGCGGGCAGTCCGGCGATGCACAGCGCGGCCAGCAGGCTGGACGGGCCCGGGATCGGATGCACCGGCAGGCCCTCGGCGATCACGGCGCGGGCGACGACGAAGCCGGGGTCGCTGACCAGCGGCGTTCCGGCGTCTGACACCAGCGCCACCACCGCGCCTTCACGCAGCCGCTCGATGGCCAGCTCCGCGGCGCGGGCCGAGGCGTGGTCGTCGCAGCGCTCCAGCCGCACCTTCAGCCCGTAGGCCGACAGCAGTTTGGCCGTGACCCGGGTGTCCTCGGCCAGCACCAGATCGGCGGCGGCCAGAACATCCAGCGCCCTCAGCGTCATGTCCCGCAGGTTCCCGATCGGCGTCGCCACCAGATACAGGCCCGACGCCACGGTGCGGGGCGGGGGGGCGGTCGGCGGGAACGGCGAGGGATCAGACATCGGCGGGACCGTGCCAGCGGGGGCCGCCGGGCTCAAGGGCGGGCGTGACGCGGAAAAATTCAGAAAAGCGAGACTCTCGCCCCTCGCGGGCTGACGCTGGAATGCGAGACATTCGGGGTTTGGTGCGCGTTTCTGATGCGCCCCCCGGCCGGAATAGCGATGTCAAAGACCGTGGTGGCGGGACGTCAGCCCCGATCCGTCCATTTTACCACGGCCTGATGCAGTGCGAGGAAGACGGCGCGAGCGGGAAACCGGACGCGGGGCGGGAAGGCACGATTCAGGGGGCGAAAGTAGCGGGCGGCGGAGGGCGGGAGTAGCGAATCGATTTCAGACAAGAAGCGCCCTGAGAACCCCGTCCAGCACGGGGCGGCCCCGGCGCGTCGCGACGACCCGCTGCCCGCGCCGGCAGAGGAAACCGTCCGCCACCAGACCCGCCAACGGCTCGTCCTCGGGCGACAGGCCCAGGGCCGTCAGCACCTCGAGATCCACCCCCTCGACGGTGCGCAGGCCCAGCAGCACCGTCTCCTCCGCCGCCTCGGCCGGCGACTGGGGCGCCCGCTCCGACCATGGCGCGCCGGCCCCGACGCCGGCGAGATAGCCCCCGATCCCCCGCTCCGCGACCGTCGCCGTCCGCACGCCGTTCAGCGTCAGCCGCCCATGCGCCCCCGGTCCGACGCCCAGATAGTCCCCGCCGCGCCAGACGTGGAGATTGTGCGACGACCGGGCCGCAACGCCGCGCGCGTGGTTGGACACCTCATAGGCCTCGAACCCCGCGCCCTCGAGCACGGTCTGGGTCGTCTCATAGAGGGTCGCCGACAGATCCTCGTCGGGCGGCGTCCAGGCGTGGCGGGCCACGGCGCGGCCGAAGGCGGTCGCGGGCTCGATGGTCAGTTGATAGGGCGAGACATGCTCGAACCCCATGTCGAGCGCCTCGGTCAGCTCGGCGGTCCATCCCCGCGGCGTCTGGCCGGGCCGGGCGTAGATCAGGTCGATCGACAGCCGGTCGAAGGCGCGGCCCGCGACCGCCACGGCGCGGCGCGCCTCGTCCGCCGAATGGTTGCGGCCGAGGAAGGCCAGGGCCGCGTCGTCCAGGGCCTGCACCCCCATAGACAGCCGGTTGACCCCGGCGTCCGCCAGCGCTGCGAACCGGCCGGCCTCGGCGTCGGTGGGATTGGCCTCCAGCGTGATCTCGATCGGTCCGCGCGGCTCGAACAGGGCCGTTGCCCGGTCGATCACCGCCCCAACGGCGTCGGGATCCATCAGCGACGGGGTGCCGCCGCCGAAGAAGATCGACGCGAGGCGGCGCGATCCCGTCAGGGCCGCCTGGGCTTCAATGTCCGTCAGGATCGCCGCGACGAGGTCTGCCTGCTCGGCCTTTCGCCCCCGCGCCCGCACGACGTTGAAATCGCAATAGGGGCAGATGCGGGCGCAGTACGGCCAGTGGACGTACAGAGCGACGTCGTCTCCGGGGTCGGTTGCGCGCACGCGTTCCTTCTCCCCTTGGGGGAGAAGGTGGGCGGCGGAGCCGCTCGGATGAGGGGGATGGTTCGGCATCTCAGCAGTTCAATAGCCTATCGAGGGCGGCATCCCCCTCATCCGTCTCGCTTCGCGAGCCACCTTCTCCCCCGGAGGGGAGAAGGATTCACGCGTCAATCAGCGCCGCCTTCAGCTTCGCGAACGCGAGGGCGCGGTGGCTGATGGAATCCTTCAGCGCGGGATCCAGTTCGCCGAAGGTCCGGTCGTGGCCCTCGGGAATGAAGACGGGATCGTAGCCGAAGCCCCGGTCGCCGCGCGGCGGGAAGGTCAGCAGGCCGTCGACCCGGCCCTCGACCACCACCGCCGGTCCGTCCGGCCAGGCCACGGCCAGGGCCGAGGTGAACCAGGCCCGGCGATCGTCAGAGCCGATTTCCTCGAGTCTTTCTTCCACGCGGCGCATGGCGAAGGCGAAATCCTTGTCGGGTCCGGCCCAGCGCGCGGAAAATATGCCCGGCGCCCCGTCCAGGGCCGCGACCGACAGGCCGGAGTCGTCGGCGAGGGCGACTTCGCCCGCCCGGTCCGCCGCATGTCGCGCCTTCAGCAGGGCGTTGCCCGCGAATGTGCTCTCGGTCTCGTCCGGTTCCGGCAAATTCAGGCTCGCGGCCGTGACGACCTCGTAATGTCCATCCAGAAGGGCGTCGATCTCGACCGCCTTGCCGGGGTTGTGGGTCGCGACCACGAGACGCATCCCTTTGATAAGTTTGAGTTTCATCGTGATCACACGCTCCGCAACAATCCATTGCCAAAGTTTAATATCGTTAAACGATATGTAACATGACTTTCTTCAACGCACGTCCTATCTATGTCTTCAAGAACGGACGCCGCGACGTTCCCCGAACAAGCCCAAACGGGCAAGATCGATGCAGCGGATCAACGAACGAGGGGTGAAAACATCCCTCACTCAGGAACTACGGAGAAAGACCATGAACACCATGAACGCTTCCTACTTCATCGAAAAGGTTGGCCACGGCGTCCTCAACGCCATGCTGCTCGCCGCCCTGCCGACCGCCCTGGTCGCCACCCTGATCCAGGCCCTGTGATACTCCTCTGTCTCACCGGAGCTTTGACGATCGGCATGACAATCGCGATGAATAAGCCCGCGTGTGGGTTCGCCGGACCCCGCGCGGCATCCTCGCCCCGACCCCCGGCCTGATACGAGGCCCGCTCATGCGCTTCCCGAAGACGATACCGCTCGGGATTCGCCCGCCTGCCCTTCCGGGAATTGGTCCCGGATCCATGTCCAGCCTTCTCGGCGTCGCCCTCGGGGCCGCCTTCTGGATCCTGGCGCTGCTGACCCTGGCCGCCGCCCTCTTCTTCATCTTCATGGTCTTCATGCCGATGGGCCCGCTGGGTCTGACGGCCACGTCGGACGACGGCGGCACCAGCGTGCCCGTCCCGCGGGCCTATGTCCTGTTCGGCGTCGGCGCCATCACCGGCTATCTGGGCGGCTTCGCCCTGATCCTGCGCCACCTGCGCCGCATCGTGTACAGCCTGCGCATCGGCGACCCCTTCCAGCCCGCCAACGTCAGCCGGCTGAAGCAGATCGGCCTGACCCTGGCCGTCGTCACCGGCGGCGCCTGGATCGGCCAGACGCTGGTGTCGCGGCTGGTGCGCGGCGCGCTCGAACCGCCCAGCATGTTCGACCTTGTCACCCCCGCCTTTTCCGTCCTGGTCGTCTTCGTCCTGGCCGAAGTGTTCCGCGAGGGCGCGCGCCTGCGCCGCGAATCCGAACTGACAATCTGAAAAAGGTCCGCTAGAGCCCCGCCATGGCCATCCGCGTCCAGCTAGATCGCATCCTCCTCGAACGGCGCATGTCGCTGACCGAGCTGGCCGACCGCGTCGGCGTGACCCTCGCCAACCTGTCGATCCTCAAGACCGGCAAGGCCCGCGCCATCCGGTTCACGACGCTGGACGCCCTGTGCCGCGAGCTGAACTGCCAGCCGGGCGATCTGCTGGTCCAGACGCCGGGTCCGCAGGATCCCGGCTCCGATGAGGACGCCGACGGGACCGCGCCCGGCACGACATGAGCCGCCGCGACGACCTGAGCCCCGACGATCGCCGCATCTGGGCCCGCGTCGCCGGTTCGGTCACCCCCGCGAAACCGAAGAAGGCTCCCCGGATCACTCCCGGCGCCGCCATCGTCGATCCGCCCGCCGCGCCTCATCCGAAAGGCGCCGCCCGGGCGCGCGGCGTTCCCCCTGCCTCTGCGCCGTCCGTCGCTCCGTCCCGCCCGCGCGGCCTTCCCGAGGCGCTGGAGCCGCGCCGCCAGCGCCGGCTGTCGCGCGAACGCGATCCGATCGAGGCGCGGATCGACCTGCACGGCTTCGGCCGTTTCCAGGCCCAGGACGCCCTGACGGCCTTCCTGCTGGGCGCGCAGGCGCGCGGCTGCCGCTCGGTGCTGGTCATCACCGGACAGGGCCGCCGGGGCGGGACCGGCGTGATCCGGGCCTCGGTCCACGAATGGCTGCAGGGACCGGCGCTGAGGGGCGTGGTCTCGGGCTTCGCCCCGGCCGCCCGCCACCACGGCGGCGACGGCGCCCTGTATGTGACGATCCGGAGGCTTTGACCCATGGCCCACCTCGTAGCAATCCAGACATCAACCGGGGAATGGCATGCCTATGTCGTCGCCCGGCCGTCGAACAGGTTTGTCGGCGACATCGACGTGTCCGGGCGCACGGTCCCGTCCTTCTGTCATCTGCGGGCGTGGGACGGCGTGCCCAAGGGGGATGCCGAACGTCTGGCGCGGAGCCTCAAGGGCGTGCCCAAGGCCGCCCGGCACGCCGCAATCCTGAAGGCCGCCGAAGGCCTGCGCCTCTCGGCCTCGGCCGGAACGCCCGTCTGATCAGACCAGGGTCAGCCCCGTCTTGCTCGCCAGCTGCTCCAGCGACGTCATCGGACGCGGGCCCCAGTGGGCGATGACCTCCGAGGCGGCCAGCGAGCCCAGCTTGCCCGAGTCCTCCAGCGACAGACCGCGGGCCAGACCCAGCAGGAAGCCGGCGGCGTACTGGTCGCCGGCGCCCGTGGTGTCGACCACCTTGTCGACGGGGAAGGCCGCCACGGCGACGCGTTCGTCGCCCGAGACGACCACCGAGCCGGCCTCGCCGCGCGTGACGGCGGCGACCTGGACCATCGAGGCCAGACGGGCGGCGGCGGCGTCGAAGTCGTCGGTCTCGAACAGGGCGGCCAGCTCGCCTTCATTGGCCAGGACGATGTCGGCCGAGGCCTCGATGAAGGCCAGAAGTTCGGCGCGCCAGCGGGCGACGACGAAGGTGTCGGACAGGGTGATGGCGACCTTGCGGCCCGCCGCGTGGGCGGCGGCGGCGGCGGCCTCGAAGGCGGCGCGGGCCGGGGCCGGGTCGAACAGATAGCCTTCCAGATAGACGATGGCCGAGGCGCCGATCAGGTCGGCGTCGATGTCGGCGGCTTCCAGCTGGTTGGCGGCGCCCAGGAAGGTGCACATGGTGCGCTGGCCGTCGGGCGTGACGTTGATCATGCAGACGCCGGTGGCCAGGCCCGAGGCGGCGCCGTCCGTCAGCGGGGGCGTGTCGAAGGCGACGCCGGCGGCGCGGATGTCATGGGTGAAGACGCCGCCCAGGGTGTCGTCGGCCACCTTGCCGATATAGGCCGCCCGCCCGCCGAAGCTGCCGACGCCGGCGACGGTGTTGCCGGCCGAACCGCCCGAGGCTTCGACCCCGGCCGCCATGGCGGCGTACAGGGCGGCGCTCTGACCTGCGTCGACCAGCTGCATCGAGCCGGGCGTGAGGCCCTGGGCCGTCAGGAAGGCGGCGTCGCAGGGGGCGAGAACGTCGACGATCGCATTGCCGACGGCGCAGACATCATAGGTAGGGGTTTGGGTCATGGGCGCGCCTTAGCGGGCCGGGGCGCGCTTGGCCAGCCACACCGGCCCTTTCCTTATGCCGGGACAAGGAAATCCGTGTTGCGCGCCCGGGCGATTCCCGGTCAGGAGCCTGTCATGACCGAAGTCGCCGTCCTGACCCCCGATCCGTCCGACCCGTCCTACGCCGGCCAGTGGCCGGGGGTGCTGGAGCGTCTGGGCCAGGCCCTGTCGCTGGCCGGCGTGACCGTCGCGCCGACGCCCTGGACCGATCATGTCGAGGACGCCGGCGCCCTGAAGCGTTTCCCGCTGGTGCTGCCGCTGATCGTCTGGGGCTATCACCGCGACCATGACCGCTGGATCCAGGCCTGCGCGACCTGGGCCGACGCCGGACTGACGATGCTGAACCCGCCGTCGGTGCTGGGCTGGAACTCCGACAAGAGCTACCTCGGGCGGCTGGCCGACAAGGGGATCGCCATGCCCGCGACGATCTGGATCGACAGCCCGACCCAGGCCGACGTCGACGCCGCCTTCGACCGGTTCGGCGCCGACCGGCTGGTGGTCAAGCCGCGCGTCTCGGGCGGGGCCTGGAAGACGTTGCGCCTGTCGCGCGGCGACCGGCTGACCGACGCGCCCCGGGGTCCGGCGATGATCCAGCCCTATCTGCCGACCATCGAGACCGAGGGGGAGACCTCCCTGCTGTTCTTCGGCGGCCGGCTGAGTCACGTCGTCAACAAACGGCCCGTGCCCGGCGAGTTCCGGGTCCAGGTCCAGTACGGCGGCGGCTACACGGCCCTGGCCGAGCCGCCGGCGGACGCCCTGGCGCTGGCGGAAGCGACGCTGGCGGCGATCGGCGAGGACCTGCTGTACGCGCGCATCGACATGGCCCCCGGCGCCGACGGCCGCTGGCTGCTGATGGAGGCCGAACTGATCGAGCCGGACTTCTATCTGGGATCGGCGCCTGACAAGGGATTGGCCTTCGCCGAGGCGGTGCGAGCGCGGCTTTAGGTGGCTAGTGGCTAGTGGCTAGTGGCTAGTGATTATCGCATCGATGGCGGCGGAAGGGCGGCGCTGCCCGTGACGCCCCACAGGCGGTGGCCAGCCACGAGCCACTAGCCACTAGCCACTAGCCACTTCTTCAGACAGCCTCCCCCAGCGCCTGAAGCCCCGCCCGCGAGGGACACAGGTCGCTGATCAGACAGGCGCTGCATTTCGGCCGGCGCGCCGTGCAGGTGTAGCGGCCGTGCAGGATCAGCCAGTGGTGGGCCTTGGGCAGCCAGGCCTCGGGCACGACGCGGAACAGCTGGGCCTCGACCTTGTCGGGCGTGGCCGCATTGGCCAGACCCAGCCGGTGCGAGACGCGGAACACGTGGGTGTCGACCGCGATGGCGGGCTCGATCCCCAGTTCGTTCAACACCACGCTGGCGGTCTTGCGCCCCACGCCGGGCAGGGCCTGCAGGTCCGTGCGGTTCAGGGGCACCTCGCCGCCGTGCTGCTCCAGTACGATCCGGCTCAGGGCGATGACGTTCCTCGCCTTGCCGCGATAGAGGCCGATGGAGGCGATGTAGGGAACCAGTCCGGCCTCGCCCAGCGCCAGCATCTTCTCCGGGGTGTCGGCGACCCTGAACAGCCTGTCCGTCGCCTTGTTGACCGAGACGTCCGTGGCCTGGGCCGACAGGGCGACGGCGACGACCAGGGTGTAGGGGCTGGAGAAATTCAGCTCGGTCCTCGGCTCGGGCATGACCGCCGACAGCCGTTCGAAGATGGCCTCGACCCGATCCTCGTCCGGCGGCCAGCCGAGCACGGGGATGGCCGCGCCGGTCATGACGGCGGGGCGTTTGAGGGCGGGTTTGACGCTGCTTGCGCGGGATTTGGGTGTCGCAGGTCGGGCCATCGGGCTTCGTCAGTCGGAGGCTTCCGCCGGGAAGGCCAAGGTCAGATTTCAGGAGCCGGGGTCAAGTCCGGTCTCGGCCATGGCTTGCCGTCCGGTCCCGTTCCGCTGCGATACCCTTCCCTGTTTCGATCCGGTCCCTGCTCGCCGTTGGGCCAACCGGTCAGCTGGAACATCAGGTTGCCGAGGTCATAGACCGGCCCCTGGCTCACGCCCCACCGGTTGATGAAGCGGTAGCCGTCCGGTCCGTTCGCCTCGATCAGGAAGATGACGCCATCGATCCCGCTCAGGCAGGAGTCCGGCGGCAGGTTGAGCACCCGGGTCGATTCCAGAAAGGCCAGGAGCGGTTCGAGTTCGGCCTTCGACAGATCGCGCACGAGGTGATCGGGGCCTTCCCGCACCACGACCTGATCCTTCTCCCGGGTGGCGGTCAGGCGAGGATGATCGCCGTACAGATCGTCGATCCTCACGATCACGGGGTCGGTGAACGAGGGCAGGAAGGTGAACCTCAGGGTGGTCGTGTTCCCGGCCGGCTTCTCGAAATAGAGAGAAGGCTCACCGACCTTGCGCAGCGGCTCGGCGATCCAGCCATCGATATCCCAGTCCAGCGGCCCTCGCTTTCCGGGGTCCGGATCAAGCGTGCAGGGATAGGATCCCCGGCTGAGATGAGGATCGAAATAGCGCCCGCCGCGGGAACTGATCCCGCCCGCAAGGAGCGCGGCGGCGAGCACGAGGAACACCAGAAAAATGGCCACGCCGCGGTTCATTCGCGCCTCCTGACGCCAGAGTGAGTTCGGCGGGGTTCAGGGTCAATCCGGCGCCCGCGCCGGCATGGAGCGATCAGCGAGTCACCGGTGCGACGACCGGAACGACCTTCGGCCGGACCTCGACGACGATGGGCGGCGTCGACAGCCACCGCGCGGCGGCGGCGCGGACTTCCTCGACCGTCAGGGACCGGTATTGATCGGTCCAGTCCAGGGCGTCCCTGAGCGACCGGGGATCCCGGCTGGAGCCGTCCAGGGTCTGGAGCCACCAGGTGTTGGTCTCGCGTTCGGTCAGGGCGGCGTCCAGCGCCGGGCGTCGCGCGGCCTCGAGCTGGGCGGCGTCGATATCCCCCGCGGCGATCAGGGCCGCCACCTCGACGACGGCCGCCCGGACCGCGGCGATCTGGTCGGGCCGGGTTTCGACCGAGACCTGCAGCGCGCCCTGGTCCGCATTGTCGAGGAGCGAGATCGACACCGAGGGCGCATAGCTGGCCCCCAGCTTCTCGCGGACTTCATCGCGGATCCGGTTGTTGAGGACCGAGCGAAGCAGGGAGAGGACCCGCTGTTCCCGCCGCTGCTCGGGCGAGCCGACGAACAGGGGCCAGGTCAGGGTGACCAGTCCTCGTTCGGTCGAGCCTTCGTGTTCCGCCAGAACCGGCTCGACCCGTTCGGGATAGCGCAGGAACCAGGCGTCGGCGCGGCGCGCGTCGCGCGGCGGGCGGGGCGGAAGCGCTCCGAAGGTGGCGCCGACCAGCCGGACGGCGGTCGCCTCGTCCACGTCGCCGACGACGGTGACCTCGAGCGGCGCGCCGGACAGGGCGGGAGACAGGATCCGGCGGAAGGCGGCCTGGTCCCACGACAGCACGGTCTCACGCGCCGGCAGCGCCCTGGGGCTGCCCGGCTGGACCGCCGTCAGCAGGCTCTCGCTGGCGATGAACCCCGGATCCGTGCGGAGCTGGCGATAGAGGTTGGCGACATTGGTCGCGCGGACGCTGTCGAAGTCGGAGCGGAAGCCGGGATCGGCGAAGGCGGCCGCCAGCATCTGCAGCTGCAGTTCGAGATCGGCCGGCCGGGTGGAACCGCGCATGACGAAGGTGTCGCTCCACAGCGCCAGCGACTGCTGGTAGCGGCGGCCGGGGAACAGGTCCGTCATCTCCATGTAGCTGTGGCGGCCCAGCCCGCCGACGGCGAAGAACTGGGCGGCGAAGCGGGCCGGGTTCTGGTCGGCGGGATCGAGTTCGCGCACGCCGTCGCCGAAGCGTACCGAGATCTGGATGCTGTCGCGCGTGAAGGCGACGGACTTGAAATTCATCACCACCCCGTTCGCGAAGACGAGGCGCACGAAGCCGGGCTCGGCGATCTCCTCGCGGGACGCGACGGCCGAGGCGGGACCGAAGTCGGCATAGGCCCAGGCCTCGCCGGCCGGGGCGGTCGACGGGGGAGGCGCGCGACGGCGATCCGCCGCCCGCCAGGCGCCGCGAACCGCGCGGTCGGTCGGCGGGGCCGGCATGGTGACGGCGATCAGCGGTTCCGATCCGGACCAGTCGGCCCGGAAGGCGGCGTTGACCCGCTCGGGCGTCATCCGGGGGGCGATCAGGTCGTAGATGCGAAGCGATTCCGCGGGGCTGACGAATCCCGCCCCGTCCACCTCATGGCCGCCTTCCGAGCTCAACAGGGCGTTGGCGAGCGCGCTGGAAAACCGCGTGCCCGCATTGGCGACCGCTTCGGCGCTCGACTTCTGCTGGGCCAGCACATTGCGCTCGATCTCGTCGGGGCGGACGCCATGCGCCTCGAGGCGATGCAGTTCGTCCACCGCCGCGTCCAGCGCCTCGCGCCAGCGCTGGTCGCTTCTCGGGGCTACGGTCAGGCAGGTGTAGGCGGACTCGCGAAGCCAGCCTGATGTGCTGAAGCTGGCGTTCACCAGGGGCGGGTTGTCGCCCTGGGCCAGGCGCGCAAGCCGACGATTGGCGATAGACAGCCACATGCTGCGGGCGATGTAGAATTCCCGCCGGGAAAAGCTGTCCGGGCCCTGTCGCACATAGGGCTGGACCCGGCACAGGCTGATCCCCGTGCCCTGCTGCCGTTCCGCTGCGACCATCACGTCGAGGGGCCGGGAGAGATCCGGCGTGCCGGCCGCGGCGCGGACCCCGCCCTCGCCCGTGGCGCGCCAGCCGCCGAAGGCGGCCTCGATGCGCGCCACGATCGCGGCCTCGTCCAGGTCGCCGACCACGACCAGAACGGCGTTGTCGGGCCGGTACCAGAGATTGCGGAACCGGGTCAGACGGGCCGCGTCGATGCGGCGGATATCCTCGACCTCGCCGATAGCCGGCCTGGCGGGACCGCGCAGGCCCGGGGCGATGAAGGCCTGGTAGCGTTGCTGGTAATCCCACGCCGGGCCGAGGCGGCCGTCACGTTCGGCCAGGACGACGCCCTTCTCCCGCTCGATCGCCTCGGGATCGAAATCCAGTCCGTCGGCGACATCCGAAAGCCAGTCGAAGGCGAGGTCGAGGCGGGCGTCGTCGGCGGCGTTGACGTCCAGGGTGTAGACCGTGGCGAAGCCGCTGGTGCGGGCGTTCTGATCCCGTCCGAAGGCGATGCCGGCGTCGGCGAAGCGCGCCTGCAGCGTGCCCTCGGGGAAGTTCCGGGTGCCGTTGAAGGCCATGTGTTCGAGGAAATGCGCGATCCCGCGTTCGTCGTCCGCCTCCTCGAAACTCCCCGCCTTGATGAGCAGCCGCAGGGATGCGGCGCCGTCCGGACGGGGATTGGCGAGGACGACGTACCGCAGGCCGTTGGGCAGGACGCCCTGGCGGACATCCGGGTCGATCGGGATCAGGCCGCTGGTCTGCGCGGCCTCGGCGGCGGACGGCGTCCCGACAACCTGTGCGCTAACCCGGGCGGTCCCGACGACGGCGAGGACAAGTGCGGCGACCAGCGCGCCCGACAGACGAAAACCCACAGAACGACCCCACCCCCGGCACAACGCTGGCGGGAAGCCTAGCCCGCTTCCGGCGACCGCCCAAGACCTGATTGGAGGGCGCCGGTCACGACCTCACAAGGATGCGAAACACGACGTGTTTCAGCGTCGGAAGGGGCGTCATTGATTTCTGGACAACATCGTCTATTTTTCAGCCGTCCTCCCCGACACCGTCCCTTCGAGCGTCCGCCATGGCCCTGTCGCCTGCACTGAAAAAACGCCTTCCCCTGATCGTCGGCGCCGTCGTCGCCGTGGCCGTCGTCATCGGCGGCGTGGTCTGGTGGCAGGGCAAGCAGCGATGGGAGGCCACCGACAACGCCTTCGTCGCCGCCGACACCACCGAGGTCAGCCCCCAGATCGACGGCTATGTCGTCGAGGTGCTGGTGGCCGACAACCAGCGCGTCGAACCGGGCCAGATCCTGATCCGGCTGGACGACGCAAACGCGCGCGCCGCCCTGACCCAGGCCGAGGCCAACCTGGCCTCGGTGATCGCCGCCGTGGGCAATGTCGACGCCCGCGCGGCGCAGGAACAGGCCCTGATCGCCTCGCGCGCCGCCGGCGTCGCCCAGGCCCAGGCCCAGGCCGATCTGGCCCGCCAGCAGGTCGACCGCTACGGCAAGCTGGCCGAGCAGGGCTGGGTCTCGCAACAGCGCATCCAGTCCGAACAGGCCGGCGCCCGCACAGCGCAGGCGACCGTGGCCGAAGCAGAGGCGGCGCTTGTCGCCGAACAACGCACCGCCGGGGTGCTGGGCTCGACCCGCAGCCAGAGCCTGGCCGCCGTCGATGTCGCCCGCGCCCAGGTCGAACAGGCCCGCATCGCGCTGGACCGCACCGTCATCCGCGCGCCCGTCGGCGGCGTGATCGGGGCGCGCGGCGTGCGCGTCGGCCAGTACGTGCGTCCGGGCGGCCAGATCCTGTCGATCGTGCCGCTGGGCGACGCCTATGTGGTGGCCAATTTCAAGGAGACCCAGCTCGACCGCCTGCGCCTCGGCCAGACGGTGGAGATCAGCGCCGACGCCTTCCCGGGCCAGCATCTGACCGGCCATATCGACAGCTTCTCGCCGGCCACCGGTTCGGAGTTCGCCCTGATCCCGATCGAGAACGCGACCGGCAATTTCACCAAGATCACCCAGCGCGTGCCCGTGCGCATCCGCGTCGACCATGAGTCCGCCGCCGCCCTGCGGCCCGGCCTGTCGGTCGAGGTCAGGGTCGACCTGAAGAGCCGCGGCGGGCTCAGCTTCGCCGAGGCCGGGACCGGGACCGTGACTACGGCCGCCGCCGATACGGGGGCTAGGGCCGAGTGACCGCCGCCGCCCCCGCGGCGGCCGGAGCGCGCCCGTCCGAGCCGAAGATCAACTGGACGATCCTGTTGCTGGGCTTCGCCGGCATGGTGATCGGCCAGTTCATGGCCATTCTCGACATCCAGATCGTGGCCTCGTCCCTGCCCCAGATCCAGGCCGGGGTCGGCGCCTCGGCCGACGAGATCAGCTGGATCCAGACCGCCTATCTGATCCCCGAGGTCGTGATGATCCCCCTGTCGGGATATCTGTCGCGGCTGTGGGGGACGCAGAAGGTGTTCCTCGTCTCCTGCGCCGGCTTCATGCTGATGAGCGTGGCCACGGGCCTGTCGTCGTCGATCGACGCCATGATCTTCTTCCGGGCGCTGCAGGGCTTCGTCGGCGGGGCCATGATCCCCACCGTCTTCGCCGTCGCCTTCACCGCCTTCCCGCCGAAACACCGGATCACGGCCAGCGTCATCATGGGCCTGATCGTGACGCTGGCGCCGACCGTCGGCCCGACCCTGGGCGGGCACCTGACCGAGCAGCTGAGCTGGCGCTGGCTGTTCTTCATCAACGTCCCGCCCGGACTGCTGGTGCTGTTCCTCGTCGGCCGCTACGCCAATTTCGACAAGGGCGATCCGTCGCTGGCCAGGGGCTTCGACTGGTGGGGCCTGGCCCTGATGGCGACCTTCCTGATGAGCCTGCAGTTCGTGCTCGAGGAAGGGTCGAAGAACGACTGGTTCTCGGACGACTCCATCCTGTGGCTGGCCGTTCTGGCCGCCGTCACCGGGCCCGCCTTCATCTGGCGGTCGCTGACCTACAGCAATCCGGTCGTGGAGCTGCGGGCCTTCACCAACCGCAATTTCATGGTCGGGGTGATCATGACCTTCACCGTGGGCGCGGCCCTGTTCGGCGGCACCTTCCTGCTGCCCCTGTTCCTGTCGCGGGTGCGTGAATATTCGGCGGCCGAGGTCGGCACGACCATGGTCGTCTCGGGCCTGGCCATGTTCGCCACGGCGCCGTTCGCGGGCCGGCTGGTGCGCAAGGTCGACGCCCGCATCCTGATGTTCGGCGGCTTCATGCTGTGCGCCTGGGGCATGTGGGACGCCCATGCGGTGACCAGCGAATGGGGCTTCTGGCAGTTCGCCGGGGTTCAGGCCCTGCGCGGCGCCGGGGTGATGATGGCGATGATCGCGGCCCAGCAGGTGACGATGTCGACCCTGCCGCCGCACATGGTCAAGAACGCCTCGGGGCTGGTGAACCTCAGCCGCAACGTCGGCGGCGCCTTCGGCCTGGCGTTGCTCAACACGTCGCTGACCACCAACACCGCCTCGCACATGAGCGAGCTGACCCAGAACATCTCCGTGACCAACGGCGGCATGCAGGCCATGCTGGCCGGAATGCAGGAGCGGTTCGCCGGGTCGATCGACCCTGCGGGCGCGGCGATGAAGGCGATCTCGGGCATGCTGTACAAACAGGCCACCACGCTGGCGTTCGGCGACGCCTTCGCCATGCTGGCCGTGGGCTGCGCCTTCGCGGCCTTCGTCACCCTGTTCTCGCGCCCGGCCAGACCCGCCGCCGACGCACCGCCGCTGGACGCCCACTGATGCCCCGCATCGCCGGACAGATCGACGAGACCAAGACCGAGGCCATCCTGGACGCGGCCCTGGCCCTGTTCTCCGAGAAGGGCGCCCTGACCTCGATGGACGCCATCGCCCGCCGGGCCGGGGTGTCGCGCCAGACCCTGTACAACCGCTTCCCGTCCAAGGTGGAGATCGGCCGGGCCCTGGCCGCCCGCCGCTCGGACGCGATCAGCGCGCCCCTGCGCGCCGGCGGCGATCCCGAGACGGTGCTGACGGCCATGGCCGCCGGCCTGCTGGAAAAGCTGCTGGCCAGGACGGCGGGATCGTCGATGCGGGGCGTCGCCCTGCTGTCGCCGACCGATCCCGAACTGGCCCAGGCCATCTATCAGGCCGGTCCCGCCGAGGGCCTGCGCCGCCTTTCGGCCTGGCTGAAGGAACAGGACGGCAAGGGGCTGTTGCGCGTGCCCGATCCCGACGCCGCGGCCGAGATGTTCGCCGGCATGGTGCTGGGCCACGGCCATCTGCGCGCCGTGCTGGGCGTGCCTCATCCGGATTTCGACCGGCAGGCCCGCGCCGCCGAGGCGGCCCGACGCTTCCTGCGCGCCTTCGCCGTCTGAGACGGTTGGCCTGTCCGACCAATCGGCCTAGACCGCGCCTGACACGTTCGGAGCGTACCCCATGCTGATCCACCTCTCCTCATGGCCCGAGATCGACGCGCGGCTGAAGACGACGAAGACCGTCGTCGTGCCCATCGGTTCGAATGAACAGCACGGCCCGACCGGCCTGCTGGGCACCGACTGGCTGTGCCCCGAGATCATCGCCCACGCGGCCGAGAAGCAGGACGAGAGCCTGGTCGTCGCCCCGACCTTCAACATCGGCATGGCCCAGCACCACCTGGCCTTCGCGGGCACGATCAGCCTGCGGCCCTCGACCTTCATGGCCGCCATCACCGACTGGGTGTCGTCGCTGGCCCGCCACGGCTTCGAGCGGATCTATTTCCTCAACGGCCACGGCGGAAACGTCGCCACCATCGAGGCGACCTTCGCCGAAATCTACGCCGAATGGAGCTTCGTCGAGGAGCAGCCGCCCTTCGTGCTGAAGCTGAAGAACTGGTGGGACCTGCCCGGCGTCCACGGCCTGTGCACCCGCATGTTCCCGACCGGCCACGGCATGCACGCCACCCCGTCCGAGATCGCCGTGACTCAGGCCGCCTATCCCGACCGCATCAAGATCGCCGACTACAGCCCGCAGATCGCGCCCAGCGGCCCGATCCGCGACGCTCTCGACTATCGCGCGCGCTTCCCCGACGGCCGCATCGGCTCGGACCCGGCCCAGGCCAGCCCGGAGAAGGGACAGACCATCATCGACGCGGCGGTCCCGGCCCTGCTGAAGGATGTGGCCGACTTCGAATCGGAAGTCTTGCCGGAGACGTGATTGGGGCCCAAGCAAGGGTCATGACCCAATTCGACAGAGCCATCAAAACGGGCCGCCGCCTGACCCGCGACGGCGCGCGCGCCGCCAACACCGCGCTGTCGGGCGGGGAGATGCTGCAGGCGGCGGGCGATGTGATCAACGCCCGCATGGAGATCATGGCGGCCGGCCTGACCGATCCGCGCAAGATCGACCTGAAGGAAATGTCGCTGATGAGCACGGAGAAGGTCGAAGCCCTGTCGGCCTCGGCC
>NZ_JAKFEB010000065.1:0-24100 GCF_036677305.1 Brevundimonas sp. | reverse complement strand
CGCTGGCCGAGGGTCCGCAGATGGTGGTCGGTGCGCTCGACCAGCACCTGTCGCGCCAGTCGTTTGAACAGATTCTCGACCCGCCGGGCGAAGGCCTCGCCCTCGCCGCCGGACTGGATGACCGGCCCGTCGGCGCCGTCGATCAGCCGCGCCGCACCGGCTCCGCCGACACCCACCAGCCGCGTCGGCCGGCCGAACAGGTCGATGACCGCCCCCGGCTCCAGCGGCGTTCCGTGAACCCGCTCGGCCAGACGCTCGCGCATCCATGCGGCCTTGGTGCGGGCGAAGGCGACGACGTCGGCCAGCTTGCGCTCGGACGGCGCGATCAGCACCGCCTCGCCGGCCCGCGCGTCGATACGGATCGACAGCCGCCGGGCGCGCGGATTGACCGACAGCCTCGCGGCGACGCCGAGCCGTTCAGGGCTCTCAGGCGGCAGCCGCTGGCCGTTCCGGTACTGCACTCAGGGCCTCGTTCCTGGCGATGAAGTCGCGCACCGCCGGATAGATGTCGTCGCGGAAACGGCGGCCGTTGAAGACGCCGTAGTGGCCGACCTCGGGGTGGACGTACAGCTTGCGCAGATCGTCCGGCAGGCTGGCGCACAGCGTATGCGCCGCCTGGGTCTGGCCCACGCCCGAGATGTCGTCCTTCGCGCCCTCGACCGTCATCAGGCCGATGTCGGTGATCTTCGTCAGATCGACCCGGCGCCCGCGGTGCTCCAGCAGGCCGCGCGGCAGCAGGTGCTGCTGGAAGACGATGTCGATCGTCTGGAGGTAGAACTCTTCCGACAGGTCCAGCACCGACAGATATTCGTCGTAGAATTCCTCGTGCTTGGACGCGCCGTCGCCGTCGCCCGAGACCAGGTCCTCGAAATAGCGGCGATGGGCGTCGACGTGCTTGTCCTCGTTCATCGACATGAAGCTGTAGAGCTGGACGAAGCCCGGATAGACCCGCCGGCCGAAGCCCGGATAGGGCCAGGGCACGGTATGGATCATGTTCGACTTGAACCAGGCGAAGGGCTTCTCCTCGGCCAGTTCATTGGTCACCGTCGGCGACAGCCGCGCATCGATCGGCGAGCCCATGAAGGTCATCGAGGCCGGGCGGTTCGGATCCTCATCCTCGGCCATCAGGGCGCAGGCGGCCAGAACGGGCGGTCCGGGCTGGCAGACGCCGACGACGTGGGCGCGCGGCCCGATCTGGGCCAGCATGGTCCGGACGTGGTCGATATAGTCGAAGAAGTCGAAGCGGCCCTCCAGCATCGGCACCTGACGGGCGTTGGTCCAGTCGGTGACATAGACGTCGTGGTCCTGCAGGAAGCCCTCGACCGTGCCGCGCAGCAGGGTGGCGTAGTGGCCCGACAGCGGGGCGACGATCAGCACCGCCGGCGCGACCGCGGGCTTCTTCGCCCGCTTCAGGTCGCCGATGTGCCGCGCGAACCGCACCAGTTTGCACCAGGGCGACGACCAGATGACCTGTTCGGTCGTCCGCACCGGCTTGCCGCCGATGTCGATGGTCTCCAGACCCCAGGCGGGCTTGCCGTAGCGGCGCGTCACGCTCTCGAACAGCTCGGCCGAAGCGAAGGCCGTGCGGCCGATCGCGGTGTCCGAGGCCGGGTTGAACGGAGAACTCCAGAACTGACGGGCCATCTGGGCCCCGAACCGGAACGGCGTCGCCGAGTGATAGGCGAGCTCGTGAAGCGAATAGAGCATGGAATCCTTGAGACGGCCCCCGCCGTTACGCGGCAGAGCACCATAGAACGCATCGCACTGCAAAAAGATTAGCGATGCAACACGATTCTCCCTCCCCCTTGTGGGGAGGGTGGTCGCGAAGCGACCGGGTGGGGAGGACTCTGCGACGCAAGCTCCGGCGTATGCTTTGCCCGGCCGCCCCCACCCGGCGTCGGCTTCGCCTCCGCCACCCTCCCCACAAGGGGGAGGGAGAATTTCAGCCCCGCGCCATGGTCCGTTCGATCACCTGGGCGGCGCGCTCCGGTCCCAGATCATGGGCCAGGGCGGTGCGGAATTTCCCGTCCGGCCCCATCAGATAGACGGTCAGCGAGTGGTTCATGGTGTAGCCCTCGCCCTCGCCGACCTTCTGGAAGTAGGCGCGGTAGACGTCCGCCGCCGCCTTGACCTGTTCGGGCGCCCCCGTCAGGCCGATCACCCCCTGCGGAAAGCCGTCGGACGACAGATAGTCCTTCAGCGCCTGCGGCGTGTCCCGCTCGGGATCGACCGAGACGAAGACGATCTGCACGTCCTTCGCCTTCGCCCCCATCTGCTGCTTCGTCGCCTCCAGCGCCGTCAGGGTCGTGGGGCAGAAGTCGGGGCAGTAGGTGAAACCGAAGAAGACCAGCGACCACTTCCCGTCCAGCATGGTCTGGTCGACCGTCTGCCCGTCCTGATTCACGAGCTGGAACGGTCCGCCGACGGACGGCTGGCCCGTCGAGGTCTCCAGCGGCGGAATCGCCCCCTCGCGCTGGTTGACCACGACGATCGTCGTGATCGCCAGGGCGGCGGCGACGGCGATGCAGGCGCCGGCGAACAGCAGGATGGAACGGCGCGGCATCGCGGCTCTCTTGGAAAACGCGCACCCCGCGCGCGTCCGGTCTATAGAAGACCTGTGAGCCTGTCCCAAGAGCCCTCCACGCCGCAGCCTACGCCCACGTCGGGGCCCACGTCGGGGCCCGACGAAGCGGGCCCGTTCCCCGCATGGCGCAACATGCCGCGCCGCAGCCGGGGCCTGTCGCTGCGAACTCTCGTCATCCTGCGCTGGATGGCCATCGTCGGGCAGACGGCGACGATCGCGGTCGCCGCGCTGTATTTCCATTTCGACCTGCCGCTGTGGGGCTGTCTGGCCGTGATCGCCTCCAGCGTGGCGATGAACCTGAACGCCACCGCCCGCCTGAAACGCACCGACGGCTCCCTGCCCGACGGACGGATGACGGCGGCGCATCTGGGTTTCGACATCCTGCAGCTGTCGATCATGCTGGCCTTGACCGGCGGGTTGCAGAACCCCTTCTGCCTGCTTCTGGTCGCGCCCGTGACCGTTGCGGCCGCCTCCCTGCCGGGGCGTCAGGCGGCCCTGATGGGCCTTCTGGTGCTGATCTCGACCACCGCCCTGTTCTTCTTCTCGCTGCCCCTGCCCTGGCAGGCGGGGACCGAGATCAACCTGCCGCCCCTCTACCGCTTCGGGGTCGGCCTGGCGCTGTTCACCGGGGTCATCTTCACCTCCGGCTACGCCTGGCGCGTCGCCGCCGACGCCGAGAAGCTGGAACTGGCCCTCGCCACCACCCAGGACGTGCTGCAGCGCGAACAACGGCTGGCCGCCCTGGGCGGGCTCGCCGCCGCCGCCGCCCACGAACTGGGCACCCCCCTGGCCACCATCCAGGTCGTGGCCCGGGAACTGCTGCGGGCCTCGGCCAAGGACGGAGCCGCCGCCGAGGACGCCGCCCTGATCCTGCAGCAGGCCGAGCGCTGCCGCGACATCCTCAAACGCCTGTCCCAGCAGCCGGAAGAGGGCGACGCCGCCTTCGCCGTGGTCGGTCTCAAGGCCCTGCTGGAAGAGGTCATCGAGCCCCACCGCGGCTTCGACCTGGCCTTCACGGTCGAGGTCCGCACCGCCTCGGGCGAGCCCGCGCCCCGCGTCCGCCGCCTGCCCGAGGTCATCCACGGCCTGTCGACCCTGGTCGAGAACGCCGCCGACTTCGCCGCCTCCAAGGTCCGCGTCCGCGCCGTCGTCGACGCCGGCTTCATCGAGATCGAGGTGGTGGACGACGGCCCCGGCTTCCCCGCCGACATCCTGCCCCGGCTCGGCGAGCCCTATGTGACCAGCCGGCCCCAGGGCAAGGCGCGGCGCGCCCTGGCGGCCCAGATCGCCGCCTCGGTCGCCGCCGCCGCCCCCGGGCGCAAGACCCGGAAGGGCGTCCCCGCCCCGCAGCCGGAGGCCATCGCCCCCAGCCAGGGCGGCATGGGTCTGGGTTTCTTCATCGCCCGAACCCTGCTCGAACGGACCGGCGGCAAGGTTTTCGTGGGGACCGGGGATGGCGGAAAGGGCCAGCCGAAGGGCGCGCGCGTCGCCGTGCGCTGGTCCCGTCCCGCGCTCGAGGTCTCGTCGTGATGTCGCACCCCCGCCGCTGAACCTTGACCGCAGCTTCGCCGTTACCGACTTGAGCTTTCAGGAGACACCGATGTCCGAAGCCGAAGACCGTATCGCAGCCCTCGCCGACAAGACCCTGCTGGTGCTGGACGACGACAACGCCCTGCGCACCCGTCTGGGCCGCGCGCTGGAAAGCCGGGGGTTCGAGGTCACCCTCGCCGCCTCCCTGGCCGAGGCCAATGACGCGCTGAAGACCTCGGTCCCCGCCTTCGCCGTGCTGGACATGCGGCTCGAGGACGGCAACGGCCTGAAGATCGTCGAGGCCATCCGCGACCGGCGCGAGGACGCCCGCATCGTCATGCTGACCGGCTACGGCGCCATCGCCACCGCCGTGGCGGCGGTCAAGGCCGGCGCCGTCGACTATCTGCAGAAGCCCGCCGACGCCGACGACGTGGTCAAGGCCCTGCTCTCGACCGGCGAGGCCCCCGAGCCGCCCGACAATCCCATGAGCGCCGACCGCGTCCGCTGGGAGCATATCCAGCGCGTCTACGAGCTGTGCGACCACAATGTCTCGGAGACGGCGCGGCGGCTGGGCATGCACCGGCGGACCCTGCAGCGGATCCTGGCCAAGCGGGCGCCGCGGTAACTCACCCAACTTCGTCATTCCGGGGCCGAGCGTAGCGAGGAACCCGGAACCCAGGCGACCGGGCTCCATCACGGCCTCATCGACCCTCGGCGCGAGCCCCCTGGGTTCCGGGTTCGCTCTTCGAGCGCCCCGGAATGACGGGGAAGGGCGGGCGAGACCCCTCAGATCTCCTGGTTATACGCCCCGACCTCGGCGTATTTCGCCAGCCGCGGCTTCACCTCTTCGCGGAACAGGGCCCGCATGTCGTCGGCCGAGCGCATGCTCTCGACCACCACCACCAGCTCGGGCTTGTTCGAGGACGCCCGCACCAGCACCCATGAGCCGTCCTCGAGGTGAACCCGCACCCCGTTGACGGTGATGGCCTCGACGATCCTGCGGCCGAGAATGGATCCGCCCGCGTCGGCCAGCGCCTGATACTCGGCCACGATCCGCTCCAGCACCTCGTACTTCAGCTCGTCGTCGCAGTGCGGGGACATGGTCAGCGACGTCCACGCATCAGGCAGGGCGGCCTTCAGCTCCGACAGCTTCTTCCCCGGATTCCGGTCCAGCATGGCCAGCACCGCGCCCGCGGCGACGATCCCGTCGTCATAGCCGTGCCCCAGCGGGGCGTTGAAGAAGAAATGGCCCGACTTCTCGAACCCGGCCAGCGCCCCCAGTTCGGCGGTCTTGCGCTTGATGTAGCTGTGGCCCGTCTTCCAGTAGACGGTGGTCGCGCCATTGGCCTTCAGCACCTCGTCGGTCTTGTACAGGCCGGTCGATTTCACATCGACGACGAAGGTCGCGTTGGGATGCAGGGCGCTCAGGTCGCGGCCCAGCATCAGGCCGATCTTGTCGGCGAAGATCTCCTCGCCCGTATCGTCCACCACGCCGCAGCGGTCGCCGTCGCCGTCGAAGCCGAGCGCCAGGTCGGCGCCCGTCTCGCGCACCTTGGCCGCCATCTGCACCAGCATGGCGTGGTCTTCCGGGTTCGGATTGTATTTGGGGAAGGTGTAGTCGAGCTCGGTGTCCATCTCGATCACCTCGGCCCCCATGCGGCGCAGGGCCTCGGGCGCGAAGGCGCCCGCCGTGCCGTTGCCGCAGGCGGCCACGACCTTGATCGGCCGCGTCAGCTTCACCTTGGAGACGATGTCGGCCAGATAGGCCTCGCGGAAGCCCTCGACGCGCGTCAGCGACCCGCCCTTGCGGCTCACGCCTTCGCCGTTCAGCACGATGTCTTTCAGTCGCCCGATCTCGTCGGGGCCGAAGGTCAGGGGCGGCTGGGCCCCCATCTTCACGCCCGTCCAGCCGTTCTCGTTGTGGCTGGCCGTGACCATGGCCACGCAGGGCGCGTCCAGCTCGAACTGGGCGAAATAGGCGGTCGGCGACAGGGCCAGGCCGATGTCCAGCACCTCCATCCCGCCTTCCAGCAGCCCCAGCGTCAGGGCCTGTTTCACCGACAGGGAGTAGGAGCGGTAGTCATGGCCCACGACGATGCGCGGCGTCTGGCCGATCTCGTGGACATAGGTGGCGAGGCCGAGGCCCAGCGCCTGGATGCCCAGCAGGTTGATCTCCTTCTCCAGGATCCAGCGCGCGTCGTACTCGCGGAACCCCGTCGGTTTCACCAGCGGCACGGTCTCGTAGTCTGCCGTGTTGGGGCGAAGGTCCTGGCGGGGCTTGATCATGTTCGGGTCCTGTCGGAGAGCGGCGCCCGGTATAGCAGGCGGCCTCCACGTCACAACAACGGGGCCACATCAACGCCGGTCCCCGTCCTTGGCTGCAACGGCGGTGATGGCGTGGACGGCGTTCCGGCAATTGCAGTTCATGCAGGGCTTCGCATCGGCGGTCTTTGCGCGGCGCCCCATGCCGTCTTCGCCGTCTGCGCTCGGCTTGACCCACGCCGCCGCCGGTCCTACGCCCGCAGGACTGTTCGGAGACGTGAATGCCCCGCCTGATCCTGCTGCGCCATGGCCAGAGCCAGTGGAACCTCGAGAACCGCTTCACCGGCTGGGTCGACGTCGACCTGACCGCCGAGGGCGAGGCCCAGGCGCGACGCGGCGGCGAGCTGATCCGGGACGCGGACTTCCATCCCGCCGTCATGTTCACCTCGGTCCTGACCCGCGCGAAACGCACCGGGGCGCTGGCGCTGGACTCCGCCGGGCTGAAGGACGTTCCGGTGATCGAGGACTGGCGTCTGAACGAGCGCCACTACGGCGGCCTGACCGGGCTGGACAAGGCCGAGACCGCCGCCCTGCACGGCGACGCCCAGGTGAAGATCTGGCGCCGCAGCTACGACATCCCCCCGCCGCCGCTCGCGCCCGGCGGCGAATGGGACTTCAGCGCCGACCCCCGCTACACGGGCCAGACCATTCCCGACACCGAGAGCCTGAAGACCACGCTGGACCGCGTCCTGCCCTATTGGGACGCCGCCATCGCCCCGCGCCTGCGGGCCGGCGAGGACGTGCTGATCGCCGCCCACGGCAACTCGCTGCGGGCCATCGTCAAACATCTGTTCGCCGTGCCCGACGACCAGATCGTCGGCGTCGAGATCCCGACCGGCAATCCGCTGGAAATCGATCTGGACGCCGGTCTGAAGCCCGTCGCCGCCCGCTATCTGGACGCGGACCGGGCCACCGAATTGCCGAAGGTGAGCGAATGACCACCGCCCAGCAGACCTCCGACGACATCCGCTTCATGGGGCGGGCCATCGCCCTGGCCAAGGCCGGCATGGGCCAGACCTGGCCCAATCCCTCGGTCGGTTGCGTCATCGTCAGGGACGGGGACGTGGTCTCGGAGGCCGTGACCGCGCCGGGCGGACGTCCCCACGCCGAGGAACAGGCCGTTCCCGCCGCCGGCGACAAGGCGCGCGGCGCCACCGCCTATGTGACGATGGAACCGTGCGGAGCCCGCTCGTCGGGCCGGACCTCCTGCTCCAACTATCTGATGGACGCCGGGATCAGCCGCGTCGTCGTCGCCGCCGTCGATCCCTCGCCCTTCGCCGCCGGCCGCGGCGTCGAACGGCTCCGGAAGGCGGGGCTCGAGGTCGAGACCGGCCTTTTGGCCCAGGAGGCGGCGGTGCTCTACGAGGGCTATCTGCACCGGGTCGAGACCGGCCGGCCCATGGTCCGCATCAGCGAGGACGGCGCCGGCTACGACGCCCGCTTCGCCGCCTCGGCCAAGGCCGACCTGACCACCGAACTCCAGCGCCTCGGCGAGGCCGGCTACACCCGCGTCTGGGTCAGTCCGGGCGAACTGGCCGACGCGCTTCAGGCCCAGGGTCTGCTTACGGCCTGACAGCGGGCCGCGGGCCGGGAATTTCGTAACGGCGGATCAAGGCTCCGTCGGTAACCATTTCAGCCTTCCTTAAGCGCCGGTGTGCCAGAACGGGATCATGTCGTCCGCCCCCGCCAACCCCAACGCCAGAAGGCGTATCGACCAGGCCGAGCTGGACGCCATCTGCGCCCGCCACGACCGCCTGTGGCAAGCCAAGCCGGGCGGCGCCCGCGCGGTGCTGGCCTGGATGGACCTGTCCGGCCTCAACCTCGCCGGCCGCAACCTGGCCGACGCCGACTTCGCCGCCGCGTCGCTGCATGAAACGAACCTGAGCGGGGCCAAGCTCGACAACGCCACCTTCTTCGGCGCCGACATGCAGGACTGCGTCCTGACCGACGCCAGCATGCGCCGGGCCGATCTGCGCGGGGCCTGCCTGCGCGGGGCGGACCTGTCGGGGGCCGACCTGTTCGAGGCGGACCTGCGCGAGGGCACCGTCGCCGCCGCCGACTCCAAGCTCGGCTTCCGCGTGGTCGAGGCCAAGTCGCGGCAGGACACCCAGGCCCAGGGCGCCTGTCTGGCGGGCGCCAATCTGGAGCGGTCCAAGCTGACGGGCGTGGTCGCGGTCGCGGCCGACTTCACCGACGCCATCATGAAGGACTGCAAGCTGGTCCGGGCGAACCTCAAACAGGCCAGCTTCCGCGGCGCTGACCTGGCCGGCGCCGATCTGTCGGGCGCCGACCTGTCGGGCGCGGACCTGCGCGACGCCGTCCTGGTCGGGGTCAAGATGACCATGTGGCGGACGGACGGGGCCAATATGACGGGCGCGCTTACGGACGACCGGTCGTCGGGCGCCCCGGTGGGCAAGATGCCGGCCGCCGAAATGCTGGCCGAACACGCCCAGTGGTGCGAGACCGGCGGCGTCCAGGGCCGTCCTTCCGTCTTCGACGGCGTCGACCTGCGGGCGCTGCGCTCGATCAACGGCTACAATCTGACCGCCCTGTCGGCCAAGGGCGCGGTCTTCTACGGTCTCGACATGGAGGGGGTTCAGCTCCAGGGCGCCCACCTCGAGGGGGCCGACCTGCGCTCGGTCAATCTCAAGGGCGCGGACCTGCGCGGGGCGCGGCTGGCCCGGGCGCGATTGAACGGCTCGGACCTGCGCGGCGCCAGGCTGGGGCCGCTGATGATCGCCGCCGACCGGCTGCTGCCGGCCGATCTCACCGGCGCCTGTCTGAGAGGCGTGGACCTTTCGGGCGCGGACCTGAACCGCGCGGTGCTCGCCGGAGCCGATCTCAGCCGGGCCATGCTGCACGGCGCCGTCATGACCCAGACCGACCTGACCGAAGCGGTCCTGCTGGGCGTGCGCGGCCTGCCCGAGCTGTTTCCGCCCCTCCAGCTCTGACGCACGAAAAAAGGGCGGCGCGAACGCCGCCCTTTCTCATTCAGCCAGTCCGGCGGCTCAGGCCGCCTTGGCCTTCTTGCCCTCGATCAGCCGTTGACCGGTGTTGATCTCGATCTGGCGGGGCTTCAGGGCCTCCGGCAGTTCGCGGTTCAATTCGATCGACAGCAGACCGTCAGCCAGGTCCGCGCTCTTCACGACCACATAGTCGGCCAGCTGGAAGCGGCGCTCGAAGTCGCGCTCGGCCAGGCCGCGATGCAGATAGGTGCGGCCGGTTCCCGCGTCGTCGTTCGCGGTCTTGCGGCCGGTCACGGTCAGCAGGTTTTCCTTGACCTCGAGGGTCAGTTCCTCGGGCTTGAAGCCGGCCACCGCGATCTCGATGCGATAGGCGTTCTCGCCCGTGGTCTCGATGTTGTAGGGCGGCCAGCCGTTTTCCTGGCTGGTGCGCGCGGCGCTTTCCAGCAGGCCCGCCAGACGATCGAAGCCGACGGCGGAACGGTACAGCGGGGTGAAATCATAGGTACGCATCAGTCATCCTCCTGAGGATCAGCAAGGTTGAACCGCCCCAGCGTTTTTGGCCCGGGACGGCGGTGGGAGTTCAGCCCCGACGGTCCGGAATCGGCCCCGTCCGGTCTGGAGGCCCCGGGAACCGGCGGCCTCGCATCCGATGTGGGAAGCGTTCGCGCGGCGTCAAGACCACCTGAAGACCGCGCCAATCCGCCGCCGACGACGACGAACACTTGCCCCCGCGCGCACAGGCCGTAGGGTTCGCCCGCACCTTAGTGGAGACCCCCGATGCGTCTGCTGGCCCTCGCCGTGACCACCGCCCTCGCCCTGCCGTCGATCGCCGCGGCCCAGGCCTTGCCGACCCTCCCGGCCCTGAACGAGACGGCGGCCCAGCGCACGGTGCGCCGCGCCGCCATGACGCCGCCGGTCCTGCAGGAGGACGCCGCCCTCCAGGCCGCCGTGGGCTCTGACGCCCGGCCCGCCGCCGACATCGCCCGCGACGTCTACCGCCATCCGTTCGAGACCCTGACCTTCTGGGGCCTGACGCCGGGATCCACCGTGGTCGAGATCGAGCCCGGCCGCGCGGGCTGGTGGCGCAACATCCTCGAGCCCTACGCCGCGGCGACCGGCGGGACCTATGTGGCGGTCAACCGCCCGGTCGAGAGCATGGGCGTCGCCGACGGGACCGCGGACCTCGTCGTCGTCGCCCGCGCCCTGCACAACTGGCATCGCTCCGACCGCACCGCCCCCTATATGCAGGCCTTCTTCAAGGCCCTTAAGCCGGGCGGCGTTCTGGCCATCGAACAGCACCGCGGCGCCGAGGGACTGAACGCCGACGCGACCGCGCCCTTCGGCTATGTCTCCGAAAGCTATGTCATCCACGCCGCCCAGGCCGCCGGCTTCGTGCTCGACGGGCGCAGCGAACTCAACGCCAATCCGAAGGACGACCGCGACCACCCGTACGGCGTCTGGACCCTGCCGCCGGTCCGCACCAGCGCGCCGCGCGAGGGCAACGCCAACGACCGCCCCACGCCCCTGACCGACGCCGAACGGGCCGAATACGACGCGATCGGCGAAAGCGACCGGATGACCCTGCGATTCCGCAAGCCGGCCTGACCACAGGTCATGTGTGCAAGCGTTTTGACGGGCATGGGGAACACGGTTAAGCCCTGCTTGCCGGGGCGGCGCCTGATCGGACAGGACCGCCCTGCGGGGAACGTGCATGGCTGAAACCGTCGAACGTCGCCAAGGGGCCCTCTCGCGCCGCGGCCTGCTGTCCGGCGCCGCCGTTCTCGCCTTTGTCGGCCTCGCCGGCTGCGGCAAGGAAGAGAAGACCGCCGAACCGCCCGAGACGCCCGACGGCCCGCCCAAGGGCTCGCTGGAATGGGCCGTCGCCGGCCCCTGGCGCGCCCAGGACAAGGCCCGCGACGCCGCCCGTCATCCGATGGAGACCCTTCGCTTCTTCGGCCTCCAGCCGCGCATGACGGTCGTCGAATTCTGGCCCGGCAGCGGCTGGTACACCGAAATCCTGGCCCCCTATCTCGCCGAGGGCGCGGGCAAATATGTCGCCGCGGGCTTCCAGACCGGCCCCGGCGCCGACCCCTCCCAGGTCCAGCTGGCCGCCGCCTTCCAGCAGCGCTTCACCACCGACGAACGGCTGTACGGCGAGATCGAGCTCAGCGCCTTCGGCCCCACCTCCGGCCCCGTGACCGCCGCGGGCACGGCCGACATGGTCCTGTTCATGCGCAACATCCACGCCTGGATGGCCGCCGGCATCGCCGAAAAGGCCTTCGCCGACGCCTGGGCCGCCCTGCGCCCGGGCGGCGTCCTCGGCGTCGAGCAACACCGCCTCGGCCCCGAGCAGGATCAGGACCCCGCCGCGGCGAACGGATACGTCCAGGAAGCGTTCGTCAGACAGCTGGCGGCGGAAGCGGGCTTCGCCTTCGTCGCCGCGTCGGAAATCAACGCGAATGAAAGGGATACCAAGGATCATCCGTTCGGGGTCGAAACCCTGCCGCCGACGTCGCTGACCGCCCCGCGCGGTTCCGCGCCGAACCCGGCCTTCGACCGGTCGAAATATGACCGGATCGGAGAGAGTGACCGCATGACCTTGAGATTCAGGAAGCCAGAGTGAACCGAGCCGTCGCCTACGCCGCCAACGCGCCCCTGATGGGGGTTCCGGGCGCCTCCGCGCCTCCCGGCGGAATCGGCGAGTGGTTCCGGGGCGCCGGGGGCCTGCGCCTGCGCGCCGCCTTCTGGACCCCCTCGGCCCTCGTCGCCAGAAAGCCCCGCGGCACGGTGATCGTCAGCCCCGGCCGCACCGAGCCGATCGAGAAATACTACGAGGTCATCGGCAATTTCCTCGCCCGCGGCTGGTGCGTCCTGGCCCATGACTGGCGCGGCCAGGGCCTGTCCGCCCGCCTGCTGCCCGACCGCCTCAAGGGCCACGCCCGGGCGGTCGAGGAATTCCTCGACGACTACGCCCGCCTGCTCGACGCCTGGGAAGAGCGCGCGCCCAAGCCCTGGGTCATGGTCGGCCATTCCATGGGCGGCGTGCTGAACCTGATGACGCTCGAAGGCGGCGAGACCCGCTTCTCGGGCGCCGTCCTCAGCAGCCCCATGCTGCGCATCAGGACCGGCAAGCGGTCGATGTGGTCGGTCAAGCTGGCGGTGCGCTGGAACCTGCGCCACGGCAAGGCGGGCGACTATGTCCTGGACGACGCCGACGACCCCTTCGACCACACCTTCGAAAAGGACGCCCTGACGTCCGACGAGAGCCGTTACGAACAGTGGCGGCAGCAGCTCTACGCCTGCCCGCACCTGGCCGTGGGCGGTCCGACCTGGGGCTGGCTGGCCGTCGGGCTCGACGCCGGCGAACGCGCGCTCAAGCCCAAGGCCCTGAAGGCGGTGCAGATTCCCGTCGCCATCGTCCAGGCGGGCGAGGACGACCGCGTCTGGAAACAGACCAACAAATGGGCCGCCAAACGGCTGGGCCGCGGCCGCTATGTCGAGGTCGCGGGCGCGAAGCACGAGGTCATCATGGAGACCGACGAGCTGCGCGCGGTCTTCCTCGAGGAATTCGACGCCATGGCCGCCTATGTCTCGCCGGTCGAGGACCTGTCGCCCCTGCCCGTCAGCGAGCCCGCAGCCGCCCCGACGGCCGAACCGACCGCCGAACCGACCGAAGCGGCCTAGACCGCCGCCCGTCTCAGCGTCACCAGCGCCTGTTCGCGGATGCTCACATCCCCGACCGCGAGAATCTGCCCCGACCCGTCCGGCGCCTCCCCGCGCCAGTTGCTGACGGCGCCGCCCGCCGCCTCGATGACCGGGACCAGCGCCGACCAGTCCCACACCTTCAGCGCGCTCTCGGCGACCAGATCGATGCGTCCCGCCGCCAGCATGGCGTAGGCGTAGGCGTCGCAACCCAGCCGGGCCAGCCGCGCCGCGGCCCGCACCTGGGTCCACGCTCCCAGCTCGGCGCCGGTGAACAGGTCGGGATCGGTGGTGGCGATGACGGCGTCGTTCAGGCTGGCGCAGCGCCGCACGCCCAGCGCCGTCTCCGAACCGCCGCGCAGCAGCCGCGCGCCCGACGGTCCGCCGAGAAAGATTTCATCCAGATAGGGCTGGCCGATGACGCCCACCGTCGGCCGGCCTTCGGTCCTCAGGGCGATCAGATTGGTCCACAGCGGCAGGCCGGCGATGAAGGCGCGGGTGCCGTCGATCGGGTCGAGAATCCAGACCTGGTCGGCGTCCGGCCGGTCCTCGCCATACTCTTCGCCGATCACCCCGTGGTCGGGATAGCGGGCCGCGATCAGTTTGCGGATCGCCGCCTCGGCCTCGCGGTCCGCCTGGGTGACCGGGTCGAACGCGCCCGGCCCGCCCTTGTCGATCTCCTCGAACGCGCCCCGGAAATACGGCAGGGACACGCGCGCGGCCTCGCGGGCCAGGTCGACGGCGAACAGTTCAAACTCGGTCATGACAGGCGGGATACTCATGCCCCGCCGTCATGTCACCGGATAAGTCAGGCCGCGTCGGCCTCGACGTGCAGGGACTTGGCCAGGTCCAGCAGGCGCCGGCGCGGCTTTTCGTCGAGCTGGTAGTAGGCCTGGATCAGGTCGAGCGTTTCCTTGCGGGAAAACATCTCCCCGCCCTGATTGGCGGCCTCGCGGCGTTCGATGGCCTCTTCCAGTCCGTCGTAGAAATAGCTGACCGGCGATTCCAGCGCCTCGGCCAGCTGCCACAGGCGGGCGGCCGAGATGCGGTTGGCGCCGCATTCGTATTTCTGGATCTGCTGGAAGCGGATGCCGACCTGGTTGGCCAGCTGTTGTTGCGTCAGGCCCAGCAGGCGCCGACGGCGGCGCAGGCGGCGTCCCAGGTGCAGGTCGATGTCGGTGGCCATGGCCCCTATTTCCCCATCTTGGCAGCCTGTCCCGAAGCGGGACGGCTCGCCCCTCACGCGGCAAGCGCCATGCCGCGCTCGCGTGGCGGGGGATTGTGGATGAGCGACGTTCTGCGAGCCGGGCGCAACCGTAACGCTTCACACGCATTAACGGCCCAGAGCATTGGGCTTCAAGGGAGACTCCACATGGGTTTGGGAATCATTGGCTGGATCGTCATCGGCATCGTCGCCGGCTGGCTTGCTGAAAAAGTTATGGGCCGCAGCCACGGCCTGGTGACGAACCTGATCGTCGGCGTCATCGGCGCGCTGCTGGGCGGCTTCATCGCCGGCAATCTGCTGGGCGTGGACGTTGGCGGTTTCAACCTGATCACGCTGCTGGTCGCCTTCCTCGGCGCCTGCCTGCTGTTGTTCCTGGTGGGTCTGGTCAAGCGCCGCACCTAGGGCGACGCCTTTTCCGAAACGACGAAGGGCGGCTCCATCCGGGGCCGCCCTTTTTCGTGCCGGTCCTGCGACCCTTGACCGTGCATGTGCCGGGCTAGTCCGGCGACCGCTTCCCGTCGAGCCAGAGCGAGATCTGGGCCGTCGCCCCGGTCGCAGGAAACGAGATCACGAGCTCGCCGCCGGCCGCCCTGACGAGGCGACCCAACAGAAGCGTGCCGTAGCCCGTCTTTTCCGGGCGGCTGACAGGCGGGCCGCCCGTTTCGCGCCAGAAGATCGTCGCCTGGCCGTCGGCGATGCGCCAGGCCAGCTCCACCCTGCCATCCGGAACCGAGAGCGCCCCGTACTTCAGCGCATTGGTCGCCAGTTCGTGCACCGCAAGGGTGAAGATGCTGGAGACTTCAGGGATGAGGGCGGTTTCGGCGTCGCCCGTCATGTCGAACCTCGCAAGGTCGAACGGCTCCAGCTCCTGGTTGAGGAGGCTGGGCATCCGGATCCGGCGGCTGCGCAGGTGGATGTCGACGTCGGCGAAGGCGGCGCGAATCCGCTGATTGATGATCCTCGCCTGGACGGGGTCCGTCTCCAGCCCCCCTCTGACGATCGCTTCGGCGACCACGACCGCGTTCTTGGCCCGATGCTGCTGTTCCAGCGCCAGTATGAGATGCCGGGCGTCCTCCTGTTTGAGGTTCTGCACCATCCGCTTGTAGGACCGCACGGTCAGAACCATGAGGGCGGACGAGCCGGCGTAGATCGCCAGATCGATGACGTCGGAGGCGGTGGGCGGTGAAAAGCTCCAGGGCGGCTCCATAAGGAAGTAGTACAGGGCGACCCCGCCGAACGCCGCCGCCGCCGCGCCGGAGCGGCTGCCGCCGACCAGCAGCGCGAGCAGCACGGCGGGGAAGAAGAAGGCGCCGCCGACAAGGCCTGAGACGCCGGCCGCCTGGAGGCCCAGCGCCAGCATGGTGGCGACCAGGACGCAGCCGAGAGCGAAGGCGTAGGCCTGGAGCGAATTCGGCCGCAGCCCCCGATACAGAAAACCCTCGATAGCCGGCCCCAGCGGGACGCGATCGCGAACGGGACGCTCCCCGGGCGCCGATGACGGAACGGAGGCGTCTGGATGGCCGGCGTTCGCCCGGTGGAGGTTGGCCATGGCCAGCCCCGCCCCATCCGCGATCGCCTGCAGGCGGTCCAGCTCCTCGGGCTGCGGCTGATGCTGTTCCGACCAGTAGGCCCCCAGGGCGGCTATGGGAGCGCCGGCGCCCACGGGCGCCACGGCCAGGCTTCGCACGAAGGCGGGCCTGTAGATTTCGGCGAGCATGCGGGAATCCCGGCGGATGTCGGCCGAGGCCGCGATCTGTCCGTTCGTCATGCACCAGCCGGCGATACAGCCGTTCATCGGCAGGCGCCGGCCCTTCCAGAGCGGCGAAACCGCCTCTCCCGTCGCATAGTAGAAATGGTCGCCGTCCCGAAGGGCGAGGGTCGCGCCGTCCGCGTGAAGAAGCGTGCGCACGGCCTGGCTTACGACCTCGGCGATCTCGTCTTCCGAGCGTGTGAGCGAGAGCCCGTGGATAATCTCAAGTACGCTGTCCGGCATCTCGCGCCCTGCCCGTTCCGACCCCGCCAGGGTCTGACGCTCCGGATCAGAAATCACCCAGGCGCCCGCGGGGTCGTCGCCACCGTATCGAGCTCTGTCGAACCGATCCTCGCATTTGACGACAGCATCACTCAATTCGCGACACGGTCGCCCCGGTACGCGCGTCCCGCCGCACCCAAGGGCCGGACCGGGTCGCGCCGTCTTCGGCTGGTCACACGGAGCCCGCCGGCTTTGACCGTGGGCGGGCAGACGGCGGTCGAGCCGTTGCGGAGCGTGACCGGGTCGTTCAGAATCCCCCGACAGCGGGAGTCGCACACCCGACCACAAGGTCTTCGATTCCGGGGCGGGGAGGGCGGCGATGATCGCCATTGCATCTGACGATAAACTCGAACGGGTGATCGCCACTGTTCCGGCCGGAACGCGCTGGACCACGTTCACCGACGCTGTCCTGACGGCGATCGAAAATGCGCCGGCGTTTGTTCGCTACAACTGGATCATCGACGACCAGGGTCCGATGGACGATGTGGACGTCCCGGGCGTGGGTCGCGTCGGCGAGGCGTTTCGCCGTCTCGCCGGAGGGTCCGAAAGGCCGACCTTCACGATCGTCGTCACGACCGACCGCTTCTTCGAGACCTGGGCGCGGGTCATCGACAGGCATCACGGCGCCCGCCGGCACCTCGCCGCCCCGAGTCTCGACGGGGCGGTAAGCCTGCTCGATAGGCTGGAAGACCGCTCCTGAAACCACGAAGGGCGGCCCCGGTCGGGGCCGCCCTCCTGGTCTATGGCTTGATCGCGGGGATCAGGCGCCGGGCTTGTCCGGCGTCGTCTGGCCCTCGCCGGGAGCCGGCGTCGCGCCGGTGTGACCCGAATGATCCGGGTTGGCGGGGGCAGCCGGCGTGGCCGGAACAGCGGGGGTCGCCGGGGTCACGCCGGGGTTCGCGGGCGTTGCGGGGACTGCGGGGGTTGCAGGCTCGGCCGGCTCGGCGGGTTCGGCCGCTTCATCCGACTCGGCCGCCGGTTCATCGACCGGAGTCGCCGCGTCGTCGATGGCGGTGGCGGCCGCGAACTGGGCGCTGGTCCAGCCCACCGCGACGCCGGCGCCGTCCTGGCGCACGCCGCCGGACACCGGGATGCCGCGCAGTTCGCCGTCGGCGCCGCGCACGGTCAATTCCTGGCCGGCTTCGGTGTTGCGGGCGCCTTCAAGCTTGCCCAGCACCGCGCCGTCCGAACCCTTGACGTCGGACCCGGGCTGGAGGGTCAGGCTCTGCGTCGGGGCGGGGGCCGCCTGTTCGCCGGCGGGCTCTTGGGCGGAGGGGGCCGGCGGGGTTTGCGGGGCCGTGCTGTCCTGGGCGAACGCGGGAGCGGTCATGAGGAACAGGCCGGCGACGCCAGTGAGGAGCGCGGTCTTTCGCATGATGTCTGCCTTGTCAAAGCGAGCGGGAGGGCTCGCACCGATTGGGCTAACACGGCTTGTGACGGTTTGTTTCGGCCGCCCCGAAATGACCTTGGCTCTGCCCGGATTGGCCGATTCCCGCTCGCGGAGCGCCACATGGAAGGCGGCGGGTCAGTCGATGGCGGCCGTCAGGGCTTCGATCACCACCCCCTCGGTCAGCAGCTGCGGCAGGATGCGCGGCTCGGCCGAACCCGGCGAATACACAAGATACAGGGGCACGCCCGACCGCCCGTGGCGCTGCAGCTCGGCGGTGATCGCGTCGTCGCGCCGCGTCCAGTCGCCGACCAGATAGAGGGCCCCCGACTCGTCCATGGCCGCCGCCACCCGGGGCGAGGTCAGGGCGGCCCGCTCGTTGATCTTGCAGGTCACGCACCAGTCGGCGGTGAAATTGACCAGCACCGGTCGGCCCTCGGCGAGGGCGGCTTCGACGGCGGCGGGCGACCAGGGCGTGCTGGCCGGCCCGGCGCGCCCGGCGGCCGCGGGACCGTCGGCCGACGGAGGCGTCCGCGCCGCCATGACCGTCGCCCCGAGGGCCAGCAGCACGGCCAGCGCGCCCGCCGCCAGATGCAGCAGGCCGCGTCGGCCCGCCATCCGCTCGGACTGTCCCTGGCCGGTCAGCCACAGGCCCAGCGCCAGCAGCACGCCCGCGACGAACAGCAGTCCCAGGGCGTCCCCGCCCGCCTGTCGCCCGAACACCCAGGCCAGCCACAGGGCCGTGGCGTAGAGGGGGAAGGCCAGAAGCCCCTTCAGCCGCTCCATCCAAGGCCCCGGCCGAGGCAGGCGGGACAGCAGCCCCGGCGTCAGGCTGACGGCCAGATACGGCAGGGCCAGACCCAGTCCGAGGCCGAGGAAGACCAGCAGCGCCATCGGCCACGGCATCAGCAGGGCCGCGCCCAGGGCGAAGGCCATGAAGGGCGCTGTGCAGGGCGCCGCGACCACCACCGCCAGCACGCCGGTGAAGAAGGCGCCGACCCCTCCGGGCAGTCGCGCGAGGGGGCCCGATCCGGTTCCCTGCAGCCCGCCGCCGACATGGAACACCCCCGACAGGTTCAGGGCCACGGCCAGCATCAGCAGCGCCAGTCCGGCCATGACCGGGGGCGACTGCAGCTGGAAGCCCCAGCCCACGGCCTCGCCCGCCGCCCGCAGGGCCAGCAGCGCGCCGGCCAGCAGCAGGAAGGTCGTCAGAACGCCGGCGAGGAAGGCCAGCCCGTCGCGCCGCGCCTCGCGCGGGTCATGCGCCGAGGCCGCCAGCGCCGCCGCCTTCATCGCCAGTATGGGGAAGACGCAGGGCATCAGGTTCAGGATCAGCCCGCCCAGAAGCGCGAACAGCAGAGCCTGGGCGAAGGTCGCGGGATTGGCGTTCGCGGCGGCCGGCGCCTCGGCCCCGCCGCCGTCGGGAGCGGCCGCCAGATCGCCCGAACCGGACGTTCCCGCCAGCGCGGGGCCCGGCTCCGCGCGGATCTCGAACGCTCCATGCCGCGTCGCCAGCACGCCCGCGATCGGGCCGGACAGGCCGTCCGCCCGTGTCGTCCCGCCCGGTCGCATCCGCAGCGTCAGACCTTGCGGCCCCCACGCTCCGGTCTGGGGCGCCGCCTGTTCGATGACACCGCCCTCGAAGGGGAAGAAATAGCTCGGACCGGGATCGCCGGCCGCCAGCGGCCCGCCCGCGGCGGTGAGAACCAGCCCGTCCGTCTCCATGACCATCCGCGCCTCGATGCCCGCCGGCCGGGGCGCGGTCTCCAGCACCCGCTGGATCGCCGCCCCGTGAACCGGGTTCAGCGGCGCGGCGCCCTCGCGCACCGGCAGGTCCAGCTCCAGGATCAGTTCGTCCGGCACGCACATCTCGGCGCTGCAGACGAAGAAAAGGGCCCTGACCTTCAGCGCCAGGGACGCGCCCGCGCGCGCGGTGGCCGGAACCTGCACCGGCACGGGCAGATAGACCTCGCCGGAATAGCCGTAGTTCATCAGCCCCGACAGCCGCTGCCGCTCGGGCAGGGGCCAGACGATGTCGCCCGCCTTCACGCCCTGCGGCGTGGTCCATGTCAGGGTCGTCGCCCCGCCTGAATCGCCGGGATTGCGCCAGTAGGTGTGCCAGCCGGGCTGGATCGTCTGTCTGACCGCGACCACAGCGGTCGAGCCGGGCGCCGCCCAGCCGGACATCGCCACCAGTTCGGCCTCGATCCGCTCGGTCCGCTGCGGCTGCGCGAACGCGCCGCCTCCCGCTCCGAAGAGGGCGGCCAGGCCCAGCAGGGCGGCAAGCAGAATTCGTGAAAACAGGGACACGCGGGCTCCGGAAGGCGTCGGCCGACCTTAGCCGTCCCGACCCCGCCGCGTCACCTCAGCTGCGGGGAGCCGCGTCAATAAGCACCTCGGTGCGGCGGCGCATCGGTTCCTGCACCCCGCTGTCGGCCACGGCGCCCGTATCGCCGGCGGCGTCCACGTCGAACGCCGGCGCCGGCCATCCCGCCGCCGCCAGCGCCTCGGCCACGGCCAGCGCACGACGCTGGGACAGGCTCAGGTTCGCCGCCGCATCGCCTGTGGCGCTCGCCAGACCCAGCACCTGGACCTTGCGGATGTCGCAGCCCTGCAGCTGCGCCGCCGTCATGCCGATCGCCTGCCGCGCCGGCCCGGTCAGCCGCGCCTCGCCTTCAGTGAAATAGACCTCGAACCGCTTGGCCGTGCAGGCCGACGGCTCGACCACCAGATCGCTCCGGTTCCTGAAACCCGGGGTCGAACAGCCGGCCACCGCCAGCCCCAGACCCGCCGCCAAAATCGCTCGCCTCATCCCAGCCCTCCATCGACCTGTGAAAAGGGCGGCCCGCCACTCGACGAACCGCCCTGATATTCAGGCGAAAAGCCCGCGCCTAGTAGCGGCGCTGACCATTCTCCCAGTAGCATTCGTCCTGGCGGCCATCGTAGCAATAGTAGTACCGGTTCTGGCTGTCCCGGTAGCGTTGCTGGTTGGCGCGGTCCTGGTTGGAGCCGCGAATGGCGCCAGCCGCGCCGCCGACCACGGCGCCGATAGCCGCGCCGGTGCCTGCGCTGCCGCTGCCGACGTTGTTGCCGATGATGGCGCCGGCGACAGCGCCGAGGCCGGCGCCGATGGCGCCCTGGCGAGTCGCCTCATTGGTGGTGTAGCCGTCGCTGGCGCAGGCGCTGGCCAGCAGGCCGGTGGCTGCGATCGCGATGATTGCCTTGTTCATGGGTATGTCCTTCATCCCTCGGGTTCGCCCCTGCGGTGAGAACGCTGGATAAGCGTGGCGGTTCCCCCGCTATTGTTCGGATCGGGCCTGTGTCAGGCCCGGACGGCGCCGCGCGAGACGTGCGCGCCGATGCTTCATGGGTAGAGACGGGGGTCTTGTATGCGCTTTTCTGAACCGGTCCGCATGGCGGATGATGGCGAGCACAGTCCGGTGTGGGCGCGCTCGAAACGCCGCGGGGGCAATCCGCTGGTGGGGATCATCGTGACCCTTCTGGCGCTGTTCGGCGTGCTGACGGCCGTGCTCGGGATCAAGGAGCGCTCGCTGGCCGAGGGCGGGGCCGTGGTGGACGGCTGGATCGCCAAGGGCGTGGACACGGTGAAGGGCAAGGCGCCCGAGGCCGCCGACCAGGCCGCCGACGCGACCGTGGCCGCCGCGGAGAAGGCCGGCGACGCCGCCCAGGCCGGCGCGGCCGCCGCTTCGGACGAGTTGAAGAAGCAATAGTCACGCTTCGGGGGCGTTCCGTCGGAGAGTCGCCCGGAACATCGCCCTGAGCGGGGCGTTCGGGCGGCATGACAGACGCCTTGATCCCGACCGCTGATCCGACGGTCGCGTCCTCCGACGCGACCGTCGAACCGCGCGTGCTGACACCCCACATCGCGCTGGCGCGGGTTGTCATGCTGGTCAATCCGGCGTCGGGCAGCGTCGGACCGACCGCCGCCGCCGAGGCCGAGGCCATCCTGGCTGAATACGGATGCGAGGCCTCGGTCGTCTCACTGGAGAGCAGCGGCTTCGACGACCAGATACAGGCCGCCCTCGACGCGAAGCCCGACGTGCTGTTCGTCCTCGCCGGAGACGGCACCGCAGGGACGATCGCCTCGCGCGCCGGGCCCGACGGCCCCCTGGTGGCGCCCCTTCCCGGCGGCACCATGAACATGCTGCCCAAGGCGCTGTACGGAACCGCCGACTGGAAGGCCGCGCTCAGGCTGGCTCTTGAGGAAGGCGCGCCCCAGTGCGTCGCCGGGGGCGAGGTGTCCGACGGCCAGACGTCCTCCGTCTTCTATTGCGCGGCCATACTCGGCTCGCCGGCCCTTTGGGCGCCGGCGCGCGAAGCCGTCCGCGAGGGCAAGCTGAAACTGGCGTGGCTGTACGCCCGCCGGGCCCTGCGCCGGGCCTTCTCGGGCAAGATGCGGTTCTCGCTCGATGGCAAGGCTCCGCGCCGCGCCGAGGCGCTGGTCCTGATCAGCCCGATGATCTCCAGGGCGATGGACGAGAACACCGGCCTGGAGGCCGCGGCCATGAACCCCTCAGACGCGGCCGAGGCCTTTCGTCTGGCGGCCCACGCCGTGTTCAGCGACTGGCGTCAGGACCCGGCCGTGACCACCAGGGCCATCCAGCGGGCGACGGTCACCGCGCGGTCGCGCATCCCCGCCGTGATCGACGGCGAGCCCGTACTGCTGTCTCACGAGGCGAAGGTGAAATTCATCCGCAACGCGTTCCAGGCCCTGGCTCCCAACCCGCCTGCCGCCGAGGACAGCGTCTAGTGGGGCGGATTCTGCAGTTCTCTGACATCCATTTCGGGGTCGAGCACAAACACGCCTGCGCCGCCGCCCTGGAATACGCCCACGCCAACCGGCCCGACCTGGTCCTGATCACGGGCGACATCACCCAGCAGGGTTTCCCGGACGAGTTCGAGGCTGCAGGGCGCTGGATCAACCAGATGCCCGACCCGCGCTTCGTCATCGTCGGCAATCACGACGTGCCCTACTGGAGCCTGTTCGCCCGGCTGTTCGCGCCATGGAAGGCGTTCGAGAAGGCCACCGGCCACCCGGCCCACGACCACCAGTTCCTCAGTCCGACGGTGATGGTGCGCGGCGTCGTCACCGCGCGCGGCTGGCAGGCGCGGATGAACTGGTCCAAGGGCGTCATCGACCTGATGCAGACGCGCAAGGCTGCGGAGGCGCTGCGACAGGCGCCCGTCGGCGCCCTGCGGATCCTCGCCTGTCACCATCCGCTGGTCGAGATGATCGGCACGCCCATGAGCGGCGACGTGAAACGCGGCGATGCGGCCGCCCTGATCTTCGCCGAGGCCGGGGTCGACATCATCGCCACCGGCCACGTCCATGTCCCCTTCGCCCTGCCGATCAGCCTGGGCGACCACTGCTCCTACGCCGTCGGCTGCGGGACGCTGTCGCATCGCGAACGGGGAGCGCCGCCCAGCTTCAACCAGATCGAGTGGGATGCCCACCATATCACGGTGACCGCCATCGCCTGGGACGGCGAGCGGTTCGAGCCCGGCCAGATATGGAAGCTGCCGCGCCGTCAGGACACCCGCAAGACAGCGACCGCGCCGGACCCGAACGTGGCCGGAGAAAAGGAAAAGGCCGCGGTCTGATCGACCGCGGCCCCGTTCTTCAGACGGCCGGTTTCGTCTAGATCCGGCGTCCCCTGCCCGTGACGAAATGCACGATCAGCAGGATGACGAAGATGACGAACAGCACATAGGCGATGTTCATCGACAGACCGGCGATACCCCCGGCGCCGAGGGCGCCGGCGACGAGCGCCAGTACGAGAAAGATAAGAGCCCAACGAAGCATCAGCGGTTCCTTCCAGAGCGGTTGATCGGAGGAGCGACAACCGCCGCGCCTGATGAACCAACGTTCGGGACCCTGCGACGTTCCGCCTCAGCGGCGGCGGCTGCGGCCGTGCGGCTTTTCGGTGAATGCGGCCGCGACCATGGTGGCCAGGGCCGGATTCCTGAGGAAGATCCAGCCCCCCGCCAGCGCCGCGACCGTGCCGAGGATCGGCCGCTGCTTGAACAGGCTGTATGCGCGGGCGCCCAGGCCGGATGGCTCGTCCTCAAAATCCTCCTCTTCCTCGCTGCGGGCGAGGAAGACCAGGGCAACGACGAGGGCGACGATGGCAAACAGCAGGAAGGTGATGGCCGCGGCCGCCAGCGGCACGACGACCAGCTGCAGGGCGAAGAAGATCGTCGCCCCCAACGCCAGAACGGCCACGAATCCGGCCCCCGCCACGACCGAAGCCGCGACGGCTTTCTTGACCAGATTCCTGGCCAGCCCCCCGCCGAACATCAGCGGCGACGACCGGCGAGCAGCAGACCCAGC
>NZ_JAKFEB010000064.1:0-2224 GCF_036677305.1 Brevundimonas sp. | reverse complement strand
ATCGTCATCGGCGACCGCCCCCTGATCGAGCTGGCGCCCCTGTACCAGGACCCGCGCTCCACCATCCCGGCCAGCCAGTTCAACATGAAATGGGTCGAGGCCGCCGGTCTGGTGAAGTTCGACTTCCTCGGCCTGAAGACCCTGACCGTGCTGGACCGCGCGCGTCAGTATCTGGAACGGCGCGGCGCCGCCCCCGACTGGAACGGCCTGCCGCTGGACGATCCCAAGACCTATGAGCTGATGGCCTCGGGCCAGACGGTCGGGGTGTTCCAGCTGGAATCCCAGGGGATGCGCGACACCCTGCGCAAGATGCGCTGCGGTTCGATCGAGGAGATCACCGCCCTGATCTCCCTCTACCGGCCCGGGCCGATGGAGATGATCGACACCTATATCGACCGGAAATTCGGCCGGCAGCAGGTGGACTATCTGCACCCCTCCCTGACCGAGGTGCTGACCGAGACATACGGCGTCATCATCTACCAGGAGCAGGTGATGAAGATCGCCCAGGTCCTGGCGGGCTATTCGCTCGGAGAGGCCGATCTTCTTCGCCGCGCCATGGGCAAGAAGAAGAAGGAGGAGATGGATTTCCAGCGCGCGCGCTTCATCGCGGGCGCGTCGGAGAAGGGCGTTTCCGAGGAGCAGTCGGGCGGCATCTTCGATCTGGTGGCCAAATTCGCCGGCTACGGCTTCAACAAGTCGCACGCCGCCGCCTACGCCCTGATCAGCTTCCAGACGGGCTGGCTGAAGGCGACGCACCCGGTCGAATTCATGGCCGCGTCCATGAGCCTTGATCTCAGCAACACCGACAAACTGGCTGTCTTCTATCAGGATTGTCGCCGCTTCGAGGTGCCGGTCAAATCGCCGGACGTGAACCGCTCCTCGGCCGATTTCGACGTGGCCTGGGAGGAGGGAACGGGCTCGGTCCTGTATGCGCTCGGCGCCATCCGCAACGTCGGGCTGGAGGCGATGAAGCATCTGGTCGAGGTGCGCGAGACCGGCGGCCGGTTTACCGACATCTTCGACTTCCTGGAGCGCGTCGACCCGCGCAGCGTCAACAAGCGGGCGCTGGAGAACCTGGCCCGCGCCGGCGCCTTCGACAGCTTCCATTCCAACCGCCGCCAGCTGTTCGAACAGGCCGACACCTTGATGGCCTATTGCCAGAGCGTCGCGGCCGAGCGCGCCTCGTCGCAGGTCTCCCTGTTCGGCGGCGACCAGGCCGGCGCCGCCCGCCCGCGCCTCAAGCCGGTCGAGCCCTGGGTCGGCCCCGAGAAGCTGGATCAGGAACTGGCCGCCGTCGGCTTCTACCTGTCCGGCCACCCGCTGGAGGACATGGCCCCGGCCCTGAAGCGCAAGCGCGTCACCTTCGTCGCCGAGGCCACGGCCCTGGCCGAAAGCGGCCACGAGGCCTTCCTGATGGCCGGCGTCGTACGCCGCCGGCAGGAGCGGGCCAGCGCCAAGTCGGGCGAGAAATTCGCCTTCGTCACCTTCTCGGATCCGACGGGCGAGTTCGAATGCCTGTTCCCGCCCGAACAGCTGCGCAAATGCCGCGAGGTGCTGGAGGTCGGGGCCTCGATCATGGTCCGGGTGCGGGCCAAGTCGGCTGACGGCGAGGTGCGCTTCTTCGGCGACGACGCCTCGCGGCTGGACGATCTGATCGACGACGGCGCCATGGGCCTGCGCATCCACGTCTCGGCCCGATCCGCCGACGCCGGGGCCCTGAGGACCCGGCTCGAGAAGGCGAAATCCCCGGGCAAGGGCGGCGAGGTCTCCCTGATCGCCTCGCTGGACGGCCGTCGCGAGGTCGAGTTGAAACTTCCCGGCCGCTACAGGCTTGATGGAGCATTGCGCGGGGCGCTGAAGAGCGCGCCGGGCGTTGTCCTGCTGGAGGATGCGTGATGGCTGACGTCAAAACCCACACCGGATCATGCCGCTGCGGCGCTGTGGCCTGGGAGGTCGACACCGATCTGGAGGGCCTGATCGAGTGCAACTGCTCGCACTGCTACCGCAAGGGTCTGGTGCTCACCTTCGTCTCGCCGGACGCCTTCCGCCTGACGGCCGACGGGCCCCAGACCGAATATCAGTTCAACACCCACAAGATCCGCCACCTCTTCTGCGAGACCTGCGGCGTGCAGTCCTTCGCCCGGGGCTCGAAGCCCGACGGGACGCAGATGGTGGCGGTGAACATCCGTACACTGACGGATATCGAACCGTTCAGCTGGACGGC
>NZ_JAKFEB010000063.1:0-3516 GCF_036677305.1 Brevundimonas sp. | reverse complement strand
CCGGCCGCCGCGATGTCAACGCAGGTCAGCGCGGGTCGAAGGACCGGCTTTCCGTCAGCGGCGCGACGAACAGGCGGTCGCAACGCTCATTGTCGTCGGTCAGCGGGATCGCCTCGAATTCCTCGCCCGAGGCGTCCAGCACCTCGGCGGCGATGGCGTCGAACGCCGCCTCGTGTCCGGGTCGTCGGAACAGCACGGCCCCGTCCTTGGCGTCGACCACGCCGTATGCCGGAGAGCCTTCGAGAAGGGTTTCGAGATCCAGGGCCATGGGAAAGCAATCCCCGAAGCGGTCAAAGGTTTCCCGCGCCCCGAAATCGCGGGGGCGGACCGGCTGGATTGTCAGGGAGAGAATGGTGGACGCGACAGGGATTGAACCTGTGACCCCTTCGATGTCAACGAAGTGCTCTCCCGCTGAGCTACGCGTCCGCCGTGGCGGTTCCGGACGGGTCCGGAACGGGAAGGCGCGGTCTATAACCCGCGGGCCTTGCGGACCGCAAGGCCATTTTGGTGAGCCGCGGTCGTCGGCCCTGCGTGACCTCCTGACCCGACGCGGCCCGGCGCTTCGTGCGCCCCTGCGCTCAAGCAGCGACCATGCGTTCGACTTCGCCGACGAGGTCGCGAAGGTGCACCGGCTTGGACAGGACCTTGGCCTGCGGACTGGCCTGGGCGGCGCTGAGGGCCACGGCGGCGAAGCCGGTGATGAACATGATGCGGATGCCGGGCTGGCGGGCGGCGGCGACGCGCGCCACCTCGATGCCGTCGGCCCCGGGCATGACGATGTCGGTCAGCAGCAGATCCCACGGGCCCTGGTCGAGCGCGTCGATGGCGTCGTCGCCGTTCTCGCAGTCGACGACCGAATGGCCGGCCCGCTCCAGCGCCCGGGTCAGGAACCCGCGCAGGGAGTGGTCGTCTTCGGCCAGAAGGATTCGCGCCATATGGTTTTCGCCCCGGTCTTCTTTCCCTGAAGCTAGGCCCGCACTGGTAAACCCGCCATGAAAATCACCGCGATGTCAAAGCGGTCCCCTGTGGATGAGCGACGGAAACAGGCTATGGCTGCGGCATGAATCGAGGGGACGGCGGCGAGGATCGGGCGGGTTTCACCGTCGTGGAGGGCGTCGAGCCGGGGCGGTTCGTCTTCGCCTCGCCGCACTCCGGCGATCTGTATCCGGCCGACATGGGCGCCGATCCGGCCTTGCCGGGGGCCAGTCTGCGCAGCGCCGAGGACGCCCTGGTCGACCGGCTGATCGCGCCGGGCGCCGAGCGCGGGGCCGTCCTGGTGCTGGGGCGTCTCGGTCGGGCCTATGTCGATCTGAACCGGGACCCGGCCGACCTTGACGCCCAGCTGATCGAAGGCATCGGGAACGGGACGGGCTCGGCCCGGACGGCGGCGGGCTACGGGGTCATTCCGCGGCTGAGCGGCGACGGTCGCCCCCTCTATGCGCGCCGGTTGACGCTGGACGAGGCGCGCGAACGGATCGCACGGGTGCACGCGCCCTATCACGCCGCGCTGGGCGCGCGGATGCGGGCGGCGCGTGACCGGCACGGCGAGGCGGTGCTGGTGGACTGGCATTCGATGCCCGCGCGGGCGACGCAGGGGGCGGGCGGGACGCGGGGGCCGGACGTGGTGCTGGGCGACCGGCACGGATCGTCCTGCGAGGCCGGACTGACGCGGCGGCTGCGGCGCGCGTTCGAGGCGCTGGGCTGGCGGGTGGCGCTGAACCAGCCCTATGCGGGCGGATGGACCACCCAGGCCTGGGGCCGGCCCGACGAGGGCTTCCACGCCGTCCAGGTCGAACTGAACCGCGCCCTGTATTTCGACGAGGCCGCGCGGACGCCGTCCGCGGGCTGGTCGCGCACGCAAAAAGGGGTCGCGCGCGTCATCGCCGGCCTGCTGGCCCGCGAGACATAAAAAAAGCCGCGCCCGAAGGCGCGGCATGAAAGTCTTTAGGGAGGAAACGCCCAGGAAGGGCATGACGCCCGAAGGCGTCGAAGATCAAGTTAGTGTGCACTGCACAAACCGTCAAGACAGTATTTCGCACCCGCGTTCACGCAGTGTAACGGCACGGTCATTCCCCGTGATCGCTCTGTAACCGGTTTCCGGGGCAAAAACTGTCCGAATGCCAGCGCATCTGCGAACAGCCTTGAGTGTTGCGGCTTCAGAGCTCCAGCAAGCGGCGGGCGCTGCGGATGGCGAGCGCCGCCGGGGACGCGGCCTGACGCCAGATCAGCAGGCCGGAGATCAGCGCCACGCCGAGCGCCAGCCACACCGGCCCGAAGAGCCATGCAGCGGCGGCCAAGGCGAAATAGTAGCCGCGGACGCCCTGGCTGAAGGCGCTCAGGGCCGGGTTCAGCAGGTTGGCGGCCGCGTCGCCCAAGGCCACGCGATCCGCCTCGGTGTGGACCTCGGGGGCCGCGCCGATCAGGGCCAGCGAATAGTTCAGCTGCCGGATCGACCAGATGAAATCCAGCAGACCCCGCGACAGGCACAGCAGCACCAGCGCCAGCTTGGCCTCCAGCAGACGGGTGGGCACATCCCCGGCGCCCACGGAGGCGAACCCCTCGATCGCCTGCTCGCCGCCGAAAAGGACGCTGGCCACGGCCGCGATCAGCAGCAGGTTGGTCGAGGCGAAGAAGCCGCCGGAATTGATCGTGTGGCCCAGCAGATTGCTGTCTACGAGGCGGATTTCGCGATGGGTCATCGCCGTCATCCAGACGCGACGAACGATCGTCATGTCGTCGTTCAACGTGCCGCTGCGCCGGGCCAGCAGCCCGAGCAACGGGCCATAGCCGAGCCAGCAGACGATGAAGAAGCCGAGGGCCAGCCAGTCGAAAAGGGTCATCCCGCATCCTCCCGCCACAGTTGGGCCAGAGCAAGTCTGCCTTGCTTCGGGCGCCGTGCGCGCCTATCACGCCCGCCACTTTCGTACCGCACCGCACAATAATCGAGCGCGCCATGAACATCGACGCCATCACCGTCGGCCCGAACCCGCCCTGGGACGTCAACGTCATCATCGAGATCCCGCAAGGCGGTCTGCCGGTGAAGTACGAGATGGACAAGGCGTCCGGCGCCCTGTTCGTCGACCGCTTCCTGCACACGGCGATGTACTATCCGGGCAACTACGGCTTCATCCCGCACACCCTGTCGGACGACGGCGACCCCTGCGACGTGATCGTGCTGAACCCGACGCCGGTGGTGCCGGGCTGCATCATCCGCTCGCGCCCGATCGGCGTGCTGAAGATGGAAGACGAGGCCGGCGGCGACGAGAAGATCCTGGCCGTGCCGGTCGACAAGCTGAACCCCTACTACACCGACATCGCCAGCTACCGGCAGCTGCCGGCCATTCTGGTCGAGCAGATCGAGCACTTCTTCACCCGCTACAAGGATCTGGAGAAGAACAAGTCGGTGACGGTGAAGGGCTGGGGCGACGCCGGCGAGGCCGCCGAACTGATCGCCGCGGGCATGCGCGCGCATCAGGACAAGCTGAAAGCCGCCGCCGGCAAGGCCGCCAACGCGGC
>NZ_JAKFEB010000062.1:0-15640 GCF_036677305.1 Brevundimonas sp. | reverse complement strand
CGTCGCCGCACGCGCGATCTCGATCTCCGAATACAGATGGGCGGCCCGGTGCTGCAGGGCCTGGAATTCGCCGATCAGCTTCCCGAACTGTTTGCGCGTCCGAAGGTATTCCAGCGTCGTCTGGAAGGCCTGATCCCCGGCCCCGTTCAACGACGCGGCCGCGCACGCCCGGCCGAGATTCAGCGCGCCGTCCAACAGCGCCCCGCCTCCGTCGACCGCTCCGATCACGGCGTCCGCATCGACCTCGACATCCGTCAGCGTCACCCGCGCCGCATTGTGCGCATCGACCATGACCGTCCGCTCGACCTCGACGCCCGCCGTCCCGGGGTCGACCAGGAACAAGGTCAGCCCGGCCTCCGTCCGCGCCGCAACGATCAGGGCGTCCGCGACATGGCCGTCCAGCACGAAGCCCTTGGCCCCGTTCAGCCGGAAGCCGTTGCCCGACCTCGCCGCCGTCGTCGCGATCCGCGCCGGCGCATGTTTGGGCCCTTCATCGACGGCCAGCGAAACGATCGCCTCGCCCGCCGCGATCCGGGGCAGCCAGGCCGTCTGCTGCTCGGCCGAGCCGCCCTTCAGCACCGTCGCCGACAATACGCCCGAGCCGAGGAAGGGCGACGGCGTCAGCGTCCGCCCCAGCGCCTCGGCCATGACCCCGGCCTCGACCGCGCCCAGACCCGAACCGCCGTGTTCCTCGGGAATGACGATCCCGGCGAACCCCATCTCGCCGAACGCCCGCCACAGGTCGCGCGACACCCCGTCGGCGTCGTGGCTGTCGCGCAGCTTGCGCAGATGGGCGATGGGGGCGTGCTCGTTCAGGAAGCCGTCGGCGGCCTCCTTCAGCATCGTCTGCTCTTCGGTGAGGATGAGGGGCATCCGCTTCTCTCTCTTCGTCATCCTCGGGCTTGACCCGGGGATCAGATTGTCCGTCGCACGGCGCCGAATTGACGACCACCGCGCTCGCCGCTCCGTCTGGCCCTCGGGTCAAGCCCGAGGGTGACGGCCGTGATGGGGTTACGCCCCCGGCAGCTGCAGCAGGTGTTTGGCGATGATGTTCAGCTGGATCTCGCTGGTCCCGCCCTCGATCGAATTGGCCTTGGTCCGCAGCCAGTCCCGCGCCGCCGCTCCGTGCCGCGACCGGTCGCTCTCCCACTCCAGCGCGTCCGATCCGCCCGCCGCCATCAGCAGCTCGTGCCGGCGCTTGTTCAGCTCGGAGCCATAGTATTTCAGCATCGAGGCGATGGCCGGATGGGCCTGCCCCGCCTTCACCTGGTCGCCCGTCCGCTCCATGGCCAGCCGGAAGGCTGCGGCGTCGACTTCCAGCTCGGCGATGCGAGCCCGGAGCATGCCGTCGTCCAGCCGCCCGTCCTCATCGAGTCCGATCGATCCGGTCGCCACCTGGCCCAAAGGCCGGCCGCCCGCGACCTCGCCCATGGCCCCGATCATGGTCCGCTCGTGCGCCAGCAGGTGCTTGGCCACGTCCCAGCCGCGGTTCAGCGTGCCGACGAGGTTCTCCTTCTCGACCCGCACATCGTCGAAGAAGGTCTCGCAGAACGGGCTCTTGCCGCTGATCAGGGTGATCGGCCGGGTCGAGACCCCCGGGGTCGCCATGTCGAACAGGACGAAGGAGATGCCCAGATGTTTGGGCGCCTCGGGGTCGGTCCGCACCAGACAGAAGATCCAGTCCGCCTTGTCGGCGTAGGAGGTCCACACCTTCTGGCCGTTGACGATCCAGTGGTCGCCGCGATCCTCGGCCCGCGTCTGGATCGCCGCCAGATCGGACCCCGCGCCGGGCTCGGAATAGCCCTGGCACCAGCGGATTTCGCCGCGCACGATCTCGGGCAGGAAGCGCTGCTTCTGTTCCTCGGTCCCGAAGGCCAGCAGGGCCGGCCCCAGCATCCAGACGCCGAAGCTGGCCAGCGGCGGCTGGGCCTTGATGCGCCGCATCTCGGCGTTCAGCACCTTGGCCTGTTCGCGGCTCAGCCCGCCGCCGCCGTATTCCGCCGGCCACTCGGGCGCGGTCCAGCCCCGCGCCGCCATCCGGTCCAGCCAGACCTTGTGCGCCGGCGTGGGATATTCGGCGTTGCGGCCGCCCCAGACCCGGGCCTCGTCGCTCTCGACGGGTCCACGGCATTCGGCCGGGCAGTTCGCCTCCAGCCAGGCGCGGGTCTCCGCGCGGAAAGTGTCGAGATCGGTCATGGCAGCCTCCCTCCCGAAACGTTAGCAGCCCCGCCGCGATGACGCAGGGTCAGGTTTCGGTAGAAAATCCATCAGTAGATCCGGTCGTAGGTCCAACCGGTCAATCCGATCAGCCGCAGGCCCAGGGCGCGTACCGGCCCCTCGGCAGACCACCGGTCGATGAATCGATACCCGTCGGACCCATTGGCCTCGATTATCCATCGGGCGCCATCCGCGCGGACGATGATCGAGCCGTCCGCCTGCGCCGGACAATCTTCGACAGGCGGCAGATCCAGCACCCGGGTCTCAGCCAACAGGGCCGTCAGGTGCGACGTCTCATCGGCGGATAGAAGACGTTCCACCTTGCGCGCCACCCGGCCGGGCTCATAACCGCCGGCGCCCGAAAGCTCCTTGCCGACCAGCTTCAACCTGTGGTCCGCGGTCGCCTCGACCCGCACGATCACCGGGGCGTCGAAACTGCGCAGCCAGGTGAGGCGAAGGACGCCGACGCCGCCGGTCTGGTAGGCGGGCGCGCCCTGACCCAGCCGGGGTTCTCCGGCCGCGCGCAGATGCGACGAGTACCAGTCGGATCTGAAGTCATCCATGACCGGTACCCCGTCGCCATAGCTGCAGGGCTCGACTGCCGCCAGGAGCGAGGGAGGAAAATGAGATGCGCTCGCGCAGCTTCCCAGCAAGCAGGTCGCCAGAAGGATCGCGACCGCGCGCACGTCAGCCGCCGCCGGGCAGGAAGGGCGAGAAGGTGATCACGGTGAAGGTGTCGCGGATGTTGGCGCGGGTCTGGACGGACTTCGTCACGAACGTGCCGATGTCCATCTCCTTCGGCAGCTGGAATTTGGCCAGCAGGTCGTACTGGCCCGAGGTCGAATAGACCTCCGAGACGTATTCGACATTGTCCACCATGTCGGCGGCCACGTCGTTGGCGTGGCCCAGCTCGCATTTGATGAAGACGAAGATGGCGGTCATCATGGCGGCGGTCCTTCCGGCTGGTCGGAAGGTGTCTAGCGGATGGTTGCGTGACGGGTAAGAGCGAAGCGGCGATCGACCTCGAGGCCGAGTACAACAACCGCGCCCGCGTGCCCGACCATCCGGCCGTCATGGCCATGTGGCGCGAAACCGCCGAGGCCGCCCGCGCCGCCCATCCTCCCGTCCACATCGCCTACGGCGCCGGCGAGCGCGAGGTCATGGACCTGTTCGACGCAGGCCCCACGAATGGATCTGGCGCGCCCGTCGCCGTCTTCCTGCACGGCGGCTACTGGCAGGCGCTGGACAAGGACTGGTTCAGCGGGATCGCGCCCGCCTTCCTGGCCCGGGGCGTCAGCCTGGCGGTTCCCTCCTACGATCTCGCCCCTGCCGTGCGCCTGGGCGTCATCCTGCGTCAGGCGCGCGAGGCGGTGGAGATGATCCGCGCCCGCACCGGCGCCCGGCCGGTCGTCTTCGGCCACTCCGCCGGCGGCCATATGGCGGCCTGCATGCTGTCCGAGGGCCGCGCCTCGGCCGCCGTCGCCATCAGCGGCGTCTTCGACCTGCGCCCCCTCGTGCCGACCTCGCTGAACAAGGCGCTCGACCTCGACGAGCGCGAGGCGGCCGCCCTGTCGCCGGTGTTCTGGCCGATCCCCAACGGCTCGACCCCGGGGGGAACGATCCTCGACTGCGTCGTCGGGGGCGACGAGAGCTCCGAGTTCCTGCGCCAGTCGCGCATGATGGCCGACCACTGGGCCGCCAACGGCGTCGAAACACGGTACGAAGCCCTGCCCGGCCTCAACCACTTCACCGTGCTGGACCCGCTGTTCGACCCGAAAAGCCAATTGATGAAGCGAATCACGGATTTGGCGAAAGCGACGGGCTGACCCCGTCCGGGGCGCGGCGCCACCGGTGACAATTCACCGCTCCCCGCCCCGAATTCATGGCTTGACCGATGAAGCGAATGATTGTGTTTGCGCGCGTCCGGCATCCGTTGTGACCGGTCGCGTTCACCAGAGCTCCATGTTCCGAGCATTTCGAAAATTCCTCCGCCAGCTTCGCTGCCGCCGCCATCGCTGGCGGCCGGATCGCCGGGTCTCCGGGCGTGAGTTCTGCGACCTGTGCGGCGCCAAACGCCGGGCGGCCTGAGTTTCGAAACACAAAGTTCCGCGCCGTCGCGCCCCGCCGCTTCCCCGGAACCCGACGGGTGCGATAAGCATGTGAGGGCTGCCGGCCGCCGGCGGAGGAACCAGACCATGCGCCACGACCGTCTCGCCGTCCTGACCGCCCTTGAAGCCCAGGGCGTGGCCCCGGTCTTCTATCACCCGGATCCGCAGGTCAGCCTGGACGTCATCCGCGCCTGCGCCCGCGGCGGCGCCAGGGCGATCGAGTTCACCAACCGCGGCGACTTCGCCTGCGACCTGTTCGGCGACATCGCCCGCGAACTGCAGAAGACCGATCCGGACGTCATCCTGGGCATCGGCTCGGTGGTCGATGCGGGGACGGCCAGCCTCTATCTGAACCGCGGCGCCCGCTTCGTGGTCAGCCCCTGCCTGGTTCCCGAGGTCGCCCGGGTCTGCAACCGGCGCATGACGGCCTATTTCCCGGGCTGCGGCTCGGTCACCGAGATCGGCCAGGCCCATGAACTGGGCTGCGAGATCGTCAAACTGTTTCCCGGCGCCAGCGTCGGCGGCGCCGACTTCGTCAAGGCGGTGCTGGGCCCCATGCCCTGGACCAAGATCATGCCGACGGGCGGCGTCGACCCTGACGAGGCCTCGATCGCCAGATGGTTCGGCAGCGGCATCGTCGCCGCCGGCATGGGCTCGAAACTGGTCACCGACGCGGCCGTCAAGGCCGGCGACTGGGCCGGCATCGAGGCCAATGTGCGCAAGACGGTGGACGCGATCGCGGCGTTCCGCGCGAAGTAGTGGCTGGTGGCTAGTGGCTAGTGGCTGGCCACCGCCGGTGCGGAGGCGCGGACCGCGCCGCCCTTCCGCCGCCAGTCATGCGACAATCACTAGCCACTAGCCACTAGCCACCAGCCACTCCCTTACAGCCCCAGCGTCGGACTGTTCAGGTCCAGCGACGCCGAGGGGATCACCACCACATCGGGATGGGCCGCCCGCAGCGCGTCGATGAACATCGCCGACTGGCCGACCACCACGACCCAGGCCTGGTCCGAGCCGACCGCCTGCGCCGCGGCCATGACGGCCTCGGGCGTGGTGGCGTTGATCTTGCCGACATAGGTCTCGACCTCGGTCAGCGGCAGGCCGTAGGTGACCGCGTCCGACAGGACTCCGCCCAGACCGCCCGTGGTCTCGATCGCGCGCGAGAAGCCGCCGGTGATGAAGGCCTCGCGGTCGGTCACCGCCTGGTCCGTCACCGCTTCGGTCTTCAGCCGGTCGAACTCGGCCAGCACCAGACCGACCACCTCGGCGGCGCTTTCGTTCTTGGTCTGGGTCGCGGCGCTCAGCAGGCCGCCGTCGACCCGCGCGCCCAGCGAGGAGTTGGCGCCGTAGGACAGGCCGCGCTTGGCCCGCACCTCCTGGAACAGGTGGCCGTTCTGGCCGCCGCCGATGACGCTGTTGACCACGGCCAGGGGGTAGAAGGCCGGGTCCGAACGGCGCGGGCCGCGCACCGCCGCGGCCACGGCCGCCTGACCGGCGCCCGGCAGGTCGACCACGACGATGCGCGGGGCCGGCCGGTCGCCCGCCCGGTTCGGGAGGGTCGGAACCGCGCCCGACGGCCGCTCCCACCCGCCCAGGGTCCGTTCGGCGAAGGCGAAGGCCTGTTCGGGCTCCATCCCGCCGGTGATGATCAGGGCGGCGTTGTCGGGCCGCCACCAGCGGTCATGGAAGCCGACGACCTGGTCGCGCGTCAGGGTCCCCACCGAGGCCGGCGTCCCGGCCGCGGGCGCGCCATAGGCCGCGCCGCCGAAGGCCAGCCGGTTGAGCACCTGCGAGGCCAGCGAACCCGGGTCGCGCAGGGCGACGGTCAGGCCGGTCACCGTCCGCGTCCGGCTGCGTTCCAGTTCGGCCGCGTCGAAGGCCGGGCGCTGGACCACATCGGCCAGCACCGCGCCCGCCTGATCGGCCGAGGCCACGGGCGCGGACAGGAACAGGGTGGTGGCGTCCGCCCCCGCCCCGCCGCCGATATCGGCGCCCAGCGCCTCCAGGGTGCGGGCGATCTCCGGGGCCGACCGGCCGCCGGCGCCCTGGGTCGCCAGATTGGCGGTCATCGAGGCCAGGCCCGACTGGCCGGCGTCGGCCGCCGCCCCGCCCGCCATGACCAGCTGGGCGTTCATGATCGGCAGATCGGTCGACTTCGCCACAATGACCCGCAGGCCGTTCGGCAGGGTCCGCTCGACCACGCGCGGCGTGGCCATGGCCCGCACCGCGCCCGGCGCCGGCGGCGCCATTCGCCGGCCTTCGGGCAGAAGCTCATTGGCCGGCAGGATGGCCGCCGGAACGGTCAGATAGGTCGGAACGGGCGCGGGGTTGCGCCAGCTGTCGTCGGGTACGCCGGCCGGCCGGGCGCTCTCGTCCTGATAGCGGACCGCGACCCGCGTCTGGTCGTTCAGCCATGTCCGCGCCACCCGCTGCACGTCCGCCGCCGTCACGGCCTGGATGGCCGCCAGCCGCTCGTCGGGCGCCCGGGGATTGTTCTCCGACACGATGGCCTGGCCCAGCATGAAGGCCCGGCCCGACGCCGTCTCGCGCTGGCGCAGGTCCGAGGCGACCAGCTCGGTCTTGGCCTCGGCCAGTTCCGCCGCCGTCACCGGCTCGTCGCGCACCCGCGCCAGTTCGATGTCGAGCGCCGCCTCGAGGTCGCTCATCGCCTTGCCGCGCGCCACGGTGGCGGTCACGCCGATGGAGCCGTCCTCCTCCATGCTGTTGGCGTTGAAGCCGGCGTTCGAAGCCAGCTGCTTGCCGTAGACGAGGGCCTGATACAGGCGCGAGCTTTCGCCGCGCGACATGATCGCCTGCAGCACGTCCAGCGCCGCCGAGTCCGGATGGTTCGCCGCCACGCCGGGGTACAGAACCCCCACCGCCGGCAACGGCACGTTGGGCGCATAGGCCTCGACCATGCGCGGCGCGGTGCGCGGCGTCTCGAGCGGACGCTCGAAGACCGGCACCGGACGGTCCGGGTTCCGGATGCCCGCGAAATACTGGTCGACCCAGCGGTCCAGCTGCGCCGGATCGAAATTCCCCGACACGATCATGGTCGCCGTGGCGGGGCGGTAATAGGCCTCGTGGAAGGCGCGCGCATCGTCGATCACCGCCGCGTTCAGCTCCTCGAGCGAGCCGATGACGCTGCGGCGATAGATGCTTTCGTCGAAACTGTTGTCGCCGATCACGAACCGGCTGAACCGGCCGTAGGGCGGCGCCAGCACCCGCTGGCGCAGCTCTTCCTGGACGATCGAACGCTCGGCCTGGAACACGGCGTCGTCGACCACCGGCCGCGCCATCCGCTCGGCGTGGGTCCACAGCATCGTCTCCAGATACTGGGGCGGCACCGTCTCATAGTAGTTGGTGAAGTCCTGCCCGGTGGAGGCGTTGCGCGACCCGCCGGCGTTCTCGACCAGGGTCGAGATCTGGCCGTACGGCAGGTTGACCGTCTTGCGGCTCAGGATGTGTTCGAACAGGTGGGCGAAGCCGCTGCGGCCCTGCGGATCGTCCTTGCCGCCGACGTCGTACCAGAGGGTCACCGTCACCGTGCCCGCCGCCGCGTCCGGCATGGCGTAGACGTCCAGTCCGTTGGCCAGTTCGCGGTGGGTGTACTCCAGCGGCGGCACGGAGATCGGCGCGGCTGACGCGGACGGGGACTGGGCGAAGGCCGGCGAGGCGAGCGCCAGCAGCGAGGCTCCCAGAAGGGCGGCGGTGCGTGTCATGTCGGCGGTCCCCGGATCGGCGTCTGAACGGAAGCCGGGACCCTATCAGCCGATCCTCCGGGCCAAAGTTACGACGCCGTAATGATCGCCCAAGCGAAATCGGAGATTTCGCTCAGGCATCATGAGAGAGCCTGATTCACGGCATCGGCGGAATCGCGAAGCGATTCCACCTCAACCGATCAGGCTCTCGACCTCGGCCCGCGTCGGCAGCGACGGCTGGGCCCCGGGCCGCGTCGCCGCCAGCGCCCCCGCCGCGCAGGCGAACCGCAGCGCCTCTTCCGCCTCCATCCCTTCCAGCAGGGCGACGCAGATCGCGCCGACGAAGGCGTCGCCCGCGCCGGTCGCATCCACGGCGGTCACCCGGGGCGGCGCCGCGCGCGCCATCTCGACGCCGCGCTGGTACATGACCGCGCCCTTCGCGCCTTCGGTCACCACCACCCGCCCGCCGCCGTGATGCAGCAGGTCGCCGTAGAAGGCCGCCTCGGTCTCATTGACCACCAGCAGGTCGGCCCGCCGCAGCAGCTGGTCCGACACCGGCGCGGCCGGGGCCAGGTTGACGCAGACGAACTCGGTCGCGCGGCCGACCGCCGCCTCGACCGTCGAGATCGGCAGCTCCAGCTGCACGATCAGCGGACAGTCGATCCGCGCCGGCAGCTGTTCGGGCGTGACGCGCAGATTGGCGCCGGCGCAGACCACGATCTGGTTCTCACCCGTGTCGTCGACGGCGATCAGGGCCACGCCGGTCGGCTCGGCGATGTCCGTCTCGACCCCCGACAGCTCGACGCCCCAGGTCATCAGCAGGGCCATGGCCGCGCCCGACATCTCGTCGTCGCCGACGCAGCCGGTCAGGCTGACGTCCGCCCCCAGCCGCTGCGCCGCCAGCGCCTGGTTGGCGCCCTTGCCGCCCGGATGCCGCGCCAGCGTCGCCCCCGTGACCGTCTCCCCGGCACGCGGCAGGGACGGGCTGGTGGCGACGAAATCCAGATTGATCGAGCCGACGACCGAAATTCTCAAGACATCTCCCCGGATCAGAACAGCTGCGACACGCCCCGGCCCGCGCCGGGGTGGGGATCGGGCGCGCCCCCGGCGCCGATCGCGTAGGTCTGGGCCCGGCTGCGGCCGTCGATGACCGCGACCGGCGCGATGATCTCGGGCGTCAGCCGCATCACCGCGACCGAGTCGCCGCCCGGGGCGAAGGCCCGGGCCTCGGGGTAGCGGTCGAACACCATCCGGTTGAGCCGTTCGACCTCGCCGGGATCGGTGACCTCGGCGACCCGGCCCGCGAGCGACAGGCCGACGGTGTCCGCCTCGGGCGCCTCGGCCCGTATCGCCGCCGAGACCCGGGGGTCGAACAGCAGGTTGGCGAATTTCTGGCTGTCGCGGGCGATGACGAAATACAGTTTCAGCCCGTCGTTGACGTAGCCGACCGTGGTGACCTGCGGCCAGCCGTCCGGCCGGTTGACGGCCAGGGCCATCAGCCGCGTCGAGCCGAGCAGCTCGGCGATCGCCGCCACCGCCCCGCCGTGGATGGGGGTGATCTCCCCGCTGCCGCTCATGATCGTCTCCTTGCAGGCTCGGCGTAGCGAACGCCCTCCGGGGGGCGGGATCAACCCCTCGGCGCGCACGCCTCCGCGATCAGGTCGAACACGCCGTCAGCATCCGCCGACACCGCCCAGCGGTGCGGCAGAGCCCCGGCCACGCCCTGGCGGAATTCGACCGCCGTATGCCCGCGCGTCAGCTCGCTCTGCGTCTCCACCTCGATCCGGCAGGGCTTCAGCGCGAACAGGTCGGGCCGCAGCAGCCAGGCCACCGGACAGAGGTCATGCACCGGCGGCCCCCACTCGGGCAGGGAGGGCCAGCCGACCAGCCGGCGCTCGACCCTCTCCGAGAACCGCATCATCGACGCCGCCGTGTCGGCCATCGGCGTTCCGATCGCTTCCAGCGCCGCGATCCGCGCCTCGGTCGCCCGCACCTGATGCGTCGCGTCCAGCCCGAACAGCACGACGTCGCACCCCGTCGCCAGGACCTCGGCCGCGGCCTCGGGATCGGCCCAGATGTTGAATTCGGCCGAGGCGGTGATGTTGCCGCCCTCGGACCGCGCCCCGCCCATGACCGCCACGGGTCCCAGCCGCTCCGCCAGTTCCGGCGCCTTGCGCAGCGCCAGCGCGACATTGGTCAGCGGCCCCAGCACCGCGATCGCCACCGACTTCCCGGGCCGGTTCATGACCCGGTCGATGATCGCGTCCGCCGCGTGCTCTTCCGCACACGGAGCATCCGGCTCCCGGGGCGTCAGATCGCCCAGCCCCTCGGCCCCGTGGAACTCGCCCGCCCCCGCCGGCTCGCGGCGCAGCGGCCGGTCCGCGCCCATGAAGACGGGCACGTCTTCCCGCCCGGCGATCTGGCGCAGCATCCGCGCATTCCGGGCCGTCTTCGTCACCGGCACGTTCCCGCCCACGGCGGTTATGGCCAGCAGGTCCAGTTCGCCGGACCCGAAGGCGAGCATCAGCGCCACGGCGTCGTCCACGCCGGGATCGCAATCGATGATGAGGGCCTGTCTGGTCATCGGGAGGGTTTGAAGCGGCTCGCCCGGATAGGCAACCATCTGGCCCTCCGTTCACCTGTCGGAGACGGCCGGCAGACCGTCCGTCGCCCGGCCAAGACGCCCGCCCTTTCGGGCGGGCGTCCCTGATCAAACGATCAGCAGCAGGCGCAGGCCTCGCAGCACGCCGCGATGGCGTCGCAGCAGGCGCATACGGCCTGGGCCACAGCGTCCGGCGCGGCCGCGAAGGCGGCGGAACCGGAAGCCAGCAGCACCAGGGCTGCGATGGTGAAAGTGCGTTTCATGGTTTGATCTCTGTTTGATTGAATGAAAGTCGGTCTTCAATGACAGGATCAGGTTCGCGGGGGCGGGTCGTCGGCCTCCACAGTGAAATCGGCCTGCCGCGCATCGAGCAAGGGATAACGGACGGACGCATGGATGGGTGCGGGCGCCGAACCGCCGACCGGCGGGACAAGGCTCTGGCAAAAGACCAGGCAGGCCTTCTCGCACGGAGCCTTTTCGGTTTCCTGTTCGCACGGGCCGCCGTCGTCGCTCATCGACATGGGCGTCGCGCCCTGATCGATCGGGACGTCGCAGGCCAATGAAGCCGTGGCGACAAACAGCACCGCCAGCGCCGCGAGAAGCGCAGCCGTCAGCCCGACGAGGTTATGGCGCAGGAACGACATTGCGCCGACCATACGTCAAAATCCGGACGGAGCTATACCCCGGCGGAGCCTCCCGACATCATTTGCACCGGTCCACGCACGCCTGCGCCAGCACCTCGGCCGAATCCACCAGCGGCACGGTGACGTCCTCGGCCCCCAGCAGCAGCGGCACCTCGGTGCATCCGGCGATCACCGTCTCGGCGCCCGCCGCAACCAGCATGGCCGCCAGCCGCCGCATCTCGGTGCGCGGCCCCTCGCCCAGGTCGCCGCGCTTCACCGCATAGACGCAGGCCATGAAGGCCTCGCGCGCGGCCCCGCTGAGGCGCACGATCTTGACGCCCTTGCCCTGCAGCGCGCGGGCGTACAACGCCTCGCCGCCGGGGGTGGCCAGGACGCCGATCTTCTTCGCCCCGCCGGCCGCGGCCGCCTCGGTGGTCTCGGCGATCATGTCGACGAAGGGCAGGCCGACCTTCCGGATCCCGGCCGCCTGCGCATGCGCCGTATTGCACGGCATGCACAGCACCTGGGCCCCGGCGTCGCGCAGCCGCATCGCCATCTGGCCCAGCGTCTTCTCGGCCGCGTCCGGCTGGCGGTTGCGGTCCGGCACCTGCGGATTGATGTCGGCCAGGATCCGGATGTGGTCCTGATCGCCCTGCGCCGGCGTCAGCGCCTGCACCCGCTCAAGGAAAGCCACCGTCGCCGCGGGCCCCATGCCGCCCAGAACGCCCAGAACCTTCGCCATCAGAGCGCTCCCTCGATCTCGCCCTGATAGCCGAACAGGCCCTGGGCCCCGCCGGTGTGCAGGAACACCACCGTCTCATTCTCGAACCGCCCGGCCCTGGCCAGGGCGATCAGCCCCTTCATCGCCTTGCCCGTATAGACCGGGTCCAGCACGATCGCGTCCGTCCGCGCCGCCAGTTTCAGGGCCTCGATCACCGCCTCGTCGACCAGGCCGTAGCCCTCGCCGACGTAGTCGCAGTCAGCGACCACCATGTCCGCCTTCACCGCGTCCGGCCGCCCCAGCAGGGCCGCCGTCTCGCGGGCCAGCTTCAGCACATTCTCTTCCTGTTTCGCCTTCGGCGCCCGCACGCCGACGCCCAGCACCGGAACGTCCGCCCCCATCACGGCCAGGCCGGCGACCAGACCGGCGTGGGTCCCGGCGCTGCCCGTGGCCGTCACGATCCGGTCGACCTGCATGTCCAGCTCGTCCGCCTGGACCACGATCTCGCGCGCGCAGTCGACATAGCCCAGCGCCCCGATCGCGTTCGAGCCGCCGCCGGGGATGATGTAGGGCTTGCCGCCGCGCGCCCGCACCTCGGCCGCCGTCCGCTCCAGCTCGGCGTTCATGTCGGTCCCGCCCGGCACGGTGCGCATGCCGGCCCCGAACAGCCGGTCCATCAGGACGTTGCCGTTGCGGGTGTAGTCGATGGCCTGCGACCCCGTCCGCTCTTCCAGAATGACCTCGCTGGCGAAGCCGTGGGCGGCGGCGGCGGCCACGGTCTGGCGCACATGGTTCGACTGCACCGCGCCCTGGGTGACAAGGGTGTCGGCGCCCTGTTCCATGGCGTCGCCCAGCAGGAACTCCAGCTTGCGGGTCTTGTTGCCGCCGCCGGCCAGGCCCGTGCAGTCGTCGCGCTTGATCCAGATCTCGACCCCCAGCGCCTCGCTCAGCCGCGGCAGCGGCTCCAGCGGGGTCGGCAGGTGGGCGAGGCGGACGCGGGGAAAGCGGGCGAGATGCATGGGGCGGCTCCGGTGTGCGCCCCTCATAGACGCCTCCGGACAAATTGCCGAACCGGTTCGCGGATGTTCGGACGCGCGGGCGCCCAGGACCGCCGGCGGTCAGGAAAACCGGCGCGCCTGCGGCGGGGCCGCGTCCAGCTTCCGGACGGCGTCCAGCAGGATGCCGATCACCTCACGCGGCGTCCGGTCGTTGTCGTCCACCAGACTGTCCAGCGCCGCGCCATGAACCGGGGTGATCCGGGCATTGGCCATGCTCCAGCGGCTGAAGAGGCGTTCTGATATGGGCGCGCGGTCCAGCAGGGTGACGTCGCGGTGCCGCGGATCGCTCTCCAGCCGCCGCAGCAGCGCGTCCAGGGCCTGGGCCGGGCCCTCCACCACCTGGATATAGCGGTCCCGGTGGGCGGCCAGGGCCCCGGTCAAACCGTCACGGTCGTTGTTCCGTTGCGACTCCGCGAGAATGACCGCGAGATTGCCGATCGACTCGGTCGTGCCCGTGGCGGTGCTTTCGTACACCAGCCGCTCCAGCCTCAAACCCATGCTCACGCCCTTCCTTTGCGGCTGTAATGCCGATGCAACCTTTCCGGTTGCAGTTGTGTAAATATTTGTCTTCCAACGGAAATGTACATTACCGGACCGAGGGCTTTTCCCGGTCCGTCACGCGGGGCGAAATAATTTCAGCGCGCCCGGGAACGGACTTTGGCAACCGCAGTTTTCCCATCGGACCTTGCGGCGATGCGCGCTCGACAGAGTCCTCAGCGGCCCGGTCTCTGCCACGCCCCCCGACGCAGACCGGGCCGCTTCTTCTTCCGCCAACCTCCATCGACCGGGCCGCTTGCCGACTCACGTCGCGCGGCCTGATGCTGGGGGCATGGCCGAATCGCCCGTCCCCGCCGTCGCCAGGCTTCGCGACCGAAGCGCCACCGAGGCCGCCATCGTGGCGGCGGGCGAGCGCATCCTGCTGCGCGACGGCTTTCCGGGCCTGAACGTCCAGACCCTGGCCGCCGAGGCCCGCTGCGACCGCAAGCTGGTCTACCGCTATTTCGACGGCGTCGACGGCGCGGTCGAGCGCATCGCCGCCCGCGCCCACGCCGAACTGGTGCGCAGCCTCGACGCCGTCCCGGCCGGCGACGCCGAGTCCCTGCGCGCCTTCGCCCGCGAAAGCCTGGCGGCCTGGCTGGGCGCCCTGCGGGCCAGCCCCCTGACCCTGCGCCTCATGGCCTGGGCCCTGGTCGAGGCCTCGCCCCTGCTCAACCGCATCGAGGCCGAGCGCTCGGCGGTGCTCCAGGCCTGGATGCGCGAGCGCCGGCCCCGGCTGCGCGTGCCGCCCGAGGGCGACGCGGTCGCCATCAACGCCGTCCTTCTCGCCGCCGTGCAGCATCTGGCCCTGAACGGATCCGTCCGCCCCGGCGCCGCCGGCCTGGCCCTGGACGAGGCCGGCTGGGCCCGTATCGAAGGCGCCCTCGACGCCCTGCTGGCCGTCTTCCCGGACTAGCGCCGCCCCGCCGCCTCGACAGCCGGACCCGGCGGGCGTATGCCTGAGCCGTTCTCCGGGGGGTCGCATCCGAGCGGCTGAGATTGAGGTGTTCCTCTGACCCGTCGAACCTGATCCGGGTCATGCCGGCGAAGGGATGAGTAACGCTTCGGTCCCAGGGCCTCCACGCCACAGGACCCTCGCCCGACGTCGGCGCCCTCAACACCGAGGCCGCCATGAACATCGCCGTCACCCCGCCCGAACTGCCGCAAGAGCCCAATGTCGACCTGGCTCTGAAAGACGCCCGCGACGCGGTGATGAAGGAGACCGGGACCATCCCGACCGGCGAGCGCGCCGGCAGCCGCAAGGTCTATGTCGCCGGCGCGCTCTACCCCGACATCCGCGTGCCCTTCCGCGAGGTGGCGGTGCACCCGAGCGCCAATGAGCCGCCGGTGACCATCTATGACTCCTCGGGCCCCTACACCGACCCGACCGTGACCATCGACATCAAGCGCGGCCTGCCCCTCGTGAAGAGCAGCTGGCAGCTGGACCGCGGCGACATCGCCCCCGTGCTGAACCCGCGCGAGGTCAAGCCGGAAGACAACGGCCACGCCTCGGGCCGCCACCTGGCCCCGCGTTTCGACACCTCGCACCACAGGGTCTTCAAGGGCGTCGAGGGCCGGCCGGTCACCCAGTACGAATACGCCAAGGCCGGGGTCATCACCCCCGAGATGGAATACGTCGCCATCCGCGAGAACCTGCGCAGGGAAGGGATGAGGGATGAGGGACGAGGGATGAAGGAGAGCGGCGCCTTCGTCACCCTGCACGACGGTTCGACCGTCCCGGCCCCCTCATCCCCCATCCCTCATCCCTCATCCCTGAGAGACGGCGAGCCCTTCGGCGCCGAGATTCCGGACCTCGTCACCCCCGAGTTCGTCCGCTCCGAGATCGCCCGCGGCCGCGCCATCATCCCGCACAACATCAACCACCCAGAGGTCGAGCCGATGATCATCGGCCGCAACTTCCTGGTGAAGATCAACGCCAACATCGGCAACTCGGCCGTCCTCTCCAGCGTCGACGACGAGGTCGACAAACTGGTCTGGGCCACCCGCTGGGGCGCCGACAACGTCATGGACCTGTCGACCGGCCGCAACATCCACAACATCCGCGACTGGATC
>NZ_JAKFEB010000061.1:0-5392 GCF_036677305.1 Brevundimonas sp. | reverse complement strand
CCCGGACCTTCGACGCCGGCGGCCGCTATGTGACGCCGGGGCTGTGGGACAACCACGTCCATTTCGGCGGCGCGGGGCTGGAGGAGGAGAACGCCGACCTGATGCCTCTCTACGTCGCCAACGGCGTGACGGCGGTGCGGGACGCGGCGGGCGACCTGTCCTCGACTGTGCTGGACTGGCGAGCGACGCCGCCGCGCGAGATCGCGCCCCGCCTGTTCACCTCGGGCCCCAAGATCGAGGGGATCAATCCGGTGTGGAAGGGCGTGATCGAAACGGGCAGCGAGGCCGACGTCGATGCGGCGCTGGACCGGCTGCAGGCCCTGCACGTCGATTTCGTCAAGATCACCGACAATACGCTGAAGCCCGAGCTGTTCCTGTATGCGGTGCGTCAGGCGAAGGCGCGGGGAATGAAGACCTCGGGCCATATCCCGATGGGGATCACGGTGCTGGAGGCGGCCGAGGCCGGGCTGTCGACCATCGAGCATCTGAACTATCTGATGAAGGCCGGATCGCGGGACGAGGCGGCGATCTCGGCCGACTATCTGGCCGGGCGCTACACCTATGCCGAGGCGATGGCGCGGTATGCGGACACCTTCGATCCGGCGGTGGCGCGGCGGGTCTACCGGCGGCTGGCCGAACTCGGCGTGATGGCTTCGCCGACCCAGCACGGTTCCTCGACCCTCGCCTGGCTGGACCGGGACGACCACGCGGACGATCCGGAGCTGGCCTATATCGGCCCGGGTATTCGCGGAACCTACGGCTGGCGCGTCGAGCGGGCGGCCCAGGCGACGCCGGAGGCGGTCGCGGCGAGGCATCGCGTCGAGGCGGTGACCCTGACCACCCTGCCCCTGCTGCAGGAGGCGGGGGTGCGCATCCTGGCGGGGACGGACGCGGGGTTCCTGAACTCGTTCAACTATCCCGGCTTTTCGCTGCATGACGAATTGGCGCTGTACGTCGCCAACGGCCTGAGCCCGCGCGAGGCGCTGGCGGCTTCGGTGATCAACGGGCCGGCGCTGATGGGCGTGTCGGACCGGTACGGACGGGTGGCGCCGGGCGCGGCGGCCGACCTCATCGTGCTGGACGCCAATCCGCTGGAGGACATCTCGGCGACGCGGCGACTGCGGGCGGTGGTGCGGGACGGGCGGCTGCTGGACCGGGCAGAACTGGACGGGCTGCTGGTCCGGATCCGGGAGGGCGTGTCGGCGCGGGAGGCCGCCGCGCGCTGACGGGTTTCGGTCGGAAGGGGAGGCGGCTAGAACGGCGGACGACTCGCCAAAGGATCCGACCATGAAAACCCGCGCCGCCGTCGCCTTCGAGGCCAAACGTCCGCTGGAGATCGTCGAGGTCGATCTGGAGGGGCCGCGCGCCGGAGAGGTGCTGATCGAGATCAAGGCGACCGGCATCTGCCACACCGACGCCTATACGCTGGACGGGCTCGACAGCGAGGGCATCTTCCCCTCGATCCTCGGCCACGAGGGCGCGGGCGTGGTGGTCGAGGTCGGGCCGGGCGTGACCTCGGTGGCGGTCGGGGACCATGTGATCCCGCTGTACACGCCGGAATGCCGGCAATGTAAAAGCTGCCTCAGCCGCAAGACGAACCTGTGCACCGCCATCCGCGCGACCCAGGGCAAGGGCGTCATGCCCGACGGGACCAGCCGGTTCAGCTACAAGGGGCAGGCGATCGCCCACTACATGGGTTGTTCGACCTTCTCGAACTACACCGTCCTGCCCGAGATCGCGGTGGCGAAGATCCGCAAGGACGCGCCGTTCGACAAGGCCTGCTACGTCGGCTGCGGCGTGACCACGGGCGTGGGGGCGGTGGTCAATACGGCCAAGGTCGAGCCGGGCGCCAACTGCGTGGTCTTCGGCCTGGGCGGCATCGGGCTGAACGTCATCCAGGGGCTGAAGATGGTCGGGGCCGACATGATCGTCGGCGTCGACATCAACGACACCAAGGAAGAGTGGGGCCGCCGGTTCGGCATGACCCATTTCGTCAATCCGAAGAGCGTGCCGGACGTGGTGGCGCATCTGGTCGAGATGACCGGCGGCGGGGCGGACTACACCTTCGACTGTACGGGCAACACCGTGGTCATGCGTCAGGCGCTGGAGGCCTGCCATCGCGGCTGGGGCGAGAGCATCGTCATCGGCGTGGCCGAGGCCGGCAAGGAGATCGCGACGCGGCCGTTCCAGCTGGTCACCGGCCGGGTGTGGCGCGGATCGGCCTTCGGCGGCGCGCGGGGCAGGACGGACACGCCGCGGATCGTCGACTGGTACATGGACGGCAAGATCGAGATCGATCCGATGATCACCCACACCCTGCCGCTGGAGCGGATCAACGAGGCCTTCGACCTGATGCATGCGGGCGAGAGCATTCGCAGCGTGGTGGTGTTCTGATGACCCGGCGGCTGATGGTGCTGCTGCTTCTGCTGGCGGGCTGCGCGCCCACCGCGATCGCGACGGGAGTCGCCGCGCCGCGACTGATCGACGGAAACGGGCGCGAGGTCGCCTTCTCCGGCGCCCTCCCCGAGGGGTTCGCGCTGTCCAGGGGCGTGCTTGGTCCGGATTTCGTGACCTATGAGATCGCCTCGGGCGGGGTGGTCTATGTGCAGACCTATTCGGGCAATTTCGCCGACTTCCCCAAGCGCGACGCCGGGCCGGGGCGTGTCCGCGGGCGCAATCCCAAAACCTATGAGATCCGGGAAAACGGCCGCGAACGGCCGATGGAATACCTGTGGACCGACGACAACCGCGACTTTCCCGGCTATCTCCAGATCACCATCCCGGCCGGTCTGACGGGTGAACAACGCGCCACCGCGCGGTCGATCGCCGGTTCGCTGCGGCCCGCGCCGTTTTCCTGACGCCAACCCGAGCGGAGAAGCCAGACATGTTCACCCACATCACCGTCGGCGCGAATGACGTCGAGGCGTCGCGCAAATTCTATGACGCCGCGCTGGGCGCGCTCGGCATCGAACCCGGCGCCGGGCCCGATCCCAAGGGCCGGTACTGGTGGCGGACGGCGCGGGGCGCTTTCGCCGTCGGCAAGCCGATCGACGGCGATCCCGCCTGCCACGCCAACGGCGGCACCATCGGTTTCGCGGCCGCGGACGGTGATGCGGTGGACGCCTTCCACGCGGCCGGGATCGCGGCGGGCGGCACGGCCATCGAGGACCCGCCCGGCGTGCGCGACGGCGCCTTCGGCAAGCTGCACCTCGCCTATCTGCGCGACCCGTCGGGCAACAAGATCTGCGCCCTGCACCGGCTGGGGTGATGGAAACGGTCAAGCAACACGCCGTCCACGGCGGGACGCTGCGGTATCTGAAGCATGACAGCGCGACCACCGGCACGTCCATGACGCTGTCGGTGTTCGTCCCGCCCGGCGATGGGCCGTTTCCGGTCCTGATCTGGCTGTCGGGCCTGACCTGCACCGAGGACAATTTCACCACCAAGGCGGGGGCGTACGCGGCCGCGGCCGAACAGGGCGTGATCATCGTCGCGCCGGACACATCGCCGCGCGGCGAGGGGGTGGCGGACGACCCGGCCTATGATCTCGGTCAGGGCGCGGGGTTCTACGTCGACGCGACCGAGTCGCCCTGGGCGCCGCATTTCCGCATGGAAAGCTATGTCGTCGAGGAGCTGATCGGCCTGATCGACGCCGAATTCCCGACGACGAAGGCCCGGTCCATCAGCGGACATTCGATGGGCGGGCACGGGGCGCTGACCCTGGCGCTGCGCCATCCGCACCTGTTCCGCTCGGTCTCCGCCTTTGCGCCGATCTCGTCGCCGACGCGATGCCCGTGGGGCGAGAAGGCGTTCACGGCCTATCTCGGCCCGGATCGGGAGACGTGGGACGCGCACGATGCGGCGCGGCTGATCGAAGGCGGCGTGGGCGAGGGGTGTTACGACGACATCCTGATCGACCAGGGCGACGCCGACCCCTTCCTGACGGAACAGCTGAAGCCCGAATTGCTGGTTCAGGCGGGCGAGGCGGCGGGGCAGACGATCACCCTGCGGATGCAGCCGGGGTATGACCACTCCTACTTCTTCATGGCCAGTTTCATTGACGACCATGTCGCCTTCCACGCGGCGCGGCTGAAGGACTAGACTGGTTCCAAGACCGGAGGTTCCGATGAGACGTTTCGCCCTCGCTCTCGGCCTGATCGCCCTGGCGGTCGCCGCGCCCGCTGTGGCCCAGCAGCAGATGACAGATCCGGACTTCCATCCGACGGTGGCGCGGCCCGCCTTCGCCGCCGACGGCCCGGTGGTCGTGATCGACGGCGCACACAACAATTTCCACACCGTCGACGGCCGCTACGCCCCGTTCGTCGCCCTGCTGCGGGCCGACGGCTATCAGGTGCGCGGCGGGATCGCGCCGTTCGACGCGGGCGGGCTGGAGGGGGCGGGCGTGCTGGTCATCGCCAACGCCGGTCCGGCGGACGGCGGGTCGCCGTTCACAGCCAGCGAGATCGAGGCCGTCGAGCGATGGGTGCGCGGCGGCGGGCGGCTTCTGCTGATCGCCGACCACGCGCCGTTCGGTACGGCGGCCGAGGCGCTGGCTGCGAGGTTCGGCGTGAAGATGGGCAAGGGCTACGCCTTCGCCATGACCGGCGAAGCCGACCTCACGACCAACCTGACCTATCCGGCGGAGGCGTTCGGGGATCACCCGATCATCACCGGTCGAAACGCCGACGAGCGGGTGACGAGCGTGACCGCCTTCACCGGTCAGTCGCTGCAGGGCCCCGAGGGTTCCGTGATCCTGCTGCCGATGACGGTGGGCGCGCGTGAGGCAAGGGACCTGCCCACCCTGCAGGCGCTGGCCGAACGGCTGGAGGGCGGCGCGGCGAGGGAGGCCGCCCTGGCGGAGCTGTCGACGCCCGCCCTGCCGGCGCAGGGGCTGGCCTTCGCTCACGGCGAGGGCCGCGTGGTGGTGCTGGGCGAGGCGGGGATGCTGTCAGCCCAGGTGGTCCGCTATTCGGACGGGCAGCCCGACAGGCGGTTCGGTATGAACATGGCGCCGGGCAATGCGCAGTTCGGGCTCAACATATTGCACTGGCTGACGGGCCTCCTGCCCTGAGAGTGTGCTAGCAGGGGCCCATGACCGAGAACGCCGCCCCAGACTACGCCCCGATGTTCGCCGCCCTGTGCGTGGAAGTCGGCTTCTGCCTTCATCCGAAGGGCGAGGCCCGGGTCCAGGCGGCGTTGGCCAACGGGCTGGATGCGGCGGTGCGCGCCGTGTTCGACGCCGAGGGCGTGGACTTCGCCTCCTCGACGGGGGATCTCAGGCGCGCCGTGCGGGCCTGCCTGAAGGCGCATCTGCCGCAGGGCTGAGGCTTCACTCGCCCTTGGGACCCCGTCGTCCGTCCCGGTCGCGGCGGTCATCCCGATCATGATCCCG
>NZ_JAKFEB010000060.1:0-2982 GCF_036677305.1 Brevundimonas sp. | reverse complement strand
GTCCTGCACGCCACCGGCCATCACGGCGCGGTGGTGATCGAGGCCTTCGCCGAGGCGAACGCCCGGCACCGCGGAACCGGCGGCGCGGACCCCGTCATCCGCCGCCTCTGACCGCAAGAGAAAAGGGCGGCCCGAAGACCGCCCCTTCCGTCGATACAAGGATGTGTGACGCTTCTTGCGTCCGCCGGACGACCCGGTTCTACAGATATGTGAAGTACGCCAACGCCGGCAGAACAGCGAGGATGTCGCGATACCGGGCGTTAAGGCGGGACGTGTCGACCACGACAATGTCGTCGCCGAGAATCTCCGGATCCGTAGCCTGACCACGCCGGATGGCGGCGAGATCGAACACGGCGATCATGCGCCGACCTTCGACTGTCCGGAACACCGCGACCTTCTTGAGGTCAGCAATCTGCGTACCGCCTTCGGCCATGGCGACCGCCTGCAGCAGCGTCGTCCGTCCGCGCATGACATAGACGCCCGGTTTCGTCACGGCTCCGTCAACGATGACCTTCTGGCTCGCGGCCTCGGACACCGAGACGGATACCTGCGGATTGCGAAGGTATCTTTCCCCCAGCCTTGTCTGGAGATCCGCCGACAGCTCAGCCGGCGTCAAACCGGCCGCCTGCACGGAGCCCAGCAGCGGCAGCTGCAGCTTGCCCGATGCATCGACGACGATCTCGGGAAAAGACAGGTCTTCGACCTGCAACACAGTCACTCTGAGCTTGTCCGCAGGGCCGATGCGATAGCCGGTCGCTTCGGGGCCGGACGAGCGGACCATAAACTGCTCAGGGTCGATGGTTCCCGCCGCATTATAGGCCGCCGGCCCACGCATCCCGCAGCCGGCCAGACTCGCAGCGGCAAGAAGCAAGAGGAAAAATCGCATTTGCAAAGCTTTATCCTTGGGGTGGCGCGGGCTTTACCCACCTGCCGGAGAGGTTAGTGGAGCCGCGCCTAGGTAGGCTGGAGCACCATCTGTTGTCCAGAGCGGAGACGCGGCGCAGGCTTTACCCGCCCGCCTGGCGCCGCTGCGTTCCGCCCGGTGCGCAGTCGCTCACCCGACCCTGAACTCGAAAAAAGGGACGGCCATTGACCGCCCCTTTTGCATCGATATGGAGCCAGACAAACCCTGGTCGTCGGGCGGCGCCGGGCTGGTCTAGGCGGGCGGAGCGGCGGGCGTGGCCGTCGTGGTCGGCTGGGCCGCGGGCGAGGCGCCGTCGACCGGAGCGCCGCCGGCCTGTCCGCCGGCCCCCTCGGCCGCTTCCGCGGCGCCGGGAGCGACCGGGGCGCCTTCGGCAGCCGCCGCGGGAGCCGCCCCGGGCTGACGCGCCGGATCGGGCGCGGGGATGGCCATGCCGCCCGAGCCCTGGCTGCGCAGCCAGGCGATCAGGTTGACGCGGGTGTTGGTGTCGCGAATGCCGGCGAACGACATCTTGGTGCCGGGGACGTAGCGGCCGGGCGCAGTCAGGAATTTGTCCAGCTCGTCCAGGCCCCAGGTCGGCGCCTCGGCCTTGTGAGCGCTCATGGCGTCGGAATAGGCGAAGCCCGCGCTGTGCATGACCGGTCCGCCGACCACGCCGAACAGGTTGGGGCCGATGCCGTTGGGACCGCCGGCCACCGCCGTGTGGCAGGCCTGGCAGCGCGCGAAGGCGGCCTCGCCGGCGGCGAGGTCCGCGGCCGGCAGGACGGTGCCCCAGTCAGGCGCCAGTTCGACTTCGGCGTCTCCGCCGGCGGCCTCTTCCGGGGCGTCGACGAAATAGCCCATCTTTTCAGGGGCCTCGGTGTGATAAATCGCGCCGGTCACCTGCTGTACGCCGATGATGACGAAGGCGGTCGCCAGTCCGGCGCCCAGAATCTTGTTCCACTTCAGATCGCCGCTCATGCGCGTCGTCTCATCCCGTTTCTGAGGCCCGACCGTATGACCGGGCGGGCGAATTCTTGCGTGGGCGTCTCTTACACGCTAGCGCGGCCTTCGCAACCGGCGGAAGCTCGCTGATCTGTCGCAGTCCCCAGCCGCCCCCAGGACCTGAACTTGAACCCGCTGATCCTGATCCCCGCCCGCATGGCCGCGACCCGCCTGCCGAACAAGCCGCTGGCCGACATCGGCGGCGTGCCGATGATCGTGCGCGCGTATCGCCAGGCGGCCCTGTCCGGCCTTCCCGTCGCCGTCGCCGCGGGCGATGCGGAGATCGTCGCAGCGATCGAGGCCGACGGCGGCGTCGCTGTCCTGACCGATCCCGACCTGCCCTCGGGCTCCGACCGCATCCGCGCCGCGCTGGACGCCATCGATCCGGACGGCGTGCATGACGCCGTCATCAACCTGCAGGGCGACATGCCCTTCGCCGACCCTGGCCTGGCCACGGCTTGCGCGGCCCTGCTGCACGACGAGCCGGCCTGCGACATCGCCACCCTGATCGCGCCCGAGGCCGACGCCTCGGACCGGACCAATCCCGACGTGGTCAAGGCCGTGGTCGCCCTGTCCGAGGGCGAGCGTCAGGGCCGCGCCCTGTATTTCACCCGTTCGACCCTGTTCGGCGACGCGCCGGTCTGGCGCCACATCGGCCTGTACGGCTATCGCCGCGCGGCGCTCGAGCGCTTCTGCGCCGCCCCGCCGTCGCCGCTGGAGCGCCGCGAGAAGCTGGAGCAGCTCCGCGCCCTCGAAATGGGCCTCCAGATCTGGGCGGCCGTCATCGACGATGCGCCGCTGTCGGTCGACAACCCCGACGATCTCGCGGCGGCGCGGGCGATCGCCGGCCGCTAGGGCTCGAACCCGTCCACCCAGGCCTGGATCAGCGTCCGCGCGATGGCGATGGGGTGGGGCGCCTTGATCGACGGATGGGTCCCCGCCAGCACCGCCGTCGCCTCGGCCCGCGTCAGCCAGGCCACCGCCTCCAGCTCGGTCTGGTCGGGCCGCGCGTCCATGCTGTCGACCTCGGCGACCAGGCCGATCATCAGCTGCGACGGGAAGGGCCAGGGCTGGCT
>NZ_JAKFEB010000059.1:0-6496 GCF_036677305.1 Brevundimonas sp. | reverse complement strand
GCGGCCGCCTCCACGGCGCGCGAGGCGCGCGCGGGGCTGGCCGCGCGGTCGGAAGCAGCGGCCGAACGACTGTTCGAGGCCACGGCCAATGTCCGCGAAACCGCCCAGATGTCGCCCGAGGAACTGGGCCAGAAGCTGACCGACGACGCCATCGCCCGCCCCCCCGACGCCGCCGGCGCCGAAAGCCTGCTGTTCGGCCTGGAGCGCGAGCGCGAAGCCCTCGGCGCCGTCAATCTGCGCGCCGAGGACGAGGCGGTCGAATACGGCGACCGGCTGCAGACCATGAAGGTCGAGCGCTCGGACCTGACCTCGGCCATCGCCAAGCTGCGCGACGGCATCGACGAGCTGAACGCCGAGGGCCGCGAGCGGCTGGTGGCGGCGTTCGACGTCATCAACGACAATTTCAAGAGCCTGTTCGAGGCCCTGTTCGGCGGCGGCCAGGCCGAGCTGAAACTGGTCGAGAGCGACGATCCGCTGGAAGCCGGTCTTGAGATCTACGCCTGCCCGCCCGGCAAGCGGCTGGCGGTGATGAGCCTGATGTCAGGCGGCGAGCAGGCCCTGACGGCGGCGGCCCTGATCTTCGCCGTCTTCTTGGCCAACCCGGCCCCTGTGTGCGTGCTGGACGAGGTCGACGCCCCGCTGGACGACGCCAACGTCGACCGCTTCTGCCGCATGCTGGACGAGATGCGGAAGCGGACCGACACCCGCTTCATCGTCATCACCCACAATCCGGTGACCATGAGCCGGATGGACCGCCTGTACGGCGTCACCATGCCCGAGCGCGGCGTGTCGCAGCTGGTCAGCGTGGACCTGAATCAGGCGGAAGAGATCGTGGCGGCCTAGGCCTTTCCATCCGTGCATCCCCGCGAAGGCGGGGATGCACGGTTTTATGGGCGCGAGCCCAGCACTTCCGTCTTCACAAACCAGCCGAAGATGGCCGGCCCCTCGATCACATAGCGGCGGAACATGCGGCGCGGCTGGCTGAGCAGACGGTACAGCCACTCCAGCGACAGCTGCCGGAATATGCGCGGCGCGCGCTGCTGGCGGCCGGTCAGGAAATCGACCGAGGCCCCGACGCACAGGGCTGCGCCGGTCTTCCGCCCTGCGGCGCGCAGGGCGTGGGCGAACAGCTCCTGTTTGGGGAAGGAGACGCAGGCCAGCAGGACGTCCCACTCCGCGCTGGCCGCGGCCTCGACGGCGGCGGTCCAGCCGGGCGTTCCCGGGGTCAGCATGGGGGCCTCGATCCAGCGCAGGTCGAGGCGCGGGTAGCGGGCGGCCAGATCGTCGAAGGCGGCGTGATCGGGCCCGAAGACCGCGATCACCAGCCCCTCGGCGGCCGGCGAGGCCAGCAGGTCGGCGGTCATGTCCGACCCCGGATAGACCGGCAGGGCCATCCCGCGCAGCCGGGCCAGATGGGCCAGTATCCGGCTGTCGCAGATCTTCAGATCGGCGCCCTCATAGACGTCGCGCGAGACGCGGCCGTCCATCAGCTTGATGACGTGGTCCACATTGGGCGTGACGACATAGCCATAGGGTGCGCGCGCCATGCCGAGGACGCGGTCCAGCATCGCGGGCCGATCCCCCTCGGCGAAGTCGAGCGTCATGAAGCGCGTCATCGGGAGAGCCTAGTCGCGTCCCGGTCAACGCGCGGTTACGATGGCGTATGAAAGCGATCCTGCCGGCCATCCTGAGCGCAGCCCTGCTGGCCTCGCCCGCCTGCGCCCGGCCGCAACAAGACCATCGGCTTGTGCTGACCGGCGTGGGCCGGTTCGCGGTGCTGGCCGACCTGTCGACCATCTCCCGGGACGGCGACCGCGTCCGGATGCGCAGCCTGCAGGTGACCGAGGAGGATTTCCAGGCGGGCGGGCAGACCTACTGGGGCGGCTGGTCGTGGTGGAGCTTCGACTGCGCCGCGCGAACCGCCGACCGGCTCGACTTCGTCTCGGTGCGCGAGGGCGGCGCCGAGGGGCCGGCGACGCCGGACCCGGCCCCGGCCTATGACGCCGCGCCCGGCGGCGATGCGGCGGAGCTGCTGGCCGTCGCCTGCGATCCGGCCGCCGCGGGCGAGGCGGACGCCGACAATCTGGCCGACGCCGTTCGCGTGGGGCGCGCAGCCCTGGCAGGCCCATAACCAGACATTGAATATGTATTTCAAATGCTTCCGGGACTCGCATAGCGCCGCTTTTTGGACATAATCGCGATCCGGAGGCGCAATCATGAAACTATTCGACATCTGTCTGGCGGCGGCGATGGCCGCTGTGATCCCCGCGGCCGCTTCGGCCCAGGACGCCACACAAGGGCCGGACGAGCCCATGCGCCAGCTCTTCCAGACGCCGGGCGCCGTCGCCTTCATCACCACGCCGAAACCGGGCGAGGCCGGCCATACCCAGGCCTGGACCTGGCTGTTCCTGAAACAGGCCATTCCGGGCGGGGCCAATACGCTGGCGCTGGAATGGGACATCGACTGCGCGGCGGGCACCGTCCGCACGGTGCGCACCGCCGTCTATCAGGACGCGACCTATGTCCGGACCGACGCCGGGCCAGCCGCGGGGGCCGCGCCGGCGGCGGGCACGCCCGGCGCGGTGACGATGGGGGCCGCCTGCGCCGCGGAACGTCCGCGCACCCGTCCCCTGCCCACCCTGGCCGCGGCGCGCGCCTCTGCGGCCGAGATCTTCGCCGCCCAGCCCTGAGGGATCAGGCCGGGCGGGCCGCCGCCTCGACCATATCGGCCAGGGCCCGCGTGGCGTCCGGCAGGGCGGCGGAGCGAGCGCCCGCGCTCATGGCCGACAGGCGGGCGGGATCGGACAGCAGCGGCAGCAAGGCCGCCGTCAGGGCCTGAACCGTCACATCGTCCTCCAGCATCACCTCGGCCCCGCCGGCGTCGGCGAGGCTGAGGGCGTTGAAGCGCTGGTGGTCGTCCATGGCGATCTTGAGCGGGATCAGCAGCGAAGGCACGGCGGCCACCGCCAGCTCCGAACAGGTCGAGGCGCCCGCCCGGCCGATGACCAGATGCGCCGCCGACAAACGGTGCGCCATGTCGCGGAAGAAGGGCGCGACCTCGGCGGCGATCCCGGCCTCCAGATAGATCTGCTGCGCCGCCTCCAGCGTCTCGGCCCGGGACTGCTGCTGCACCTTCAGCCGGGCGCGGATCGCCCCGGGCAGGGCCGCCAGCGCCCGGGGCGCGGTCTCGGCCAGGATGCGGGCGCCCTGGCTGCCGCCGGTGACCAGGACATGGATCGGGCCGTCCGCCGTCGGCGGGATCCAGACGCGATCGTACAGGGCGCGGATGTCGGGCCGCACCGGGTTGCCGACCAGGGAGACGCGCGCGCCCAGCCCCTGCGGGACCTTCTGCAGATCGGGGAAGGACGAGGCGACGGCGCCGACATAGGGCGCCAGCCAGCGGTTGGTGCGTCCGAGGACGGCGTTCTGTTCATGCAGCAACGTCGGCCGCCGCTGGCTCAGCGCCGCGATCAGGGCCGGCGCCGACGGATAGCCGCCGAAGCCCACGACCACGGCCGCGTCCAGCCTCTTCAGCGCCTTGCGGGCCTTGAGCACGCCGCGTGCGATGGCCACGCCGGCCTTCGCCATGCCGATCGGGCCGCGCCCGGTGGCGGCGTCCAGCGCGATCCGCTCCTCGGCGGGGAAGTTGTGGGCATAGGCCTCGCCGCGATGATCGGTGGCCAGGACGATGCGCCAGCCGCGCGCCTGAAGCTCGCGCGACAGGGCCTCGGCGGGGAACATATGGCCCCCGGTGCCCCCGGCGGCGACGACGCAGACTTTGGATGTCATCGCCCTTCAATATCCTTTCGTCATCCTCCGGCAAGCCGCGTCTTCGCGGCGCAGACCGGGGGACCCAGCGGCGCCCAAGGCGACCTGTTCACGCACCGGGTCTGCGGCAGGTTCGCGCTCTCGCGCGCCGCTGGGTCCCCCGGTCTCGCTACGCTCGCCGGAGGATGACGACTTAGGGCAAAATCCGCCGGCCCTGCGGCAGGCTGGCCCCCGGCTCGTAGGCGCCGGGGCGGCGGCGGGTCAAGGCCAGGGCGAGGCCCATGGTCAGCCCCATGGCCAGCATCGACGAGCCGCCATAGCTGATGAAGGGCAGGGTCATCCCCTTGGTCGGGATCAGGTTCAGGTTCACCGCGATGTTGATGCAGGCCTGCAGGCCGATCAGCATGAACAGCCCCGCCGCCGCCGTCTGCTCGAACGGATCGGTCAGCTTCATGGCCCGCCGCATCCCCCGCACGACGATGAAGGCGTAGAGGCTGATCATGGCCAGCGACAGCACCAGGCCGAATTCCTCGGCGCCGACGGAATAGATGAAGTCGGTGTGCAGGTCGGGCACGGAGCGCTTCATCACCCCCTCGCCGACGCCGCGTCCGACAAGGCCGCCGGCGCGGATGGCTTCGGAGGCGCGGTCGATCTGGTGGGTGTCGGTGGTCTCGGGCGACAGGAAGCGGCTGAGGCGGTCGCGCATGTGGCTGAAGGTGAAATACAGGCCGACCACCCCGGCCATGCCGGCGGCGGCCAGGGCCGCGACCCACTTCAGCGGCACCCCGGCCATGAAGAAGACGGCCATGAAGGTGGTGGTGATCAGCAGCGTCTGGCCGATGTCGGGCTGGATCAGCAGCAGGCCCACGGTCAGGGCCCAGGCCCCGAAGGCGATGCTGACGCCGGGCACCCCCTGCCCCTTCTGGGCCTCGGAGAACATCCAGGCGGCGCAGACGATCAGGCTCGGCTTGGCGAATTCGGACGGCTGCAGGCTGAACGGCCCCAGATTGACCCAGCGAGCCGCCCCCTTCACCTCATTGCCGATGAACGGCAGGGCGGCCATGACCACGATGGCCCCGAGCAGGGCCAGCAGGGCGATCCGGCGCACCCCGCGCGGCGACAGCAGCGACGCCAGCAGCATCAGCACCGTCCCGCCGGACGCCCAGACGATCATCCGCCAGGAGTAGTGGAAGGGGTCGCTGATCGACTGGTCCGCCAGAATGGCCGCCGGGCTGGAGGCGAAACTCAGCGACACGCCCAGCGCCACCAGCGTCAGCGCCGCCGCCAGCAGGCCGCGGTCGACGGTCCAGAACCACTTGGCGATCGGGCTCTGGTCGTTGCGCGAGAAGGCGGGGCTGTAGTCGGTCATGATGCGCGAGCCAAAGAGGCGGGGGGCGTGGCGCCGAGGGCCAGGACGGCGGCGCGGAAGGCCTCTCCTCGCGCCTCGAAGTCGGGATACTGGTCGAAACTGGCGGCGGCGGGCGACAGCAGCACGACCTCGTCGCGTCCGGTCGCGGCGGCGGCCTCCGCGGCGGCCTTCACGGCGCTGGCCATGTCGCCGCTGATCCGGTGGGGGGTGTCGCCCAGCCGGGCGGCGAACGGCCCCGCCGCCTCGCCGATCAGGAAGGCCTCGACGACGCGGGGGAACAGGTCCTCCAGATCGTCGATCCCGCCGGCCTTGGCGCGACCGCCGGCGATCCAGAAACTGCGCTCATAGCTGGCCAGCGCCTGCCGCGCAGCGTCGGCGTTGGTGGCCTTGGAGTCGTTGACGAAACGGACGCGGCCGAGGCGGGCGACCTCCTCCATGCGATGGGCGAGGCCGGGGAAGGTGAGCAGGCCGGTGACCGCTGCTTCATGGCTGACGCCCAGCGCACGGGCGGCGGCGTATGCGAAGGCCGCGTTCTGGGCGTTGTGGCGGCCGGGCAGAGAACGGGCCGGAGCGAGATCGACGGTGACGCCGTCGGCGGCCTGCAGCCTGCCGCCGCCGGCCGTGATGTCCGCAGCAGCTCCCGTTGTGCTGACAGTCCGGGCGCGTCCCAGCCGGGCGGCCACACCCTGCCCCCAGCTCTCGTCCACGCCGACCAGCGCCAGTCCGTCCGGCCCCTGCGCCGCGAAGATCCGCGCCTTGGCCGCGACATACCCCTCCATCCCGCCGTGCCGGTCCAGATGGTCCGGGCTGACATTGGTCAGTATCGCCACATCGGGGGCGAAGCCGGTCGTCAGGTCCAGCTGATAGCTGGATGCCTCGATCACATAGACCGCGCCCGGCGTCGGCGCGGGCAGGGCCAGCACGCCGATGCCGATGTTGCCGCCGACATGGACCGTCAGCCCGGCCTGTTTCAGCACCCAGCCGATCAGGGCCGTCGTGGTCGACTTGCCGTTGGTGCCGGTGATGGCGACGACCTTGGGCCGCTCCCCCTCCGGCAGGGCGGCGATCGCCCGCGCGAACAGTTCGATGTCGCCGATCACCTCGACGCCCACCGCCTTCGCCTTGCCGACCGTCCAGTGCGGCTTGGGATGCGTCAGCGGCGCGCCCGGCGACAGCACCAGGGCGGCGAACCCCGACCAGTCGGCGCCCGTCAGGTCCTCGACCGCGAACCCTTCGGCCTCGGCCTGCATCCGGCTGGAGACGCTGTCGTCCCACAGAACCGGCAGGGCCCCGCCGGCCTTCAGGGCGCGCGCAGCCGTCAGTCCCGACCTGCCGAGGCCGAAGACCGCGATCCTCCGC
>NZ_JAKFEB010000058.1:0-16331 GCF_036677305.1 Brevundimonas sp. | reverse complement strand
ACGCCATCCATCGACGTCCTCAAGGACCCCCGGCGTAAGCGCCCCCGGGCTTCATCGCTCGACCACAGCCCGCCGACATCGAGAAGCGTGGATCCGACGCCCTCCCCACCGACGGGATGGGGGCATTATGGGGCGGGGGTTACATGCGGCTACGAGATGACGCTGCTGCGCGCGGATTGGCGCAATGGATCAAAGGGTTGGCTTCTGCAACTCGTCTGTTTCAGCGCGAACCTGCAGCATTGAAACCGTCATTCCGGGGCGCTCGGAGAGCGAACCCGGAACCCAGGGGATCCGCCGCCGTCGTCCGACGCGCCGCCAATATCGAGCCCGGTCTCCTGGGTTCCGGGTTCCTCGCTGCGCTCGGCCCCGGAATGACGGAAGGAAGGGGGGCCGCCTCTCCCTACTTCGGTTGGTCTTTCGCCCATTTCGGACAGCTGGAAGCCGACGCCGTCGTCCGACGCGCCGCAATCGTCGAGCCCGGTCCCCTGGGTTCCGGGTTCCTCGCTGCGCTCGGCCCCGGAAGGACGGGGGTGGGTGGCGTTCGCTCCCGGGCAGGCGACCCTCAGTTCCCCGGACGCTCCGCCGGCGCCGCATCCGCCGGGCTGGCCGGCGTGGGGCCTGCCGCGTCCGCGACGGCCTGGCAGTCGTTGCCGGCGTAGAGGCCGTTCAGATAATACCAGCGGTGGCGGACAGCGTCGGCCACGGCCTCCTTGCGATTCCGGTCGGGAGTGGTCAGGGCGTCGACGCCTGCGATGGCCAGACCCGCGCCGGGGATGAGCAGGGCCGCGCCGGCCGAGGCCACGCCGGTGATGGCGCTGAGGATGCCGTCGCCCGGCGCACCGCCCATTTGCTGGCTCAGCTGGGCGGCTTCTTCCGAAATCTGCGGACAGGTCATGGCGGTGTCGTTGGCGCGCATGACCGCGACGGGGGCGTCGGCGGGCGCCTCGGCCTGCTGGGCGAAGGCGGGCTGGACGGCGGCAGCCGTCAGGACGGCGGCGACGGAAAGGATACGCAGTTTCATTGTACTCAACCCTAGGAGCCCCACGCGACAGAACGGCTGCGGAGGGCGAGGGTTGCGTTGGATGGCGACCCCAATACCGTGCATCCCCGCGAAGGCGGGGACCCAGGTTTCAGCGGCAGGCACGCTGGTGGAGTCAGCCGGCGATCGGCCCAACACCGGCGGCGAGGCAAAAGCCTGGGTCCCCGCCTTCGCGGGGATGCACGGATTCAGATCACGCGCGAACCGCCCGCGTCGCCTCTACGCCCAGAGCCTGCAGGGCTGCGGCGGCGATATGCTCCGCGTTCAGGCCCGCCGTGGCGTACATGGCGGCCGGGTTGTCCTGGTCCTGGAAGACGTCGGGCAGGCAGAGGGTGCGGATCTTCAGACCGGCGTCCAGCGCGCCCTTTTCGGCCAGAAGCTGGAGCACGAAGGCGCCGAAGCCGCCCATGGCGCCCTCCTCCACCGTGATCAGGCATTCGTGCTCGCGGGCCAGGCGCAGGATCATGTCGGCGTCCAGCGGCTTGGCGAAGCGGGCGTCGGCGACGGTGGCCGAGACGCCGCGCGCCGCCAGGGCCTCGGCGGCCTTGAGCGATTCCTGCAGGCGGGTGCCCAGCGACAGGATGGCGACGGTCGTGCCCTCGCGGACGATGCGGCCCTTGCCGATTTCCAGAGGGGCGGCGAGTTCGGGAATCTCGACGCCGACGCCGTCGCCGCGCGGATAGCGGAAGGCGGAGGGGCGGTCGTCGATCTCGAGGCTGGTGGCGATCATGGCGGCCAGATCGGCCTCGTCGGCGGCGGCCATCAGGACCATGCCCGGAAGCGCGCCCATGAAGCCGATGTCGAACGACCCGGCATGGGTGGCCCCGTCGGCGCCGACCAGACCGGCGCGGTCCATGGCGAAGCGCACCGGCAGCTTCTGGATGGCGACGTCGTGGACGACCTGGTCGTAGCCGCGCTGGAGGAAGGTCGAATAGATGGCGCAGACCGGCTTCATCCCGTCGGCGGCGAGGCCGGCGGCGAAGGTGACGGCGTGCTGTTCGGCGATGCCGACGTCATAGGTGCGGGTCGGGAAGGCCTGGCCGAACAGGTCCAGACCCGTGCCCGAGGGCATGGCGGCGGTGATGGCGACGATGGTGGGGTCGAGTTCGGCGCGCTTGATCAGCTCGGTCCCGAACACCTTGGTGTAGCTGGGGGCGTTGGAGGCGGCCTTGGCCTGTTTGCCGGAGACGACGTCGAATTTGGCCACGGCGTGCAGCTTGTCGGCGCTGCTCTCGGCGGGGGCGTATCCCTTGCCCTTCTGGGTCACGACGTGGACGACCACCGGGCGGTCGGTGATGGCGGCGGCGTTCTTCAGGATGGGGACCAGATTGTCCATGTCGTGCCCGTCGACGGGACCGACGTAGTAGAAGCCCAGCTCCTCGAAGAAGGTGCCGCCCACGATCATGCCGCGGGCGTATTCCTCGGCCTTGCGCGCGGCGTTGCGGAACGGGCGCGGCAGGTGTTCGGCGACCGACTTCCCGAAGCGGCGGAAATTGCGATAGGCGCCGCCCGAGACCTGTTTGGCCAGATAGGCGCTCATGCCGCCGACCGGCGGGGCGATCGACATGTCGTTGTCGTTGAGGATGACCATCAGCTGGCCGTTGGTGGTCTCGGCGGCGTTGTTCATGGCCTCATAGGCCATGCCGGCGGACATGGAGCCGTCGCCGATGACGGCCACGACGCGGTTCTTCCCGCCCTTCTGGTCGCGGGCGGCGGCGAAGCCGAGGGCGGCGCTAATCGAGGTCGAGGCGTGGGCCGCGCCGAAGGGGTCGTATTCGCTCTCGGAGCGCTTGGTGAAGCCCGACAGGCCGCCCGGCTGGCGCAGGGTGCGGATGCGGTCGCGGCGGCCCGTCAGGATCTTGTGCGGATAACACTGGTGGCCGACGTCCCAGATCAGGATGTCCTTCGGCGTTTCCAGAATGTGGTGCAGGGCGACGGTCAGCTCGACCACGCCGAGGCCGGCCCCGAGATGGCCGCCGGTGACGGAGACGGCGTCGATGGTCTCGGCCCTGAGCTCATCGGCCAGCTGGCGCAGCTGGGGGATGTCGAACCCGCGCGTGTCGGCGGGAAGGTTGACCTGGTCGAGCAACGGGGTGTCGGGCATGGAAACTCTTCGACTTCTCAATCCGATGCCGGATCGAACAATACGATCCGTCACCTTTACCCCGTCATTCCGGGGCCGCGAAGCGGAACCCGGAACCCAGGACCGCTGATGAACTCCTGGGTTCCGGGTTCGATGCTGCGCATCGCCCCGGAATGACGGAATTGGATTACGACTGTCGCTTTAGCACGAAGTCCACACTGGCCTTGAGGATTTCGGCGTCGGAGCCGAAGACGTCGAGGTGGGCGCGGGCCTGATCGGCGAGGTGCGCGACCCTGTGCCGCGCCGCCTCGACCCCCAGCAGGGTGACGAAATTGGTCTTGCCCTGGGCCGCGTCCTTGCCGGCCGCCTTGCCGAGAATGTCCTCGTCGCCCTCGACGTCCAGCAGGTCGTCGACGATCTGGTAGGCCAGGCCGATGTCGTGGGCGAAGCTGATCAGGGCCTGACGGTGGATCTCGCGGGCGCGGGCGATGATCAGGGGAATCTCGAAGGCGTAGGTGAACAGGGCGCCGGTCTTGAGCCGCTGCATGCGGGCGACGCCGCCCAGGTCGTCGCGCACGCCGAGCAGATCGATCATCTGGCCGCCGGCCATGCCGCGCGCGCCCGAGGCCAGCGACAGCCGGGCGGCCAGTTCGCAGCGGATCTCGGCGTCGTCATGGGTGTCGGGATGCAGCAGGATGTCGAAGGCCGCGGTCTGCAGGGCGTCGCCGGCGAGGATGGCGGTGGCCTCGTCATAGGCCTTGTGCACCGTGGGGCGGCCGCGGCGCATGTCGTCGTTGTCCATGGCCGGCAGGTCGTCGTGGACCAGGCTGTAGGCGTGGACGCATTCGAGGGCGCAGGCGGCGCGCAGGACGGGCCGCTCCTCGATGTCGAACAGTTCGGCGGCCTCCAGCGCGAAGAAGGGCCGCAGCCGCTTGCCGGGGCCGAGGGCGGCGTAGCGCATGGCCTCGGTCAGGCGCGATTCGGGGCCGCTGGCGCGGGGCAGCAGTTCGTCCAGGGCGACGGTGACCAGATCCGCGACCTCGGCCACGCGGTCGATGACGCCCTGCTCCGGGGAATTGGCGGCCGGGGCCTGGGGCGGGTGGAGGGTCAGAACAGCCTCCCGCCGATCTCGACCTCGCGGTCGACGCCGACCAGCACGACCTCGCCGGCGGCGTCCGGGAAGCCCAGGGTCAGGACCTCGGACATGAAGGGGCCGATCTGGCGCGGCGGGAAGTTGACGACGGCGGCGACCTTGCGGCCGACCAGTTCGTCGCGCGTGTAATGGGTGGTGATCTGGGCCGAGGACTTCTTCACGCCGACGTCGGGGCCGAAGTCGATGGTCAGTTTGTATGCGGGCTTGCGCGCCTCGGGGAAGGCGTCGGCGGCCAGGACCTGACCCACGCGCACGTCCACCTTCATGAAGTCGTCGAAGCCGATCTGGGCGGCCGGGGCCGGCATCAGCTGAACTCGGCGGGTTCGACGCCCTTCGCCCCGCCATCGGGGCCGACGACGATCTTCTCCACACGCAGCTGGGCCGCCTTGAGGCGGTTCTCGCAATGGGCCTTCAGGAGCGCGCCCTCCTCGTAGAGCGCGATCGATTCCTCGAGCGGAGCCTGTCCGGACTCGAGCTTGGACACGATGGCCTCGAGACGCTGCAGGGCGTCCTCGAAGCTGAGATCGGCGGGGATTTGAGCGGCGTCAGTCATCGACGGCGACCCTAGAGGGGGCGGAAGCGCGTCTCAAGCAGGGAGCGGACTATTCCTGAATCGGGACACGGCGGACCGAAACGATGCGGATGCGGGGATCCAGCATCTGGCCGCGCATGAAGCCCTCGCCCTCGGTGGGGGATTTGGGGGCGGCCAGGATCTGGCGGACGATGTCCATGCCCTCGACCACGCGGCCGAAGACGGCGAAGCCCGGGTCGTCCGGCGCGGACTTGCCGGCGTCCAGCGAGCTGACGTTCCCCACGATGATGAAGAAGTCGCCGGTGGCCGTGCCGGGGTCAAAGCGGGCCATGGAGAGGGCGCCGTCGGTGTGGGTCAGGCCGGTCTCGCTGGTCGGTTCATGGGCGATGGGCGGCAGGACGCGCTCCGGCGCGCCGCCGGTTCCGCCCTGGATCAGGCCGGCGGCGGGGCTGAGGACCATGCCGCGATAGAAGGTCACGCCGTCGAAACGGCCCTCGTCGACATAGCGCAGGAAATTGGCCGAGGTGACCGGCGCGCGGGGGTCGGTCTCGGCGAGGATGGTCCCGATGTCGGTCTGGATCGCCACCCGGACGGCGGCCGGATCCTGGGCGAAGGCCGCGACGGGGGTCGCGAGGCAGAACAGGAGGGCGAGCAGGGTCCGGCGGATCATCGGGCTCTCCGGCGCCGTCAGCGCTTCTCGTAGCGGCGCTGGGACCAGTATTTGAAGCCCTGGTTGTGGACCAGGGCCCAGCCGTCGGCGCGCAGGCGGCGGCCGACCATGTGATTGAAATAGCCGTGGGCGAGGACCAGCACGTCCTGACCGCTTTCAGCGCGGGCGATCAGGGCCTGGGCGGCCTTTTCGGCGCGGCATTCGGCCTGACGGCGGGTTTCCTGCCCCTCGTGGTGGTTGAAGGCGTGCCACCAGAAGCGCGCGACGGCGCCCCAGTATTTCGGCGGCAGCTTGAACCACGAGGGGAAGCGCGGCGGCGGCAGCGGCGCCTCGATGAACAGGGCGTCCGACATGACCTCGCGGCCGGCCGAGATGGCGGCGGCGGTTTCCTGGGCGCGGGGGCGGGTCGAGGCGTAGATGGCGCCGGCGCCCTCGGCCGTGGCCAGCAGTTCGGGCGGCGGGGTCTGGCCGGCGCGCAGGCCGCCGACTTCGTATTTGGCCCACCAGTCGCGGTACTGGTCGGAGGTCAGCAGGCATTTGCGCGACAGGGCGGGCTCGCCGTGACGGGCCAGAACGATGGCGCCGGGACGCACCGAGACCAGCGCCGGGCGGGCCGGCTGGGCAGTCACGGGAATCGTCGGGTCTGCCATCAATGGGTCTCGGGCGGGTGCGGGCATGATTTGCGGAGGATAAGCCTTTGGCGAACCGTCCCTATTCCTCCCCCAAGGCCTGAACGTGGGCGACCGCGGAACGGCCCAGCCCTTCTAGGTCGTAACCGCCCTCGAGCGAGGCTGCAACCTTGCCGCCGCAACACGAACGCGCGACCTCGAGAACGGCGCGGGTGGCCCAGGCGAAATCCTCCGCCTCCAGACTCTGGTGCGCCAGCGGATCGCGGCGGTGGGCGTCGAAGCCGGCGGAGATCAGGATCAGGTCCGGATTGAAGCTTTGCAGCGCGGGCATCAGCCCGCCCGAGAAGGTCGCCCGCCAGGCCTCGCGGGCCGCATGGGGCGGCACCGGGGCGTTGACGATATTGCCGACGCCGGTCTCGGAGGCCGCACCCGTGCCGGGATAGAGGAGCATCTGGTGGATCGAGCCGAGGAACAGGTCGGGGTCGTTCTCGAACGCGGCCTGGGTGCCGTTGCCGTGGTGGACGTCGAAATCGATGACGGCGACGCGGGCCAGGCCCTCGGCCTGGGCGACGCGGGCGGCGACGGCGACATTGGAGAACAGGCAGAAGCCCATGGCCTGGCCCGGCTCGGCGTGGTGGCCGGGCGGACGGACGGCGGCGAAGGCGCGGGTCGTCTCGCCGCGGGCGATGGCGCGAACGGCGTCGATCACCGCGCCCGCGGCGAGGCGGGCGGCGCGGATGCTGCCGGGCGACAGGACGGTGTCGGCGTCGAGCTGGCTCAGGCCGGTTGCGGGAGAGGCGTTCAGCAGGCGGGCGACATAGTCGGCGGGATGCAGGCGTTCGAGGTCGGCGACGGCGGCCTCGGTCGCGGCGCGGCGATCGAGCGACAGGCCGGAATCGTCAAGGGCGTCCAGCACGGCCTTCAACCGCTCCGGCCGCTCGGGATGACCGGCGCCGGGGCGGTGTTCGATCATGTCGGGGTGGGTGAACAGGGCGACGCTCATCGGGGTGAGGATAGGAGCGGCTTCAATGCTTGTCGCGGGTGATGTCACCTCTCCATTCGCGTCAGGCGAATGGGGAGGACAGGTCGGCGCGCCAGCGGCGACCAGGAGGGGGCGGCGCCGGCGGGTGTGTTGAGCTTACCCGGCGCCACCGAGTCGCCCCCTCCTGACCGCTGCGCGGTCTGTCCTCCCCATCGGCCTGCGCCGATGGGGAGGTGAAGGTGACGGCCGGCGCGGCTGAGTGTAGTGCGGCGCAATGAGCGAACCCATCATCCGCCCCGCGACCGACGCCGACGCCGACGCCCTGGCCGGGATCGGGCGCCAGACCTTCATCGACACCTTCGTGGACGTCGGCGGATTCGCCATCCCCTACCCGGCCGAGGATCTGGAAGCGTATCTCGGCTCCAGCTTCAGCGCAGAGGCGTTCCGGGAGAAGCTGAAGGAGCCGGGCGGCGCCTGGTGGGTGGCCGAGCGGGACGGCGAACTGCTGGCCTTCGCCAACGCCGGGCCCAACGGCCTGCCCCATCCGGACGCCCGACCCGGCCACGCCGAGCTGCGGCGGCTGTATGTTTCGAAGTCCGCGCAGGGGCTGGGTCTGGGCGCGAAGCTGCTGGAGATCGCGCTGGACTGGATGGAGGCCCACACCGACGGCCCGTTGTGGATCGGGGTCTGGAGCGGGAATCTGAAGGCGCAGAAGCTGTATGCGGCCTACGGGTTCGGGAAGGCCGGGGAGTATGAGTATCCGGTCGGCCGCTGGCGGGATCACGAGTTCATCTTGCGGCGCGGCTGAGCCGGGCTCAGGTTAGCCCCATGCTCCTCCCCTTCTTCACCGCCCTGAGAGACGCGCGCGTGCCCGTGTCGATGAAGGAATGGCTCCATCTGATGGAGGCCATGGACCGCGACATCGCCGGGCGGAAGGTCGACGACTTCTACCACCTGTCGCGAGCGGTGCTGGTCAAGGACGAGAAACATTACGACCGGTTCGACCAGGTGTTCGGCAAGGTGTTCGCCGGGATCGAGACCGTGGGCGCGGGCGAGGAGCCGGCGCTGGACGTACCCGAGGACTGGCTGAGGTTCCTCAACGAGAAATACCTGACCGACGAGGAGAAGGCGCAGATCGAGGCGCTGGGCGGGTTCGAGAAGCTGATGGAGACGCTGAAGCAGCGGCTCGAGGAACAGCAGGGCCGGCACGAGGGCGGGTCGAAATGGATCGGGACCGGCGGAACCAGTCCGTTCGGCCACGGCGGCTACAATCCCGAGGGGGTGCGCGTCGGCGGGCCCGGCAAACAGGGCCGCGCGGTCAAGGTCTGGGAGAAGCGCGAATACCGCAATCTGGACGACCAGGTCGAACTGGGCACGCGCAACATCAAGGTGGCCCTGCGCCGCCTGCGCCGGTTCGCGCGGCAGGGCGCGCCGGACGAACTGGACATGGACGCCACGATCGACGGCACGGCGCGTCAGGGCTGGCTGGACATCCACATGCGGCCCGAGCGGCGCAACACCATCAAGGTGCTGCTGTTCCTCGACATCGGCGGCTCGATGGATGCCCATGTGAAGATGTGCGAGGAACTGTTCTCCGCCGCCAAGACCGAGTTCAAACACCTCGAATTCTTCTACTTCCACAACTGCCTCTACGAGGGCGTGTGGAAGGACAACCGGCGCCGGCACACCGAGAAGATCCCGACCTGGGAGGTGCTGAACAAATACCCCGCCGACTGGCGCGCCATCTTCGTCGGCGACGCCACCATGAGCCCCTATGAGGTCACCATGCCCGGCGGCTCGGTCGAGCACTGGAACGAGGAGGCGGGCGCGGTCTGGATGAAGCGGGCCACGCAGCAATGGGACAAGGTCGCATGGCTGAACCCGTCGCCGGAGCGGTACTGGAGCTATTCGGCCTCGGTCGGGATGGTGCGCGAACTGGTCGACGAGCGGATGTATCCGCTGACGCTGGAAGGGCTGGAGAAGGCGATGCGGGCGCTGGCCAAATAGGTTAGGGTTCTCCGGAGTTTCCGGGAGGTCCGCCATGCTCGCCATCGTGTTCGCCGTCCTGCTGCAACAGGCGGCCCCGGCCGCGACCGGCCAGGTCCTGTGGGAGGAGCCGGCGCCCCCGCCGGTTGTCGCCCCGCCCGCCGAAATCCCCGTCATCCCCGACAGCGCCCGCGCCGACCCCTATGGCTATGAGCGGGCCGAGTGCAGCCCGCTGATCCGCAAGGCCTCGGAATCGATGGAGGCCTGTCAGGCGCGGGTGCGCAGCGCGCTGGCGGCCAATCTGGGCGACGCCCTGCCGCCGGGACTGGCTCCGGCCGGAGCCCCGGACGAGTGTCGACTGGCGGCGGCGGGCGACCGCTACGCGCTTCAGTGCGGGGCGCCGGACCGGCCCGCGCGGGCCGACGTCAGGCTGCAGGAACAGACCTGCGAAAGCCGCCCGCAGGCCCGGCCCAACGGCGGCGTGGTGTGGACCGAGGAATGCCGGCCCGCCGACGGCTCCCCGCCGGCCGAGGACGGTCTGAAGATCCGCCTGGGCGGGGACTGATTTCGCACCTGTCATCCCGGACGCCGCAACGCGGCGATCCGGGACGGAGCGCGGCCACAATTGAACACTCCCGGAAATCGCAGCGCGATTGTCCGGGAGAGATGTGGAACCTGACCCCTCTCCCGGATCGCTGCCGAAGCAGCGTCCGGGAGGATCAGGTCATCGCGGGGAAAGCATCCCGGATCGCCGCGTTGCGGCGCCCGGGATGACAAGATCTGACTAGTTGCGGTTGTCGCGGATCGTGTCCTTCAGACCGCCCACGGCGTTCTGGATCTTGCCCTCGGCCTGATCGGCGCGGCCTTCGGCCTTCAGTTTTTCGTCGCCGGTCACCTTGCCGGCGGCTTCCTTGATATTGCCGCCCAGGTTCTTGGCGGCGCCTTCGATACGGTCATGATCGGGCATGGAAAATCTCCTGGCTGACACGCCGTCGGACTGACGGCGCCTGTGCAGGAAAGAGCGAACGGAGGCGGGAGCCGTTCCGTATGGTCCCGCTAGGCGTGTCGCCGCAGCCAGGTCGTCACCGCCCAGGCGTGGGCGTCGTGGCGCAGCTGCGCCACGGCCGTGTGCGGATGCAGCCAGACCAGTTCGTGATCGGCCTCGACCTTGGCGGCGGGGTCCAGCGACAGCTGTTCCGCGATCCAGAAGCCGCCCTGGTTGTTGATCGGAGATCCGTCGGACTTGCGGAAATACTGGGACGCCTCGGCGATACGGACGAAGGGGCGGACGAACATGCCGGCCTCCTCGACGAATTCGCGGACCAGGGCCTGTTCCTCGGTCTCGTCGCCGTCGACCGCGCCGCCGGGCAGGTCGAAATAGCTGCCCTCGCCCCGGTCGACGCGGACGCAGGCCAGTTTCCCCTCATGGAAGACGAGGCCGAACGCGGTGGGCCGCGCGGCGTAGTCGAGGTCGGGATCGCGGCGGCCGAACTGGAGCATGGGCGGGTAACGCGTCCGGTGCGTTAAAGATCGAAGGCGAGGCGGGCGCGGACGCCGCGGTGCTCGCCGTCGTATTCCACCCGCGAGCGCAGGCCCGAAGCCATGGCGGTGATGATCTTGCCGCCCAGACCCGTGCCGCGGGCCTTGCCGTCGCCCATTCCCGGGCCGTCGTCCTCGACGGTCAGCAGGGCGCGGCTGGCGCCGTCGGGCTTGAGAATGACGCGGATCTCGCCGCCCTGGCCCGGCGCATAGGCGTATTTGACGGCGTTGGTGACCAGTTCGGTGACCACGACCCCCAGCGACACGGCCTGGTCGGTGGAGACCCGCATGGGCTCGGCCTGGAGGGTGATGGTGGGCGAGGCGTCGCCCGGGCCCACGGACTTGCCCAGTTCGTCGATCAGGCCGTCCAGATATTCGTCCATGGCCACCGTCGACACGTCGTCGGAGGTGTAGAGGCGGCGGTGGACGTGGGCCACGGCCTCGATCCGGGCCTGGGATTCCTTCAGCGCGGCGCGGGCGCCCGCGTCGGTCATCTGCCGCAGCTGCAGCGACATGAAGCTGGACACCAGCTGCAGGGAGTTGCCGACGCGGTGGTTGACCTCGCGCAGCATGGCCTCGGCGCGGTCGCGGGCGAGACGGACCTGCTCCTGGGCCGCGTCGTTCTCGCGCTGCAGCCGGCGGCGGGACACCGCCTCCTCGAGCGCGTTGCGCAGCAGGGTGGTGAAGTCCTCGGACACGTCCTTGATGACGTAGTCGGCGGCGCCGGCGCGCAGGGCGGCGACGGCGATGCGCCCTTCCTGGGCCCCCGTGACATAGACCACCGGCGGCGGGTTCTTCAGCGCGATGATGTCGGGCAGGATCTCCAGCCCCTCGCGGCCGGGCATGTAGTGGTCGAGGGCGACGACGTCGAAGTCGGCGGCGCGTTCGGCGAGGATTTCCAGACCCGCGTCCCCGTCCGGGGCGCAGGCGACGGCGAAGCCGTGGCGCGTCAGCTCCTTCTCGACCAGCCGCGACAGGCCGCGGTCATCGTCGATATAGAGCAGGCGGATGACCGCCCCCTGGGTCCTCAAGATCTGCTCACTCGATCTCCGGGGCCTGCATGACGGACAGGAACAGGCCCAGCTGGCGGATGGCGCCCGCGAAGCTTTCGTAGTCCACCGGCTTGGTGATGTAGACGTTGCAGCCGAGGTCGTAGCAGCGCTGGATCTCGTTCTTGTCGTCGGTGGTGGTCAGGACGACGACGGGCGCGCGGCGCAGGCGTTCGTCCTTCTTGACCCGCTCGAGGATGTCGGTGCCCGACATGTCCGGCAGGTTCAGGTCCAGCAGGATCAGCATCGGCCCGTTGAGACGGACTTCCTCGCTGAACAGATAGTCCATGGCCGAGCCGCCGTCGGCGAAATGGGCGATCTCGTTGGCGATGTTGGCGCGCCGGATGTTCTTTTCGATCAGCTTGGCGTGACCGAGGTCGTCCTCGACCATCACGATCTTCACGGCAGTGCTCATCAGTAGTCTCCGGCGTCCGCGAGGACGAGGCGTGTGGGGAATTTCAGCATAAATGTCGAGCCCTTTCCAAGCTCTGACTCGACAGTGATGTCTCCGCCGAGGCGGCGCACGCTGTTGCGCACGAAGGCCAGGCCGAGGCCTTCGCCCGCCCGGTCCTGCTTACCCGAGCGGCGGAACAGTTCGAAGATGCGTTCATGGTCGCGTTCGGAAATGCCGCGGCCGTTGTCGGCGATCCGGTAGACGACCCAGCCGTCGCCGGTTTCGGCGCCCGAGACGACGATACGGCCCGGGCGGGCCGGGTCGAGATATTTGACGGCGTTGTCGACCAGGTTGCCGAGGATCTGCTCCATCGACAGCCGGTCGCTTTCGACGCCCGGCAGCCGCTCGATGAGGATTTCGGCGTCGGAGGCCTCGGTCTGGTGCCGGACGCTGTCCGCCACGCCCTGCGCCATGGCGGTCATGTCGAGCATCTCGGGAACCAGCACGCGGCGGCCCTCGCGGGACAGCTTCAGGATGGCGTTGATCAGACGGTCCATCTTCTCGGTCGAGGCGCGGATGAAGCCGATCGCCTCGGGGACGTCCTCGCGCACGGCGGTGATGACGCCGGGGTCGACCTTGCGGACCTTTTCGGCGGCGGCGATGGCCGCGTCGATCACCTTGCCGGCCTGCTCCAGTTCCGAGGTGTAGCCCATGACGTTGACCAGGGGCGCGCGCAGGTCGTGGCTGACGATATAGGCGAAGCGCTGGATTTCCTCGTTGGCGCGGGTCAGTTCGAAGGTGCGGTCGCGAATCCTCTGCTCGAGCCCGGCGTTCATGGCGTCGAGGGCGTCGCGCGCCTCCTGCATCTCGATGACATAGCGGCGGATGAGCCAGCCGCTGATGCCGGCCAGGGTCACGATGAGCACCGCGGCCAGGGCGTTGACCAGCACGGTCGCGCCCGAGGCCCATTCGGTCTGGCGCGTGCCGAACTGGAGCCGGGTCGCCTGGATCTCGTTGATCGCGGCGGTTTCGGCCCGCATCTGGTCCATCAGAACCTTGCCGGACCCGTCGCGGATCAGCCTGACCCCGTCGTTGAACCGCCCCATGCGGCCGAGGGCGATGGTGCGGTCGATGATGTCGAGCCGCTGCTGCGACAGGGCCTGCAGCCGCTCGACGCGCGGCGACAGGTCCGGATCCCCCGCGGTCAGTCCGGCCAGTTCGTCCAGATGGTCGGGCAGTTGCGCCGTGGCGGTGTTGTAGGGCTCGAGATATTCGACCTGACCCGTCAGCAGGAAGCCGCGCTGACCTGTTTCCGCATCCACGGACAGGGTCATCACCTCGTTGGCGACGAGGCGGATGCGCTGCCCCTTCTCCACGCTGTCGTTGAAGTCGCTCGTCCGCTGCAGCATCACGAAGACGCCGATGTTGACGATCAGCAGGAGGGCGATGGCCCCCGCCAGCAGACTCACCACGGACCGGCTGAGCGACGACGTGCGCAGGAAGCGGCCAAAAGCCAGAAGCGTGGGACGCAGCGCCGATATCATCGGACGCGAGCATTAGCGGCGTGTTCGGCCCTGTCCAGTCGCGTCCCGGGGGAAACCCTGTCCGCTCCGGCGATTTAGGGTAAAGGTGCGTTCGTCAGGTTCGGGGGAAGCGACATGGTCTGGTGGTGGTGGATCGTTCCGGCGGTCGTCGGCCTGCTCGGCGTCGTACTGCTGTTCAAGGGGCTCGCGGGCCTGTTCAGGGGCCGGTTCTTCAGCGGCCTGCTGGCCGGCGCGGGCGGGGCGGGCTTCATCGCGGCGGCCGTGATCGCCTCGCTTCTGGCGCTCGACATCCAGACCTATGGCCGGCTGACCTATGAGCGGCCGGTGGCCACGATCCAGACCCGGCAGCTGGGCCCGCAATATTTCGAGGCGACCGTGATCCAGCCCGACCGGGGCGAGCACGCGCCGGCGGTGACCAACCTCTATCCGCTGCACGGCGACGAATGGCGCATCGAGGCCCAGGTCCTGAAGTGGAAGCCGTGGGCCAATGTGCTGGGGCTGGATACGCAATACCGGCTGGACCGGCTGTCGGGGCGCTACGCCTCGATCGAGCAGGAGATCAGCGCCGAACGCAGCGTGCATCCCCTGTCGGGCGGGGACGCCCCGGTCACCTGGCTGCCGTGGAAGGTCAGCACCTGGGACACGGCGCGGCGTTACCGCCGCTATGTCGACGCGGTCGACACCCTGTACGGCGGCGGCGCCTATATGCCGATGGCCGACGGCGCGAAATACGAGGTCTGGATCACCCAGTCCGGACTGGTCGCCCGCCCCGCCAATGACGCGGCGCGCACGGCGTCGTCGGGAGGATGGACGGAGGTGCGGTAAGAACTCTCCTCCCCACATCGTGGGGAGGTGGCGCGGCGCGCAGCGCCGTGACGGAGGGGGCGACGCGGTGGCCGACGGAAAGAGCTACGAACGCGCCAAGGCTTTCCGGAAGGCGCTGACGCCGCCAGAAGCCCGGCTGTGGCTGTATCTGAAAGAGCGCAAGCTGCGCGGGCTGAGGTTTCGGAAGCAGCATCCGATCGGGCCGTACATTCTCGATTTTTTCTGTGCGGAAGCCGCGGTGGCGGTGGAGGTGGATGGGTCGTCTCACGACCATCCCGAGCGGGCTGAGCGCGATCGGCGTCGGACGATCTGGCTGCACGGGCGAGGCATTCGAGTCGTTCGCATCGCGGCGCGTGATGTGCTGGGCGAACTGGAAGGCGTGCTCGGGTTTATCGCGCAGGTTTGCGAGGAACGGCTGTCGTCCGAGTCGCCCCCTCCGTCACGGCGGCTGCGCCGCCGCGCCACCTCCCCATCTGGCGATGGGGAGGAGATTGATGGATCGGCCTAGACCGTCCCGATCGTCCGCAACCGCGCCCGCGGGTGGACCTCGTTCTGGCTCATGACCACCGTCTGGCCGCGGAAGCGTTCGATGATCGAGCGGACGTAGGGGCGGATCTGGGGGCCGGTCAGGAGGACGGCGGTCTCGCCGGCCATGGCGGCGCGTTCGAAGACATCGCGGACGGCGCGGATGAAGTCCTGCAGGCGTGACGGGGCCATGGCCAGCTGACGGTCCTCGCCCTGCCCGACCAGGGCGTCGGCGAAGGCGGCTTCCCATTCCGGCGACAGGGTGACGATCGGCAGGGCGCCGTCGTCGCCCTTGTGCTGCCAGCACAGCTGACGCGCCAGACGGCCGCGGACGTGCTCGACCAGGGTGGTCACGCTGGAGGTGTGCGGCGCGGCCTCGGCCAGACCTTCCAGAATGGCGCCCAGGTCGCGGATCGAGACCTTTTCGCGCAACAGGGTCTGCAGGACGCGCTGCAGGGTGGTGACGCTGACGACCGAGGGGATCAGTTCGTCGACCAGCTTCTTCTCTTCCGGACCCAGTTCCTTCAGCAGCTTCTGCACCTCGGCGTAGGAGAGCAGGTCGGCCATGTTCTCCTTGAGGATCTCGGTCAGATGGGTGGTCAGCACCGTCGAGGGGTCGACGATGGTGTAGCCGCGGAAGGTGGCCTCCTCGCGCAGGCTTTCGTCGATCCACGTCGCCGGCAGGCCGAAGGCGGGTTCCCGGGTGTGTTCGCCCGGCAGTTCGACCTGACGGCCGGCGGGATCCATGGCCATCAGCGAGCCGAGGCGGACCTCGCCCTGCCCGGCCTCCATCTCCTTGATGCGGATGGCGTAGCCCTGGGTGCCGAGGCGCATGTTGTCGAGGATGCGGACCGACGGCATGACGAAGCCGTACTCCTGGGCCAGCGAACGGCGCAGGGCGCGCACCTGGTCGGTCAGGCGGCGGCCTTCCAGATCGTTGATCAGGGACAGCAGGGAATAGCCGAGCTCGATCTTGACCTCGTCGATGGTCAGGGCGGTGCTGATCGGCTCCTCGACCTCCTCGCGCGGGCCGGATGCTGTGGCGGCCATCTCGGCTTCGGTCGGCTTGGGCTTGAGCCGTTCGCGGCCCAGCCGCCAGGCCATGAAGCCCGTGCCTATGGCCAGGGCCGCGAAGGGGATCAGCGGCATGCCTGGGATCAGGCCGATCAGGCCGGCGGCGGCCGAGACGACGCCGAGGCTGACGGGGTTGGTGGCCAGCTGGGCCACCAGCGCCTTGTCGGCCGTGCCCTCGACGCCCGCCTTGGACACCAGGAAGCCGGCGGCGATGGAGATGACGATGGCGGGCACCTGGGTCACCAGACCGTCGCCGATGGTCAGGGCGACGTAGCTGTTGGCGGCCTCGCCGATCGGCATGCCGTGC
>NZ_JAKFEB010000057.1:0-1833 GCF_036677305.1 Brevundimonas sp. | reverse complement strand
GTGGCGCTGATTAGCCTCAAGCCGACGCGCGCGCCACCGGGGCGGGACGCAAACCGGGCCTCAAGTAGCGCGAAGCGCGATAGGCCCACTAAGGATGAACATGCGCGCTGTCCTGTCCAAGGCCCCCGGCGGCCCTGAAACGCTCGTCGTCGAGGAGGTCATGGACCCCCGGCCCATGAAGGGCGAGGTGGTGATCGACGTGCGGGCCATCGGGGTCAACTTCCCCGACACCCTGATCATCGAGGACAAATACCAGTTCAAGCCGCAGCGTCCCTTCTCGCCCGGCGGCGAGGTGGCCGGGGTGGTCGAGGCGATCGGGGAGGGCGTGACCAATGTCCGCAAGGGCGACCGCGTCATCGCCGTGCCCGGCTGGGGCGGCATGGTCGAGCGGCTGGCGGTCCCCGCCGTCTCGGTGATGAAGATCCCCGACGCCATGGATTTCAACACGGCCGCGGCGCTGGTGATGACCTATGGCACCTCCTGGTACGCGCTGAAGGACCGGGCGCAGCTGAAGGCGGGCGAGAGCCTTCTGGTGCTGGGCGCCGCGGGCGGCGTGGGCGTGGCCGCGGTCGAGCTGGGCAAGGCCATGGGCGCGCATGTGATCGCCGCCGCCTCGACCAACGACAAGGTCCAGTTCGCGCTCGAGGCGGGCGCCGACAACGGCCTGATCTACCCCTCGGGCAAGATGGACAAGGCGGCCCAGAAGGAGCTGTCGGGCGAGCTGAAGCTGGCCTCGGGCCGCGACGGGCCCGACGTGGTCTATGACGCCGTCGGCGGCGACTATTGCGAGCCCGCGCTCAGGGCCATGGACTGGAACGGCCGCTATCTGGTGGTCGGCTTCCCGGCCGGCATTCCGGCCCTGCCGCTGAACCTGACCCTGCTGAAGTCGGTGTCGGTGATCGGGGTGTTCTGGGGCGCGGCGGTGATGCGGGATCCGGCCGCCCATGCGGCGAATATGGCTGACCTGCTGCGCTTCTGGGAGGACGGAAAGATTCGCCCGCGTGTCAGCCAGACCTTCCCGCTGGAACGCGCCCATGAGGCCATCAAGGCGTTGGGCGACCGGTCGGTGATGGGCAAGGTGGTGGTGACGGTGGATAGCTGAGCGGCGGACCGCGTTCGTACCGTCATTCCGGGGCTGGACCGGCGTAGCCGGGAACAGAACCCGGAACCCAGGTGTCTGGACGCGATCCTTCACCTGCCAACCAGTCCGGTCTCCCGGGTTCCGGGTTCCGCTGCGCGGCCCCGGAATGACGGGGGAAACGCTCGCAGCCTTGATTCAATCCTCGCGCAGCCGCTCCAGGGCGGCATGGGCCTGATCCTTGTGCCGGCGCTTGATGTTGGCGCCCAGGGTGGCGATCAGGGCGGCGATGACGGCCGCGTCGTCGGTGAAGCCGATGCCGGCGAAGATGTCGGGAATGGCGTCGAACGGCAGGACGAAATAGGCCAGCGCCCCGACCATGATCCCCTTGGCCGCCGTCGGCGTCTCGGGGTCGCGGGCGGCGAACCAGACCGACAGGGCCTGCCCGGCGAAGGGGATTCGCGAGGCCGTGCGCCGGATCTTGGGCCAGAAGCCCTTCTGCACCCGCACCTCATTGACCCGCTGGATCGAGGGCACGAGGGCGCGCGACGGGTCCAGCGCGTCTTCGGGCGTCATCGGCCCATCGGCGGGTTTGGCTTTGGCGGACATGGCGGCTAAACCCCGCGGCAATCTCAAGGTTCAAACAACATAGGGGCTTCGGCCATGAAACTCGACGGTTCGATCGCGGCGGTGGTGACGGGCGGAGCCTCGGGTCTGGGCGAGGGCACGGCCCGGGCCATCGCGGCCACGGGCGC
>NZ_JAKFEB010000056.1:0-7788 GCF_036677305.1 Brevundimonas sp. | reverse complement strand
TCCGGCGACTGCGGTCGCACCGCCGCCACGGACAACCTGCTCTCCGGCCTTCGCGCCATCCGCGATCGCATTCCCCGCCTTCCGGACGCTGCCGGGTGACCGAAGTCGTCAACGCCGGGATTCAGGCATGCCGCGAAACGAGGCCGCCATTGCGTCCCCCGCCCGGAGAGTGAACCATCGCGGGAGGGCCGCGCTCGAGCGATGGAGGGGATGGGGCATGGGAGTGAAAGGGCCGATCACCGTCGATCCCGGGCACGTGCACGAGTTCGTGGACGCCGCCGCCTTCTATCGATGGCTGGGCGGGCATCACGACCGCGAGGACGAGGTCTGGATCAAGATCCACAAGGTCGCCTCGGGCCTGCCGTCGATCACGCCGAAGGAGGCCGTCGACGTCGTCCTGTGCTGGGGCTGGATCGACGCCGTGCGGAAGAGCCTCGACGAGACCAGCTATCTCCAGCGCTACACGCCGCGCACGAGGAAGAGCATCTGGAGCCGGATCAACGTCGACAACGTCGCCCGTCTGGTCGCCGAAGGGCGGATGACGGAGCATGGCCTGAAGGAGGTTGAGGCCGCAAAAGCCGACGGCCGCTGGGCCCGCGCCTATGGCGGCAGCAAGGACATGGCCATTCCGGACGATCTCCAGGCCGCCATCGACGCCGAGCCGAAGGCGAGGGAGATGCTGGGCAAGCTCAGCGCCCAGAACCGCTTCGCCCTGGCCTTCCGCACCCACAATATGAAGACCGAGGCCGGGCGGAAGAAGAAGATCGCGGATCTGGTCGCCATGCTGAAGCGGGGCGAGACGCCGCATCCTCAACGGAAGAGCTGAGGCTCCGCGGCGTCCGTCTGCGGGGGGAACACGCGCTCCACGGCGAGGCTGCCGCCGGGCAGGGGCGCAAGGAGCTCGTTTTCGGGCGTCGTCAGCTCCAGCCATTCCATGACGCGACGGGTCGGGTGGATCACGATCTGGCGGCCGTGGTACGGCGCGATGTCAGGCCCCGGCTCCGTCGTCAGCATGGCGAAGGCGTTGTCGCGGATGACGCCGGCGATCCAGAACACCGGATTGTCCGTCAGGGTGAAAAGCCATTTCGTCTTGCGCTTCTGACCCGGCAGGGCGTCGGTGAATTCGTAGAAGCCGTCGGCGGGGATCGCGCATCTGAGGCTGTTGGCGAACGACCGGTCGTCAGAGCGGAAGTTGAACACCGGCCGCCCCTGCGGCGAGGTCCAGGCCCATTTCACGGTTCTGAGCGCAACGCCGGTCGCCGTCCGGGTCAGCAGCGGCGCGGAATCCCCGATGCGTATCTCGTCCCGCGGCTCGATGTTCGGGCGGCCCTCGGGGAATTCCAGAGGAACGCCGATCTGGCGGATTTCCTCGAACGGCTGGTCCGCGAAAGGCCGGAAGCGGTAGGTGTTGCACATGGATCAGGCGGCTCCGCGGCGATGACCGATCCTTCTATCGGGTCGCGCAAGCGAATTCAGCCTGTGGGATTAGGTGCGATGACTCCATAGTCTGTCGGGAATCGCGCTGACGCGCGGTCAGGGGGACACGGCATGGCCCGAACGCCGACGACATCCGACACGCCGCGCAAGCGCGCGCCCCGGCCCGTGAAGATCGCGCCGGGCGTCGCCGTCGAGGCCGCCCCGCTCGTTCCGCCGAAGAAGGCGCCGATCTGGACCCACCTCTATTTCCAGGTGCTGGTCGCCATCGGCCTCGGCGCCCTGATCGGCCATTTCTGGCCCGCGTTCGGCGAAAGCCTGAAGCCGCTGGGCGACGCCTTCATCCGGCTGGTGAAGATGATCATCGCCCCGGTGATCTTCCTGACCGTGGCCACGGGCATCGCCCACCTGCGGGACCTGGGCAAGCTGGGCAAGGTGGTGGGCAAGGCCTTCGCCTATTTCCTGACCTTCTCGACCCTGGCCCTGATCGTCGGCCTGATCGTGGCCAATGTGGTGCGGCCCGGCGCGGGCATGAACGTCGACCCGGCCACGCTCGATCCGGCCGCCGTCGCCCAGTACGCGGACAAGGCGCACGACACGACCATCGTCGGCTTCCTGATGAACATCATTCCCGAAACCGTGGTCGGCGCCTTCGCCGGCGGCGAGATCCTGCAGGTGCTGTTCTTCGCCATCCTGTTCGGCATTTCGCTGGCCGTCATCGGCGACCGCGCCCAGCCGGTCATGACGGTGCTGGAAAGCGTGTCCGAGGCCTTCTTCAAACTGGTCGCCATACTGATGAAGGCGGCGCCGATCGGGGCGTTCGGCGCCTTCGCCTTCACCATCGGCCGCTACGGCATCGAGTCGGTGATCAATCTCGCGGCGCTGGTCGGGACCTTCTACCTGACCTCGGCCCTGTTCGTGGTGGTGGTGCTGGGCGCGGTGGCCCGGGTCAACGGCTTCTCGATCTTCAAGCTGATCCGCTATCTGAAGGAGGAGCTGCTGCTGGTCCTCGGCACCTCGTCGTCCGAGGCGGCCCTGCCCAGCCTGATCGAGAAGCTGGGCCGCGCCGGCTGCGACAAGTCGGTGGTCGGGCTGGTCGTGCCGACGGGCTATTCGTTCAATCTGGACGGCACCAACATCTACATGACCCTGGCGGCCCTGTTCATCGCCCAGGCCTGCGGCGTCGACCTGTCGCTGGGCGACCAGCTGCTGCTTCTGGCCGTGGCCATGCTGAGCTCCAAGGGGGCGGCGGGCGTTACGGGCGCCGGCTTCATCACCCTCGCGGCCACGCTGGCGGTGGTGCCCTCGGTGCCGGTCGCGGGCATGGCCCTGATCCTCGGCGTCGACCGCTTCATGAGCGAATGCCGGGCCCTGACCAACTTCATCGGCAACGCCGTCGCCACCATCGTGGTGGCGCGGTGGGAGAAGGGTCTGGACCGCGAGGCGCTGGACCGGGCGCTGTCGGGCGCGCCGGGCCCGGTCGCCGTCGGAGCCGTGCAGGCGGACGAGGACTAGCCGCGCGCGGCGCGCTCCAGCGCGGCGATGTCCAGCCGTTTCATGTCCATCATGGCGTCGAACACCCGTTTCCGGACGCCCTCGTCGGGATCGGCCAGCAGCCGGTTCATCGCATAGGGCACGATCTGCCAGGACAGGCCGTAGCGGTCCTTGACCCAGCCGCACTGCTCGGCCTCGGGCACGGCGGACAGGGCGTCGGACAGGCGGTCGACCTCGGCCTGGTCCTCGCAGTCGATCTGCAGCGAGATGGCCTCGGTGAAGTTGAAATGCGGCCCGCCGTTCAGCGCCGTGTAGCGCGCGCCGCCGAGGGTGAACTCGACCAGCAGCACGTCGCCGGCCTTGCCGCTGGGGTAGTCGCCCGGAGAGCGGATGACGGCGTCGATGCGCGAATCCGGCAGCAGCGACACATAGAAGCCGACGGCTTCCTCGGCCTGTTTGTCGAACCAGAGGCAGGGAATGACCTTCTGGCGGGGAGGGAGGGCGGTCATGGGCGTCTCCTTTTTCTGACGGGGCGTTATATTAAACTAATAGGTTAAATGCAAGCCGGACGGCTTGCGATCCCGGCGCGTCGCCGCCACACAGGCCGCCATGACCCCGATTCTCTACGGCATCCCCAACTGCGACACCGTCAAAAAGGCCCGCGTCTGGCTGACCGGGCATGGCGTGGCCCACGACTTCCACGACTACAGGAAGGCCGGGATCGACCGCGCCCGTGTCGAGGGCTGGGTGGCCGAGCACGGCTGGGAGACGGTGCTGAACCGCGCCGGCACGACGTTCAGGGCCCTTCCGGACGCCGACAGGGCGGACCTCGACGCGGCGAAGGCCGTCGACCTGATGCTGGCCCAGCCGTCGATGATCAAACGGCCGGTGCTGGATCTGGGCGGGCGGACGCTGGTGGGCTTCAAGCCCGACGCCTATGCGGCGCTCGTCGTCTGAGCGGCCGGGGCCGGCCCGTTAGCCTTGTCGTTTAAGCGGTCCGCAATCCCCGACCCGCAAGCTCGAACGAACGCAATTCGCGCAAGGACATGGATCCCGTGTCGGATCAGCAGACCGTTCTCGTCGTCCTGATCATTCTGGCGGCCTTCCTCGCAGGGCTGAGAGCCTCCCGCCTGACGGCGCGTCGGAAATCCGGCTGGCGGGGCCGGACGGAACCCGTGCGGACGGGGGCGTCGCGATCCGATCGCGGGGTTCCCGACGCCGCGGAACAGCTTCGAACCGTGATGTCCGCGGCCTTCCAGCGCCAGCGTCTGATGTCGAACGACGAGGCGCGCGTCTTCAAGACCGCTGAGGCCGTGGTTCAGCGTCTCGATCTGAAGTGGCGGGTCATGGCGCAGGTCAGTCTCGGCGAGGTGCTGTCCACGCGCGACCCGGCGGCCTATGCGGCCATCAACAGCAAACGGGTCGATATCCTGCTGATTTCCGGCTCGGGACACCCCGTCGCCGCGGTCGAATACCAGGGCAGCGGCCACTACCTCGGCACGGCCGCGGCAAGGGACGCCGTGAAGAAGGAGGCGCTGCGGCGCGCCGGGGTCGCCTGGATCGAGGTCACGCCGGGCCACGACATCGCCGATCACCTGACCCGGGAGTTCACGCGGATTTCAGCGGACAAGGCGCTGGGCGTCGCCGCCTGAGCGGGGCGTATCGGTTCCGGTCAGCGCGTCAGGTTGAACTGGACCGCCGTTCCCGACTGGGCGTCGGCGCTCAGCCAGACGTCGAACAGGCCGGGCTCGGTCGTCGGACGCAGGTCCGGTCCGAGGAAGGCCAGTTCGGCGAAGGTCAGCGGCAGGGTCACCTCCAGTTCGCCGCCCGCCGGCACGGTCACGCGCCGGAACCCCTTCAGCAGCCGGACGGGCTGGGTGATCGAGGCGACCCTGTCGCGGATATACAGTTGCACGACCTCGGAAACCGCCCGGTCGCCGGGGTTGGTCAGGGTCACGCTCGCCGTGATCTCGCCGTTCCAGGCCATGGTCGGGGCCGACAGCCGCACCGGGGACCAGTTGACGGCGCCATAGGTCAGGCCGTGGCCGAACGGATAGAGGGCCAGATGCGGCGCCTCGCGGAATTTCGCGGTGAACTCCGTATCGGTCGGCTGCGACGGCCGTCCCGTGGCCTTGTGGGCGTAGTAGAAGGGCGACTGGCCGGACCGGTGGGGGAAGCTGACCGGCAGCCGCCCCGTCGGCGCGTGGTCGCCAAACAGGACGTCCGCGACGGCGTTCCCCGTTTCCGACCCCAGGAACCAGGTCACCAGGACGGCCGGGGCGTCCCTGACGGCGCCGGCCAGCTCCATGCCGCGCCCGTTGCGCAGCAGCACGACCACCGGCTTTCCGGTGGCGGCCACGGCCTGGGCGAGCGCCAGCTGCGGCTCCGGAACGCCGATGTCGACGCGCGATTTGGACTCCGCGGACATCTCGCCCGACTCGCCGACAGCCAGCAGCACCACATCGGCCTGTGAGGCGGCCAGGACGGCGGCGTCGATCCCGCCGGCGATGGGCGCCTCGACGTCCGAACCCTTCACCACCGCCAGGCTGGAGCCCTCGCCCAGCGCGGCGCGCAGACCCTGTTCCAGCGACACCGCCAGCTTCGGATCCTTGAAGATCGACCACGGCCCGAACAGGTCGGTCGTATCCGCCCCGAACGGACCGATCAGGGCGTAGCGTTTGCCGCTCTTCGGCAGGGGCAGCAGGCCGCCCTCGTTCTTCAGCAGCACGATCGACTTTCGGCCCGCCTCCCGCGCCAGGGCCAGATGTTCGCGGCTGCCGTGGACGCGGCGCTCGGTGCGTACGTCCGAGCCGCGGTAAGGGTTGTCGAACAGGCCCAGCGCCGCCTTGGTCATCAGCACCCGCCGCACGGCCTCGTCGACCCGCGCCACCGGCACATCGCCCGACTGCACCAGTTCGGGGATGTGTTTGAGGTACAGGCCGCTCTTCATCGACATGTCGACGCCGGCCATCAGGGCCAGCCGGGCGGCGTCGCGTCCGTCAGCCGCATAGCCGTGGGCGATCAGCTCCTGTTCGGAGGTGTAGTCGGAGACCACGAAGCCGGTGAAACCCCATTCGCCGCGCAGGATGTCGGTCAGCAGCCATCTGTTGCCGCTCGCCGGAACGCCGTTCAGGTCGTTGAAGGCGCTCATGGTCGACAGGGCGCCCGCGTCGAAGGCGGCCTTGAAAGGCGGCAGATAGACCGAGCGCAGCTCCTGCTCGCTCATGTCGGTGGAGTTGTAGTCCATGCCCGCCTCGGCGGCGCCGTAGGCCGCGAAATGCTTGGGACAGGCCAGCAGCGACGACCAGGCCTTCAGGTCGTCGCCCTGGAAGCCCCGCGTCCGCGCCGCGGCGAACAGATTGCCCAGCAGCACGTCCTCGCCCGCGCCCTCGACGACCCGGCCCCAGCGCTGGTCGCGGCCGACGTCCACCATGGGGGCGTAGGTCTGGTGCACCCCGGCGGCCCCGCCCTCGACGGCGGCGGCGCGCGCCGTGCGCATGGCCAGATCCGTATCCCAGCTGGCGGTCTCGCCCAGAGGCACGGGGAAGGTGGTGCGCAGGCCGTGGACGATGTCGGCGGCGAACAGCAGGGGTATGCCCAGCCGGCTGTCCTTCACCGCCATGTCCTGCACCATGCGGGTGGTCGCGGCGCCGACGCCATTGAACAGGGCGCCGATCCGGCCGGCGCGGATATCGGCGGCGATGGCGGACTGGTCGGGGTTGAAGTCGCCGGGGTTCACGCCCTCGGGCCGCCATCGGAAGGGGTCGTTCAGCAGGTTCAGCTGCCCGGCCTTCTCCTCGATCGTCATCCGGGCGATCAGGGCGTTGACCCGGTCCAGAGCCGCCGCCGCCTGCGCGGCGGCGATACGCGGCGCCATGACCAGTCCGGCCGCCATCGCGCCTCCGGCCAGAAGCGCGCGGCGGGTCGGGGCGGGGAAGGGGGCGTAGCGCATCTGTAACCGGTTCCACTCGACGGGAGGCCCAGACCTAACGACCGGGGGCGCCCCCGCCTAGCCTGGGCCGATCACATCCCGTTGCGAGCGGCCGCGCCCGAACGCCTCAGCCAGTCGATCAGCAGCCGTCTCTCGGCGGCCGGGCCGCCCTGATAGGGCATGGTGGTCCCGGGCACGACGGCGTCCGGATCCGACAGGAAGCGCTCCAGCGTCGGGGCGTCCCACGTCAGACCCTGCCGGCCCGCGGCCTTCATGGCGTCCGAATAGGCGAAGCCCGGGATCGCGCCGGCGCGCCGCCCGAATACGCCCTGCAACCGCGGCCCGGACTCCGCATCGGCCTGCAGGGAATGGCAGGCCAGACAGCGTTGGAAGGCGCGTTCGCCGGGCTCGACCGGGCTCTGCGGCGGGACCGCGAGGATGAAAGCCGCCATCAACAGCCAGGTCGCCGTCACGCCTCAGCCGCCGTACCGGATGACCACCAGCCGGTCCGTGCCGGACTCGGCGCCCCAGACCTCGCCGGGCCGGCCCAGCATCTGGCGCACATTGGCTCCCGGACGGTCGCTCGGGAAGCTCTGGAACGTCTCGGTCGCGGGGTCGAAGCGGACGATGGCGTTGGCGGCGAAATCGGTCAGCCAGACCTTGTCGGTCTCGTCGACATAGACCGAATAGGTCCTGGGCGCCTCGCCCGGCAGTTTCCAGGTCCGCCAGCTGTTGTCGCGGGGATCGTGGACGCTGACGTTGCCGCTGTTCCACTCGCTGACCCAGATCCGGCCCCGGCTGTCGGGCCAGACGCGCCGCGCGCCCTGGTTCGGGGTGGGCGGCTCGACGACGGTCGCCTCGCCGGTATCGAGATCGACCTTCGCGATATGACTGCCGGCCAGGGAGGCGTACCAGACGTCGCCCGACGG
>NZ_JAKFEB010000055.1:0-6723 GCF_036677305.1 Brevundimonas sp. | reverse complement strand
TCTGCGGCGCATGACGCCGCAAGTCTCCCCCCGGCCGGCTCTGCAAGGAGCCGTCCGGGCGTCGGCAAGGCCCGAACAGGGCCGGCGGCCGGCACGCGCGTGGAAAACGACGACGCGGGGCGGCTGTCTCGTCGAAACGGTAAAACTACAACAGCACCGGGCGAGCCCGGTCGCCCCGCGCCCTCCCCGAACTTTCCGGCCCTCGCGTCGGAGAGGGGCTTCAGCCTGTCCGGTCTTTGAAAATCAGAGCCCCGCGGCCCAGTCCGTGGCGCGCACCAGGCTGTCGATGATGCCCGGCTCGGTCGAGGCGTGGCCGGCGTCCTTGACGATGTCCAGCTTCGCCTCGGGCCAGGCGCGGTGCAGGGCCCACGCGCTGGCGATCGGCGTCACGACGTCGAACCGTCCCTGGGCGATCCAGCAGGGGATGTGCTTGATGCGGTTGATGTTCTTCAACAGCCAGCCTTCCTCGGGGAAGAAGCCGCCGTTGACGAAATACCAGCATTCGATACGGGCGAAGGCGACCGCGAACTCCGGCTCGGCGAACTTTTCGGGACGCGCGTCCGGACCTTCGACGCTGACCGTCTCGCCTTCCCAGCTGGACCAGGCGATGGCGCAGCGATCGCGCTCGGCCTTGTCCTCGCCGGTCAGGCGTTTGTAGTAGGCGCCCATCAGGTCGTGGCGCTCGTCCTCGGGGATCGGCGCCAGGAACCGCTCCCACGCGTCGGGGAAGATGTTCGACGCCCCGTCCTGATAGAACCAGTGCAGCTCGGGCTTGGTCAGCAGGAAGATGCCGCGCAGCAGCAGGGCCCTGGCCCGCTCGGGATGGGTGATGGCGTAGGCCAGCGACAGGGTGGAACCCCAGCTGCCGCCGAACACGACCCATTTGTCGACGCCGAGCAGTTCGCGCAGGCGTTCGATGTCCTCGATCAGCGTCCAGGTCGTGTTCTCTTCCAGCGACGCATTGGGCCGGCTGCGGCCGCAGCCGCGCTGGTCGAACAGGACGATGCGGTATTTCGCCGGATCGAAATAGCGCCGCATGCCCGGGTTGACCGCGCCGCCCGGGCCGCCGTGCAGCACGACGACGGGGAGGCCCTGCGGATTGCCGCACTCCTCGTAATAGATCTCGTGCACCCCGCCGGTCGGCATGAAGCCGGTGGCGTAGGGTTCGATCTCGGGGAACAACTCGCGGCGGGTCGTTTCGGGCGCGGGGAAGGCCATACGGTAATCGGGTCTCTTGTTCGCGCCGGTCAGGCGGTGACGGTATGTGACCGCAATGCGGTAACGGCGAGCAAAAGCCAAGCCGAGATCATCAGAACGCCGCCCACGGGGGCGATCGCTCCCATGACCGGCAGGCTGAGCAGGGCGATGGCCGAGAGGGCGAGGCAGAACACCAGCCCGCCCGCCGCCGCCAGCCAGCCGGCGACGGTGACGAGGCGCGAACGGGCCGGCCAGACGGCGCAGACCAGCGCCAGCAGGGCGTGGACCATCTGGTAATGGCCGCCGGTGGTCAGCAGGATCTTGATCTGGGGGCTCGCGCCATGCGCCGCGAAGGCGCCGATCGCGACGGCGAGGGCTCCGTTCAGGGCGGCGAAGACTGCAAGACTGCGTGTCACTCTCATATCCGGAACGCTAGCCGACAGAATCCCGTCCGTCTGCTATTGCCGCCCGATGAACGCCGCCCGACGCCTGGCTTTGCAGTATGTGTTGCTCTTCGGCGCCACCGGGGTCAGCCTTCCGTTTGCAGGGTTGTGGCTAAGCTCGCGGGGGTTGAGCGGCGCCCAGATCGGCACGCTTCTGGCCATACCCATGCTGGCCCGAATCGTCACCGGTCCGCTGCTTGCGGTCTGGGCCGACGGTTTCGGACTGAGGCGCACGCCCATCGCCCTGATGGGCGTGGTCATGACCCTGGGATACGGCGCGGCAGGGCTGGTCGACGGCTATTTCGCATGGGCGGCCTGCTGGTTCGTCGGCGCGACCGCCATGGGCGTGCTGGTGCCCCTGACCGATGTGCTGAACCTGCGTCTGGCCGGCCGGCTCGGCTATACCTTCGCCCTGCCGCGGGCGTTCGGCTCGGCGGCCTTTGTCGTGGCCAATATGGTCATGGGAGCCCTGCTGCTGACGGCGCCGGCCGATGCCATCATCGTCTGGCTGGTCGTCGCCTCGCTCGGCGTGGCGGTGGTCGCGGTCTGGGGCCTTCCGCCCGAACCGGTCGCCGAGGGCGAGCCCTTGCGGGGACGCGAGCGGTTCCGCGGTCTCGGGCGGCTGGTGAAGGACCCCGCCTTCATGACCGCCATCTTCGCCATCGGCGCGGTCCAGGCGGCCCACGCCTATCAGTACGGCTTCTCGGCCATCCTGTGGAAGGACGAGGGGATCAGCGAGGCGGTCACGGGCCAGCTCTGGGCGTTCGGCGTGGTGGCGGAGATCGCCCTGATGTGGCTGTTCGAGCCGTGGCGCCGGCGCGTCGGCATAGGCCCGTGGATCATGCTCGTGGTCGGCGCGGCCGCGGCGGTCCTGCGCTGGGGCGCCATGGCGTTCGCGCCGCCGTTGTGGCTGCTGTGGCCGCTGCAGGGGCTGCACGCCCTGACCTTCGCCGCGACCTTCCTGGCGGGCATCCAGATCGTCGAACGGCTGGCGCCGGGCGACAGCCAGACGGCGGGGCAGATGCTCAGTTCGGTGCTGTCGGCCGGCGTGCTGATCGGCCTGGCCACGGCCGCCTCGGGAACGCTGTACGACCGGTACGGCGCAGGCGGCTACTGGGCGATGGCGGCGATGGCGGCCGCGGGCCTGCTGGCCGCGCTGCCGCTCAGGCGTCAGCTGGCGCGGGAACGCGGCAACGGCGACAGGTGACGCGCCATGGCTTCGGCCGCGGCCTTCACCGCGCGCTGGACGTCGGCGGCGGGGCGGCCTTCGGGCGCGCGCAACAGGCCCACAGCCGGCGTATCCAGTCCCTCGGGCAGGTCCGAGAGCACGCGGTACAGCAGATAGCTGCCGGCGTCGTCCTCTGCATCCGAGCTGGTGTCGACCGGTAGGCCGGCCTCGTTCAAGGCCCTGACAATATCGGCCGCCGGCGCCGTGGCGCGGGCGATCGCGGGACCCACGCTGGTCAGGCGATGGACCCCGTCCAGCGAGCGGTTTTCGGCCCGGATCTGCAATCTGAAATTGGCGCTGCGACGCGTGCGCCCGACCAGCAGCAGGGCCCGGCAGCGCTGATCACCGAGGTGGGCGGCGAGGGTTTGCGCCAGAGCCGTCGGTTCGCCGCCCGGCACCGGGACGGTCCTCGCGCCGGCCGGGCTCCACGGCACGCCGGACAGGTCCTCGATCGGGTCCCAGCCCCTTTCCCCGGAATCCCAGGCGCAGATCACGATCCCAGGGCGATGATCCGGCGAGGTTTCTGCGGCGGTGTCGGGCATGGCTCCTGCTTACGTGACGAATATATGACAAGCCGACCGACCGTGAGGCCCTTCCGACGTGTCCGTCAAGCCGTAAACCCGCCTCAGGCGAGATCGCCTATGGCGGCGTCCAGCAGCATATAGGCCCGTCCGCCGTCGGAGGTCAGCCGTCCCTGGATGCCCGACGCGTCGCCCGCGCCGGCTCGCGCCGTCAGGTCCCGGGCGACGGCCCGCACATAGGCTTCGGCGTCCGCGCGCAGGTCGGGATCGGTCAGGACCCGGCGGGACACGCTGCGGACGGCGGCCGGAGCCACGCGCCGCACGATCTGGCGCGCCCGGTCCGGGTCGCGCTCCGCAACCGCCTGGGCCGCCTCCTCTATGCGTGAGCGGGGCAGGAGGGCGTTGGGATCGACGCCCATGCGCCGGATCGCGGCGGTGATGCGCTGCTCCAGCCCCTCGATGTCGGCGCCGGGCATGACCGGCGTGTCCAGGTCCAGCGGCGCCTCGCCCGGCCCGTCATCGACAAGATCGCTCCAGCCCAGACGGTCGGCGGCGGGCGTGGCGGGCGGCGTCGAGCCCGGCATCGGCTCCAGCTTCAGCCGTCCCCGCAGGCCGAAGCCTCGGGGTTCGTCGGTCTTGGCGGGGCGCTCGCGCGGAGCCTCGGGTTCGGGCGTCGGCGCGGCCGGCGCGGGCTCGCGGCGGCGGATGGTCGGCGTATCGCCTGACACCACGCCCATCAGCCGGACCGCCTCGGTCAGCATGTCGTAGTTGCGGCGCACCCGTTCCTGGAAACCGGAGTCCAGCGCTTCGGTGTCGGCCGCGGCCTTCTGGGACGCGGCCGACAGGGCCGCCAGGCCTTCCTCGACGGAGGTCCGCACGACGTCGACCCGCCTTTGCGCCTCTTCCGGCAGGCGGGCGGCGCGTTCGTCGAGATCGGCGATTGTCTCATCAATCTGGGAGAGCGCGGCGTTCATGCGCTCCAGCGTGGACTCCAGCCGCTCCAGTGCGCGATCCCCGGCCTCCTCGACCAGTCCGCCCGTCTCGACGATGATCTTGCGAGCGCTGTCCACGCGGGCATCGGCCGCCTGGTCGGCCTTCTGCGCCGTTTCGAACAGGGTCTCCCCGAGACGATCCGCGCGCAGCCGGGCCTGTTCGGCGGCGTCGGCGGCGGCGGCGCGCGATTCCTCCGCGGTGGCCTGCAGCGCCGAAAGCGCCAGTCGGGTTTCCTCGACCAGGGCGTCGCGCGCCTCGGCGGCGAGAGCCTCGAAGCGGTCGAGCGCCAGCTTCGTGGCCGCATCGAACCCGTCCGCCTCGCGCTGGGACATCTCGACAAGGGCGCGGAACTGGTCGGTTGCGGCTTCGACGAGGTCGCGGATGGTCTCAGCCGTGCGGGTCGAGGTGTCGCCCAGTTCGCCGGCGGCCGAACGGCTGGCCGACAACTGTTCGGTCAACTGGGCCCGCTGGCTCTCGACCTGGGCGGAGAAGTCCTCCTGATCGGTGCGCAGGGCATAGGCGGCGGTGATCAGGGCGGCGCGCTGCTGGCCCAGGCCTTCCTCGACCGACTGGATCTGTTCCGCCACGCCCGAGCCGGCGTTCTCGAGCCGCAAGGTCTGGCGAGCCAGGTCGTCGGCGGCGACGCGGGCTGCGTCCTGGGCCTCGCCGGCGGCGGCGGCCAGGTCGGCGGCGCGGGCGGCGAGGGCGGCCTCGGCCTCGCGAAGCTGTGTCTGCGCCAGGTCCGAGGCGTCGACGACCATGCGCGACTGGCGTTCGACGGCGTCGACGACGCCGGACGCCTGGGTATCGAGCTGCGTCCCGAGGATCTCCATCTGGGCGCGTTCGCCGCCCAGCTCCTCGGTCAGCCGCCGCGCCGTGCGGCTGGCGGTCTCGGCGGCTTCATTCAGTCGGGTCGTTTCCTGCGACAGGGCCTCGCGCAGCAGGGACATGTCGGTCCGGGCGCGCTCGGCGGCCAGCGAGGCCTGGTCGATGTCGTGGCGCAGGGACTGCAGGACCTCTCCGGTCTGCTGGGCCGCCAGCGCGGTCGGGGCGATCAGCGCTTCGGAAAGTTCGCGGGCGCGGCGCGTCTCGGCGGCGAGGCCGGCGCCCTGGCGGACGGCGTGGGCCAGCATGATCGCCATCCCGGCGGGCGCCAGGGCGATCAGCGCATAGACGGCGAGACGCAGGGGCTCCAGCTCAACGGCGCCCGCGCCGAATTCGTACATGAACCATGCGGCGACGCCTCCGATCCACAGGGCCGAAGCGACGCCGGCGACGAGATAGGCATGGCGGCCCGAGGGCGCGGGGGCTTCGGACCGGCGCACCGGCGCAGGCACAGGCGCAGGTTCGTAGGCGACAGGGGGCGTCTCGGCCGAGAGGCCGGGTTCCGCCACGGCGAGCGCAGGGGCGGCCGCGGCCCGGGCCGCTTCCGCGGCGGCGCGCTCCTCCGCGCGGCGCTGATCTTCCGCCAGCCGGCGCCGACGGCGTTCGGACATCGGACGCTCCGCCACAGGCTCGGGCTGAACCTCGGGCGCGGCGTCGGTCGCGCCGACCTCGGGATCCGGATCGGTCAGGTTCAGCGGAGGCCGTTGGCGGGGTGGTTTCATGGTGCGGCGATCTCGTCACGGAGCGGCGTCGGCGACCGACGCGCGATAGGACGCTGCGACCCTAACGAGTCAATCGCGGCGAGCAAAGGCGGTGACAAAGGAATCCGGTGACAGTCCGCAGGAGGCGGGTCAGCAGTCCTGCTTGCGCTCGGACGAAGCGGAGAAGAGCGCGGCCGAGGCGCCGTTGTCGCAGTCGCGCACGCGATGGATTTCACGCTCGGATTTCTGCGGCGGGTCGAGATCCAGCCCGAACTGCGACAGCGCCGCAGCGGCCAGAAGGGCGACGAACCCCGCGATAAATTCGATCAGCGCCTGCATCGCCGATCTCCCTGTCCCGACTACGACCCAACTTATGCGCCGAAAACTGCGTTCGGACAATCCAGGGGCGGATGAACAAAGCGTCACCATTGACCATATGCGCCGCAGGGTGGAACGGAAGTGGCCGGCGCGTCCTGTACAGCTTGAGGCGTCCGGCGCCCGCCACTCTATTGGGCCAAACCAACGCCATGAACGAATCCCACGTCGAACACAGGCAAAGCCTGCTGAAACCCGGCTCCAACTGCTGGCGGGTGGAGACGGCGGGTCGCTTCGCCGTGCTGATGGAGAACGCGGCCTATTTCGAGGCCTTGCGGTCAGCCCTGGCCAAGGCGCAGCGCTCGATCGTCATCCTCGGCTGGCAGTTCGACCCGCGCACACGGCTGGATCCGGAAAGCGCCCACAACGATCACCAGGCC
>NZ_JAKFEB010000054.1:0-10468 GCF_036677305.1 Brevundimonas sp. | reverse complement strand
ACTTGGTCTTGATCGTCGAGCCCAGGGCCGTGACGGCCGAGATGATGACGACGGCGATGAGGGCGGCGATCAGGCCGTATTCGATGGCCGTGGCGCCCGACTCGTCGGACATGAATTTCGAAACGAACTTGGTCATGGCTGAAATCCTTCTGATTAAGCGAGCAGTGTTGACACCCGGGGTCGTCGGTTATGCCCGCTTGACCCCCCTAACAGCTTCACCATGGAGATCGCCGATTAAGGGCGAGTAAAACGGGAGGCGTGGAAACGCGATTGCTTTATTGACGCCGCGTTTACTATGCCGTGTCCCACGGCTGCATGATTTCAGACTTTGTTGAGGTTTGCGGGGCAGTGTCCGGCCCATGCTTACGCGCGCGCCCGTTCACTGGAAGTCGACGCCCATGATCCGCTCCGTTCCCTCTGCAGCCCGGCTCGCCGCCGTCCTGGCCGGCATTGCCTTTCTGGCTGTTCCAGCGGCTGTCGCCGCCCAGTCAGCGCGGCTCAGCGTCGAGATTGATCAGGCCGCGCGCGTGCAACTGCGCGGGCCGGCCGGTTCGGTGATCGTCGGCAATCCGCTGATCGCGGATGTGACGGTGGTGGATTCCAACACCCTGTACATCACCGGCAAGGGCTACGGCGTGACCGAGATCGTGGCCGTCGACAGCATCGGCCGCACCGTCTTCCAGAGCGAGGTCGTCGTCACCGCCGGTTCGGGCGCGGGCCGGGTCCGCGTCTGGCGCGGCGGCCAGGCCACCGAGATGGCCTGCGCAGCTTCCTGTTCCCCATCAGTGCGGGGAACCAGCGGCCCCACGGCGCCGACCCCCTGACCGGGTACTGGCCGATGCGTGCTCGACAGCCCCGCCTTCCGGCAACCCGCCGCGGCTTCTTCGCTCGTCTGCTGGCGGCGCGGGACGGTTCGGCCGCGGTCGAGTTCGCCATGGTCGCCCTGCCCTTCGGCATGATGCTGTTCGCCATCCTGGAGCTGGGCCTCGTCTTCGTGACGGACTCGGTGCTGGAGAACGCCGCCATCGAAACGGGCCGGCTGATCCGCACGGGCCAGGCCAGCGACCAGAGCATGACGGCCGCCCAGTTCAAGACCTCCCTCTGCGGCCGGATGAGCATCTTCGCCCCCGACTGCGCCGCCCGCGCCTCCGTCGACGTCCGGGTCATTCCGCAGTTCGCCGTGACGCCGCCGGATCCCATGGCGGGCGGGACGTTCAACACCGGCTCCCTGACCTATTCCAACGGCAATCCGGGAGACCTCGTCCTGGTGCGGGTCTGGTATCGGCAGCCGCTGGTGACGACATTCCTGACCCAGGGGCTGTCCCGGATGAACGACGGCGCCGCCATGCTGACCGCCACCACCGCGTTCAGGAATGAACCGGCATGAGGCGCAAGGGGCTCATATCCCGCCTGGTCGGCGACGAGCGGGGCGTATCCGCGGTCGAATTCGCCATGATCGCCCCGGTCATGATCGCCTTCTATTTCGGCATGGCTGAGTTCTGTCAGGGCTATATGGCCCAGAAGCGCATGGGCCACGTCTCGGCCATGGTGGCGGACCTGGTCGCACAGGAAGAAACCCTGACCACGGCCAATCTGGATGACATCTTCCAGATCGGCGGGCTGATCATGAAGCCGTTCTCCACCACCACGCTGCAGCAGCGCGTCAGCAGCGTGACCCAGACGGCGGGCGTCGCCCGGGTCACCTGGAGCCGCGGTCGCGGCGTTGCGGGGCGCGCGGTCAATGAGACGATCGTCCTGCCTGCGGGGCTGATCTCGAACGGAGAAAGCATCATCGTGTCGGAGGCCACCTACGACTACGATTCGCCCGTCGACTATCTGATGCCCGCGGTGACGCGGTTCTCGCACATCTATTATCTGAGGCCGCGCACGGTCGACAACGTGGCCTGCACCAACTGCTAGACGCCGGTCAGGGCCTCGCGAAGGGCCCGGATCTTGGCGTCGGTTTCCGCCAGTTCAGCCTCGGGTTCGCTGTCGGCGACGATGCCCGCGCCGGCCAGGGCGCGAAAACGCCAGCCGTCGGCGGATCGCCGGAAGGATGCGGTGCGGATCAGGACCGAAGCCGTCATCCGGCCGTCGACCTCGATGTGGAACAGGCTGCCGCACCAGGGACCGCGGGGCGGCTCGTGGCCGGCGATCACCTTCATGGCCTGATGCTTGGGCGCGCCGGTGATCGAGCCGGGCGGGAAGGTCGCCGCCAGCAGGTTGGCGGGACCGGCGCCGTCCCTCGCCCGGCCTGAAACCGTCGAGACCAGATGGTGGACGGTCGGATGGCTTTCGATCTCGAACAGCCGGTCGACCACGACCGAACCGGGGTCGGCGATGCGCGCCAGATCGTTGCGCATCAGATCGACGATCATCAGGTTTTCGGCCCGGTCCTTGGCGCTGGCGCCGAGTTCAGCGGCGAGGGCGGCGTCGCGCGCCGGATCGGGATCGCGCGGGCGGGTGCCCTTGATGGGCCGGGTCTCGATCCGCCGCGTCCCGGGATCGAAGGTGAGGAACAGTTCGGGCGAGTTCGAGACGATCGCCAGATCGCCCAGCCGCCAGTAGGCGCCGTAGGCCGCGGCCCGATGCGAGAGGCCGAGGACGACGTCGAAGGGGTCGGCCCCGGGAACCAGGTCCCCTGACCAGGCGCGGGCGATATTGGCCTGGAACAGTTCGCCGGCGGCGATTCGCTCGACGACATCGGCCACGGCGTCGACATAGGCCCCGGGCGGCGCCTCGGCTTCGAACGAGGCCGCGGGAGCCGCGGGGCGGACCGGGTCGCACGCGGCGGACAGCCAAGCCTCGGCCCGGTCGGCGGCGGCGCGGGCGGATCCGGCGTCGCCGCCCCGTCCGATCGCCCTAACCACGCGGTCGCGGTGATCGAAGGCCAGCATGGCCGGATAGCGGGCCAGCATCAGGTCGGGCCATACCCCGGGGCGCGGACCGGTGGCGGCGCGGGCGCCCGCGTCATAGGCGATCAGGCCGACGATTCCGGCCTCGAAGGGCGGCGTCCCCAGGGGATTCAATCCGCCGTCGGCGGGCAGCGGCCCGACGTGGACCTGATCCGGTTCGGCTGCGACGAACGACCAGCGACCCAGTGCTCCGCCGTCCGAGAGGAGAGCCAGGGGGCCGTCGAGATGTCTGACGCCGTTGGCGACCGCGAGTGGATCGCGCCAGGGCCCGGTGCGGGTTTCGACGACCCGGGACGTCACGCCGCCAGCCGCTCGCCGATGCGGTCGCGCAAGGACGCGTCGACCCCCAGGGCCTGTTCCAGATAGGCGTCGACCGAACCGGACCGGGCGGCGATCTCGGCCAGGGCGGTTTCCAGATAGACCGGCTCAACGCCCAGGAAGGCCACGACGGCGTCGTGCGACGCGGCGCGGCCGGTCATCGCCTCGAGCTGGCGGGCGATGCCCGGGGCCCGGCGCTCCAGGTCCACGGCGGTGTTGGTCAGCAGATAGTCGGCGACCATGTCGTCGGGATGGACGTCCAGCAGATGGTGGGTCAGGGCGGCCAGCATGCCGGTGCGGTCCTTGCCGGCCGCGCAGTGGATCAGGACCGGCCCGTCGGTCTCGCCCAGGACGCGGAAATAGCGGGCGAACAGGTCGAGGTGCGACGGCTCGAAAGGCAGATGGCGATAGGTCTCGGTCATGAAGCGCCTTCCCGAGTCAGGCGTCAGGTCGGCGGTCTTGAGGAAGGTGAGGTGCGGGGCCTCGCCGCCGTCGTCATGGTCGCTTTCGATGACGGCGCCGGTGAAGCCGGCGGGGCGTTTGGAGGGCTGGTCGCGCCGCTCCGAGGGACGGCGCAGGTCGACGATGGCGGCGATCCCCAGGGTGTCGAGGCGGTCGAGGTCGGCGGCGGTGACCCGCGCCTGGTGACCCGAACGGAACAGCCGCCCCGGCGCGACATGCCGGGCGGCCCCTGCGGCGTAGTCGCCGTAGTCCCGGAAATTGTCGAGGGCGTCGAAGCGGTGGATGCGGCCGGTCATGGCGGCCTTCTAGCCGAGGCGGACGCCTCTAACCACTCTTGCCGACCAGACCCTGCATGGCGTCCAGATAGGCGACGAAGGCTTTCCGGCCGACGGCGGTCATCGACGCCTCGGTCAGCGGCTTGCGGCCCTCGAACCGCTTGGTCACGGCGACGAAGCCGGCGTCCTCGAGCTTGCGCAGATGGACAGACAGATTGCCGTCGGTGGTCTGCAACCGCGCCTTCAGTTCGTTGAAGTTCGCGCTGCCGACCCCTGACAGGAAGGCCATGATGCCCAACCGGATGCGGCCGTGGATCACATCGTCGATCCGGGCGATGTCAAAATCGTCTCCCACGGCTCAGGCCGCATCAGCGGGTTCGCGGCGCATGAGCACCAGGCCAGGCACGAGGGCGGTCGCCACCATGAGCGCGGCGAAGGCCAGGTAGAGGGCGGTCTCGCCGATCAGGAAGCCGAACAGGACTGCGCCGGCATAGGCGATCAGGCCAGTCACGGTCATCCAGCGCTGCCCGGTCGCCGCCCCCGAACCGATCCAGGCCGAGCCGTAGGCTGTCGCCACGATGCTGGGCATGGCCCACATCATGGTCCAGTCGCCGCTCTTGAAACCGATGGCCATCAGGCTCAGCCACATCACGAAGATGCCGAAGCCGATGCCCGACCAGGCCGCGGCCACGGCCTTGTTGCCGTGCGACCCGGAACCCGGCTTCCGGCTGGCGCGCGGGATCAGGACGAACAGGGCGATCGCGAAGACGGCGCCCGCCGCCAGCCAGAGCCACAGCTGGGCCATGGGGTCGACATCAATGAGGCCGGTCATGATCGCCCACTGACCCAGATTGGCCACGCCGAAGACGAGGGCTGCAGCGACCAGGATGGGGCCGTTCAGCAGCGGCGCATCGCGCCCTTCTTCAGCCAGACGGCGCATCCAGGCGATGTCGGCGGCGGGATCTTCGGTGTTCTCGGTCATGGGTCTTTCGTCCTTACAGGCGACGGCCAAGGGCCAGCCAGAGCCCGGGAATCAGGGCCACGAGGGCAAGCGCGCAAGCGTAGATCAGATAGGGGTCCGGCGTCCCGAAGCGCAGGGCGATCCCCGCGACGCCGGCGAAGGCGGCGGCGGCCAGCGCCGCCATATTGAGGTTTCCGGCGCGCGCCGCCGCGAGGGTCCAGGCGAAGCCGTAGAGGCCAAGGCCGACGGCCGAGGTCCAGCGCATCATTTCCCAGTCGCCCGTGGCGACCGACAGGCCCGCCAGCGCCAGGGCCGCGCCGATGTGGATCAGGATGGCGAGACGCGACCAGCCGGCGACCCGGCGGCCCGCCTCGCCGCCTGCGCGCCGCAGGCGGAACAGGCCGGTCAGGAAGACGCCGACCGCGACCGGCCAGCTGAGACCAAGCGCCGCCGGATGCCAGCCCAGGGCGCCGCTCATGACCCCCCACTGGATCAGATTGGCCGCGCCGAAGGTCACGCCGGCCAGGGCCAGGATACGGCCCGCGCAGACCGGAACGGTGGGCAGGGGGCGGGTCGCGGCGAGATCGAAGGCGACGGCGGACATGTCTGAAATCTCCCTGTTCGGCTCCTTCTCTCATACGTACTTTGAAATGTAAAGTGCTTCGTTATGCGCGGCGAAACACAGGCGAACGGAAAAGCGGCGCCCGGAGCGCGCTTCGTCAGGGGAGGCCGGCCTCGAAGGCTTGATCAGGGAGGCGTGCGCATGCGTCAGTTGCAGGCGTAGCCGGAAGAGGCCGCCCATTGACCATGACCTTCGCCCGCATCGCCTATGAGGCGCTGGAGGTCTGCAACGGCGTGACCATGGCCGCGATCGAGGCGGCGGTCGCGCGGACGGGACTCGCCGCGGGGGCGGAGGCGCTGGATATCGGCGCCGGGAACGGCGCCGTGGCGATCCGGCTGGCAGAGGTGTTCGGCCTGGGCGTGACGGCGATCGAGATGGATCCGGGCATGGCGCTGCTGGCGCGCGCCCGGATCGCCGAAGCGGGAGCCGGGGATCGTGTGGCCCTGGTCGTGGCCGCCTCGGCCGAGGTTCTGGCCCGGACGCCGCCGGTCGATCTGATCACGGCGCTGGGAACGACGAACATCACCGGCGAGGGTCGGCCGACGCCGGAGGCCGGGTTCGTCGCGCTGCACGGGGCCCTGAAGCCGGCCGGATGGCTGTTGTGGGGCGACCTGGTCTGGTTGTCCGAGCCTCCTGCTCCACTGCGCCAGATCGTCGAGGCGACCAATGTCTACGCCGATCACGCGGGCTGGCAGGCCGCCGCGCGGGCCGCCGGTTTTGCGGTGTTCATGGCGGAACTATCCCCCCGGGCCGTGTTCGATGACTACGCGCGGGGCCTGACCGCCGCGGCGCGGCGATGGCTGGACGCGAACCCGGCGGCGCCCGAAGCCGGGACGGTGCAGCGCAGCGCCGACCGGGTCCAGGCCATGCTGGACTACGGGCGGGATCACATCGGTTTCGGCCTGTATCTTCTGCGCAAGACGGGCTGAACGGCGGTCAGGCGGTGCGGATGACGCCGCCCCGCGCCTCGACCGGCCAGGGCGTCAGCCGGGCGCCCGCGCAGGGGCCGCCGACACAGGCGCCGGACAGGGGTTCGAACACCGCGCCGTGCCACCCGCACAGGATCAGGGACCCGTCCGGGATCAGGTATTTGTCCAGTTCGATCGCCAGCGGAAAGCCCTGATGCGGGCAGCGGTCGACATAGCCCGCGACCTGGCCGTCCTTGCGCACCACGAAGCCGTGAAAGAAGGCCTCGCCGATCTGCAGCACGAAGCCGCGCGAGCCGGGATCGGCGATATCGGCCTCGGCGCACAGGGCCACATTCGGCGGCGTGGTCCAGACGCGTTTGCGTTCGGAAGGGGCCGGCGCGTCGCTCAATGGCGCTCGGCCTTGAGCGGGCGCGACAGCAGGTTGTCGATCACGGCCTCGACCGTGGTCTCGCCGTTCAGCAGGGCGGCGACGGCGAGGGAGATGGGCATGTCGACGCCCATCTTCGCCGCGAGCTCGCGCACGGCGGGCGCGCTTTCATAGCCTTCGGCGACCGAGCGCTTTCCAGCCAGGGCCTGTTCGACCGTCTGGCCCTGGCCGAGGGCGAGGCCCAGGCTCATATTGCGCGACTGGGGGCTGGAGCAGGTCAGGACCAGGTCGCCCAGGCCGCACAGGCCGGCGACGGTCTCGGCCTGACCGCCCAGGGCGACGCCCATGCGGGTCATTTCGGCGAAGCCGCGGGTGATCAGGGCGGCGTGGGCGCTGCGGCCCAGACCGCGGCCCTCGGCCATGCCGCAGGCGATGGCCAGCACGTTCTTGATGGCGCCGCCCACCTCGGCCCCGATCAGGTCGGAGGCCAGATAGGGCCGGAAGCCGGGGGCGGACAGGGTCCACATCAGTTCCTCGCCGAGGGCCTCGTCGGCGCAGGCCAGGGTGACGGCGCTGGGCAGGCCGCGCGCGACCTCGGCCGCGAAACTGGGGCCGGACAGGACGGCGGCGGGCGCGTTCGGCAGGGTCTCGGCCAGGACGTCGGTCATCAGCTTCAACGAGCCGCGCTCGATGCCCTTGGAGCAGAGGATGACCGGCACGCCCGGCCGGTGGTGGGCGGCGAAGGCCGTCAGGGTGGAGCGCATATGCTGGGCCGGCGGCACGGCCAGGATGACGTCGCAGGCGGCGAGGTCGGCCAGATCGGCGGTGACGGAGATGTGGTCGTCCAGCGTGATCCCGGGCAGGAAGGCCTCGTTGACGCGGCGGGCGCGGATGCTTTCGACGACCTCGGGCTCGCGCGCCTGAAGCAGGACCTCGAGGCCGGCCCAGCCGGCGACCTGGGCCAGGGCGGTGCCCCAGGCGCCGGCGCCGATCACTCCCGCGGTTTTGAACTGCATGCGTCTTCCCTAGGCCTTGGCGCCCTTGCGGCCCGGCGGATGGACCGGGTCGGCGAGCGCGCTCTGTTCGTCCAGCGGCCAGCGCGGCCGGGCGGCGGTATCGATGTCGGAGGTCAGGCCCTTCTGCAAGCGCTCTGCGCCGGCGAGGGCGATCATGGCCGCGTTGTCTGTGCAGTAGGCCATGGGCGGGGCGAGGAAGGAAAAGCCGTTGGCGGCGGCGGTCGCCTCCAGCGTGGCGCGGACGGTGCGGTTCGCCGCGACGCCGCCGGCGACGACGAACAGGCGGTGGTCGTGGCGTTCGGCGTAGGCCTTGAGCGCGCGGTCCGAGCGTTCGCTGAGCTGGCGCGCGATGGCGGTCTGGACGGCGTCGGCGAGGTCGGCGCGGTCCTGATCGGTTTCGCAGGCCTGGGCCAGGCGCGAGGCGGCGGTCTTGAGGCCCGAGAAGGAGAAGTCGCAGTCCTTGCGGCCGAGAAGCGCGCGCGGCAGGTCGAAACGGGCGCCGTCGCCAGTCGCGGCCAGCTTCTCGAGGGCCGGGCCGCCCGGATAGCCGAGACCCAGGGCCTTGGCGATCTTGTCGAAGGCCTCGCCCGCGGCGTCGTCGATGGTGGTGCCCAGCCGGCTCATGTCGCCGACGCCGCGCACCTCCAGCAGCTGGCAGTGGCCGCCCGAGACCAGAAGAAGCAGGAAGGGATAGTCGACCATGGCCCCGAGCCGGGCCGAGACGGCGTGACCCTCGAGGTGGTTGACGGCGATCAGCGGCAGGTCGCGGGCCAGGGCCACGGCCTTGCCGAAACTGAGGCCGACCATGACGCCGCCGACGAGACCGGGCCCCGCGGTGGCGGCCACGCCGTCGAGGGCGTCGTAGGAGAGGCCGGCCTCGTCCATGGCGCGGCGGACGACGCCGTCGATCATCTCGACGTGGCTGCGGGCGGCGATTTCGGGCACCACGCCGCCGAAGGCCGCGTGATCGTCGATCTGGCTGTGCACGACGGACGACAGGACGGTCGCCTCGCCGTCGGGCGACAGGCGTACGATCGAGGCGGCGGTTTCGTCGCAGCTGGTCTCGATGCCGAGCACCGTCAGGTCGCCGGGCGGAATGCCGCGCCGGGCGTCGGTTGCCCGGCTCCCTTCGCTGCTATAGTCGGCGGGCCTGTCCATCGGGTCGAGGTAGCGACCCCGTTCACCCGGCGCAACGACTCTCATGGCTCACCTCGTCCGCATCGGCACCCGCCGCTCGAAACTGGCGATGACCCAGTCGGGCATGATGCAGCGCGCCATCGGCCACGCCCTGGGCGTCGCGGACGCCGATCTGGCCGAGGCCGTGCCGCTGGTCGAGATCGTCACCACCGGCGACCGGGTGCAGGACCGCCGGCTGATGGAGATCGGCGGCAAGGCGCTGTTCACGAAGGAGATCGAGGAGGCGCTGGCCGAGGGCCGCGTCGATGTGGCGGTCCATTCGATGAAGGACGTCCCCGCCGAACAGCCCGCCGGACTGTGCATCGCCGCCGTGCCGCCGCGCGAGGACGCCCGTGACGCCTTCGTCAGCGAGACCTTCGCGACCTTCGCGGAATTGCCGATGGGCGCGCGGCTGGGGACGGCCTCGCTGCGGCGGCAGGCCCAGGCCCTGGCGCTGCGGCCGGACCTGACGATCGAGATGCTGCGCGGCAATGTCGACACCCGGCTGCGCAAACTGGCCGAGGGCGAGTTCGACGCGATCCTGCTGGCCGTTTCGGGGCTGAACCGGCTGGGGTTCGAGAGCGTGATCCGGGAGCGGCTGTCGCTCGACCATTTCGTACCGGCGCCAGGACAGGGGGCGCTGGCCCTGCAGACGCGGGTCGAGGACACGGGCGCGGCCTGGGTCGCGGCCCTGAACGATCCGATGACGGCGCTGGCCGTGGCGGCCGAACGCGGCGCGATGACGGCGCTGGAGGGCTCGTGCCGCACCGCCGTCGGCGCCTATGCCGAAGTCGCCGGCGACCGCCTGCGCCTGACCACGGAGATGCTGGCGCCCGACGGCTCGGCGCGCTGGCGGCGGGCGGCTGAGATGGCCGATATCAACGGGCGGGACGCCATGGCGCAGGCGCGGGCCATGGGGCTGGCGCTGGGGGCCGAGGTTCACGCCGGGGCCGGCGATCAGAGGACGCCGTCCTGAGGCCGATCCGGAGAGTCTGGGTCACCCGCGCCGAACCGGGCGCCGCGCGCACCGCCGATCGTCTGGCCGCGTCGGGGTTCGAGCCCATCGTCGCGCCCGTGCTGGAGATCCGCCCTCTTGCGCCCGTCGTCGAACTGGGCGGGGCGGCGGCCCTGGCCTTCACCAGCCGGAACGGGGTCGACGCCTTCGCCGGCTTGAGTCGGGAGCGCGACCTGCCGGTCTTCACCGTCGGCGACGCCACGGCCGAGGCAGCGCGGGAAAGCGGGTTCGGGCGGGTCCGGTCCGCCGGCGGGGCCCTGGCCGATCTGGCGGCGTTGTTGATCGCCGAGGCGCCCCGGCCGGGGCTGCTGCTGGTCCCCGGGGCGCTGGAGCCGGCGGGCGATCTGGCCGCCCTGCTCTCCGGCCGCATCCGGGTCCGGGCGCTGCCGGTCTATGAAGCGGTGGAAACCGG
>NZ_JAKFEB010000053.1:0-15859 GCF_036677305.1 Brevundimonas sp. | reverse complement strand
GCCCGGGCGTAGGTGCGGGCGACGCGGACGGTGTAGTCCTTCTGGCCCGACTCAAGCTGGCCGGCGGGGAGTTCGACGTTCTGGGCGGTCAGGGCGGCTTCGACATCGGTGACGGTCAGGCCGCGGGCCGCCAGCGCCGAGGCGTCCAGCCAGATGCGCATGGCGTAGCGCTGCTCGCCGTAGATCTGGACCTGGGCCACGCCCGGCACCGTGGCCAGGCGGTCGATCAGATAGCGGTCGGCGTAATCCGTCAGCTCCAGCCGGTTCATGGCGGTGGAGCGCAGGAACAGGATCATGATGGGCTGGCTGTCGGTGTCGGCCTTGGCCACCTCCGGCGGCTGGGCCTGATCCGGCAGGCGGCCGACCACGCGGGAGACACGGTCGCGCACGTCATTGGCGGCGTCGTCGATGTTGCGGTCCAGCGAGAATTCGATCGAGACGTTCGACCGGCCGTCGCGGCTCGACGAACTGATCCGCTCGACGCCCTGGATGCCGGCGATCTGCTGTTCGATCGGCTCGGTGATCCGGCTTTCAATGACCTCGGCCGAGGCGCCGGCGTAGCTGGTGCTGACCGAGACAATGGGCGGGTCCACGTCCGGCAGCTCGCGCACCGGCAGGAAGAAGAAGGCCGCGGCGCCGATCACGCACAGGACGATGGCGGCCACCGCCGCGAAGACGGGGCGGCGGACGGCGAGATCGGACAGCATCATCGGGCGGCGCCCCGGGCCGCAGCGGCGCTGGCCGGACCGCGTCCTCCGCCCTGGCCGGCGACGCTGACCGGCGCGCCCGGCTGGATGCGGTTCAGGCCCGAGCCGACGATGCGGTCGCCCGCGTTCAGGCCGGAAATGATCTCGACGAACCCGCCCTCGACCGAGCCGGTCTCGACCTCGACCCGCTGGGCGGTGGAGCCCTTCTCGCCCCTGGCGATGCGGTAGACGAAGGCCCCGTCGCCTTCATACTGGACCGCCGCTTCCGGGGCGGCCGGGGCGGTGCGCTGGCCCTGCTGGACGGCGACGCGCACGGCCATGCCGGGCCGGATGCGATAGCCGGGGTTGGGGATTTCGGCGCGGGCGGTGACGGCGCGGGTCTGTTCATTGATGCGGGTGTCGATCAGGGCGATGCGGCCGGTGAAGACCTCATTGCCGTAGGCGTCGATCGTCGCCCGGATCGGGGTCCCGGCGCGCAGCACGCCCAGATACCGTTCGGGCACCGGGAAATCGACACGGACGACGTCGATGTCGTCCAGGGTCGTGATGACGCCGCCCGGATTGACCAGGGTGCCTGCCGTGACGGAGCTCAGTCCCAGGACCCCGGCGAACGGGGCCCGGATCATCCGGTCGCCGCGCCGCGCCTGGGCCGCCGACAGCACCGCCCTGGCGCTTTCCAGCTCGGTCTCGTACTGCTCGACCATCGCCGCCGAGGCGAATCCACGCTCGCCCAGGGTGCGGTGGCGCTCGTACATGGTCTGGGCGCGGGCGACCTGGGCGCGGGCCTGGGCGATGCCGGCGTCCTCTTCCCGCGCCTGAAGTTCGACCAGGGGCGCGCCTGCCGCGACCCGCTGGCCGTCGGTGAACAGCACGCGGGTGATCAGTTCGCTGGTGGAGGAGGTGATGTTGACCGAGCGGCGGCCCCGCGCCACGCCCAGGACCCGGATCTCGTCGGTGAAGGAGCGGGCGCCGACCACCGCCTCGGACACTGTCTGACCGCGCCCGCCGCCCGGGCCGCCGCGGCCGCCGGGACCGCCGCCGCCCTTCTCGTCCCCGGCGAACGCCATCTTCAGCACGACGGCCACGACCATCAGGCCCAGCAGGACGGCGGCGGCGGCGAGGAAGAAGTGGCGTTTGATCACGCGGGACGCTCTCTGGCAGGGGGAACGAGCCGACTTAGCGGCTGACGCCGTCGACGCAACTAAAGTCCTTGTAACGGGAGCTGTTCTTGTTTCCGTCGCCGGAAAGCCGCGCCTCTGTGTCGCGGTCAGAACCGCCGCCACAAGGCGATGACGGGGCCGCCGCTTTCGGGCGTCTCGCGTCCGGCGACGGCCTGTCTCCACCCGGCTTGCAGGCTCCAGTCGCCGAAGTCGCGCACCACCGAAGCCTCGACAGACAGCCAGCGGGGGCCGCCGTCGTCGGCCTGACCGCCATAGGCCTGCGCCAGAACCATCCAGTCGTCGCTGAAATGGGCGCCCGCCGTGGCGTCGATGCGGATTTCGTCCGGCAGGCCCTGACGCAGGCGGCGGGCGGCCTGCACCTCGACGAAGCTGCCGGTCGGCGCCCAGCTTCCGCTCCAGCCGTTGAACGAGCGGCCGATCGAGCCGCGCAGCTCCCAGTCGCTGTCGCCCTGTCCGGGCGCCGCATACCCGGCGTTGCGGCCTTCCCCGCCGTCGGCATAGCCGGCGTAGAGGCTGACGGCCGTCCGGTCGTCGCGCCACGCCTGCCAGGTCACGCCGACCTCCAGCGGTCCGCGGCCCTCATAGTCGACGAAGGCGTCCTCGCCGGACTGCCAGTCGCCCTTGAATTGCAGGGTGAAGCGCTCGGTCAGGCCGTATTCTGCGAAGACCCCGAGAGAGGTGTCGCGCCGTTCGGCCGGCAGGTCCGCCAGCGACCCGTCGGGGTCGAAGCCGCGATCGGCGTGCATGTCCTCGTATTTCACGATCACCTGCCCATGCCCCTTGGGCTGGGTCCACGGGCCTGCGTTTGCGGCGCCTGCCGAGGCGAGGGCCGCCAGTCCGATCAGCAGCCCCCCGGCCGATCTCATGGCGTCTGGCTCAAGCGTCGTAGCCCGGAGATTTTCTATCCAGCATCCGCAGGGCGCCCGGCCAGGCCAGACCGGAGATGAAGCCGATCCCCCTGCCCTGTTCCTTCGTCTCGGCCTGGGCGGCGTCGGGGGCGAACAGCACGTGTTCGCGCCCGCCCGAAAGGGCCGCGACCTGCTGGGCGCAGGCGCGCTCGAGGAAGAACATCCCGACCCAGGCCGCCGCGGCCGTCTGACCGACAGCCAGGGTGCCGTGATTGCGCAACAGCATCAGCGGCTTGTCGCCCAGGTCCGCCACCAGCCGTTCGCGCTCGTCATGGTTCAGGGCCAGGCCCTCATAGCCGTGATAGGCGACCTGGTGCTGCAACAGGCATGCGTTCTGGCCGATCGGCAGCAGCCCCTCCTGCTGCGCCGCCACGCCGACCCCGGCCACCGTGTGAAGATGGATGACAAAAAGCGCGTCCTCGCGCGCCGCATGGATCGCCGAGTGGATGGTGAAGCCGGCCGGATTGATGAAGCTGGTGGTCTCCTGGACGATGTTGCCTTCCAGATCGACCTTCACCAGCGAGGAGGCGGTGATCTCCTCGAAATACCAGCCGTAGGGGTTGATGAGGAAATGATGCTCGGGCCCCGGCACGCGGGCCGAGATATGGGTGAAGATCATGTCGTCCCAGCCGTGCAGGGCCACCAGCCGGTAGAGGGCGGCCAGTTCGACGCGGACGTTCCATTCCGCCTCTGACACCCTCGATTTGAGAGATGTTGTCGCGCCGTCAGCCATGATCGTCTCCTGATTGCGGCGCACGCTCGCGCCAGACCGGTCCGGCGTCAAGATTCAGCTTCCGTTAACCGCGTCTTAGCGTCCCGCTTGCTAGTCCGGTCCCCGTCGAACTGCATCGGCTCGCCGGAGACGTCCGTGGTCCTCGTTCAACTGGTCCCTCCCGCCCGGCCCGAAACCAGGGCTCCCAGCCCCGGCGATCTGCTGGCCCTGGCCAGGAACACCAGCCCGGACGCGCGCCAGCGCCTGCTGCTCGGCGTTCTGGCGCTCTGCGACGCCAGCCCTCCCGCAGGCGAGCTCTCGCCGGTCCTCGGCGAAATCTTCCTGACCCTGGCGCGGCAGGCCGAGCGCGAGGTGCGCAAGGTTCTGTCCGAAAAACTGGCTCATGCCGACTGGGCCCCGGCGGCCCTCGTCAATGTGCTGGCGCTGGACGAAATCGAGATCGCCCGCCCCGTTCTGGCTTCCAGCCCGATCCTGCAGGACGACGATCTGCTGCGCGTCATGGTCGAGGCCTCGCTGGAGCACCAGATCGCCATTGCGCGGCGTCCGCAGATCAGCGGCCGCGTCGCCGACGCGGTGATCGACCGCGGCGAGCCCGCGGTCCTGACGGCGCTGGCCACGAACCGGACTGCCGATCTGAGCATCGACGGCGTCCGCCGGCTGGTCGAGCATTCCCGTCGCATCGCCGCCCTGCGCGCGCCGCTGACGCGCCATCCGCGCCTGACGGAAGCCCTTGCCGAGCAGATGTACCAGTGGGTCGGAACGGCCCTGCGCCAGTCGATCACCGCCCGATTCAACGTCGACGACCAGGCCCTGGGCGCCGCCGTCTATGACGCCGTAGAGGGCGTCATCCGCCAGAACCGCCCGGAAGAGCCGCCCCGCGACGACCCCGGTCGCGACGAAATGGAACGGCGGCTGATAGACAAGCTGCAGTCCGCCGGACAGCTGCGTGCGGGTTTCCTGATCCGCGCCGTCCGCGAAAAACGTCTGAGCCTGTTCGCTCACGGCCTCGTCGCCCTGAGCGGCTTCCCGTCGGAGGATGTGCGTCAGGCCCTGAACGCCCCGACGCCTGAAGCCCTGTTCTACGCCTGCGCCGCGGTCGGCATCGACCGCGCGGTGTTCCCGACCCTGCTGACCGAGCTGCGCAAGCTGAACCAGTCGCTCCCGGGCGACAGGGGCGACGCCGTCTGGCTTCGGGGCGCCCTGTCCGCAACCTCGGCCGCCCGCGCCTTCCGCGCGCTGGTCGCCGAGAACCGCCACGAATTACAAGCCGCCGTTTGACTTCGCCGGCCCGCTCGGCTTGCGTGGTCCGGTGAGCGACCTCCCTGTTCCAGACATGCGCGTGGCCTTCGTGGCTTCGGACCGGCCCGAGGCGCAGTCCGCCCGGGAGCGGCTGATCTCCCTTTACGGCTCGGTCGAACCCGATCAGGCCCATGTCATCGTCGCCCTGGGCGGCGACGGCTTCATGCTGGAGACCCTCCACACGGTCATGGAGCGGCGGGTCCCCGTGTTCGGGATGAACCGCGGCTCCGTCGGCTTCCTGATGAACGACTATGAGGAAGAGGGACTGCTGGAACGGCTCGCCGGGGCCGGCCGGGCTGTGATTCACCCCCTTCAGATGGATGCATGGACCGAGGGGGGGCAGGTCCACAGCGGGTTGGCCATCAACGAGGTTTCGCTGCTGCGCCAGACCCGGCAGAGCGCCAAGCTGCGCATCAGCGTCGACGACCGGGTGCGGCTGGAAGAGCTGTCCTGCGACGGCTGCCTTCTGTCCACGGCCGCGGGATCGACCGCCTATAACCTGTCGGCGCACGGGCCGATCATCCCGCTGGATTCCCGGGTCCTGGCCCTGACCCCGATCAGCGCCTTCCGCCCGCGACGTTGGCGCGGCGCCCTGCTGCCGCATCAGGCAAAGGTCTGTTTCGAGGTGCTGGAGGCGGACAAGAGGCCCGTCAGCGCCACCGCCGACAATTTCGAGGTCCGCCGGGTCACCCGGGTCGACGTCCGGGAACGCCGCGACATCGCCCTGACCATGCTGTTCGACGCCGGACGCTCGTTCGAGGAGCGGGTTCTGGCCGAACAATTCGCCTCCTGAGGCCGTGCACGGTTTTTTAGGGACACCGGGCCAGAGTGCCTCCCGTCTGTCTTCAGGAGCTCGCCGTGACCAATCCGGCCCAGGTCATTCGTCCGCCCAACACCCTTCGCATGAAGGTCGGCGGCGCCTTTGGCGGCATCGACGCCGGCGCGATCGCCAAGGCGGAAGCGGCCCTGAAGGCCATGTCTTCCCAGTTCGGCCAGTGGCTGCAGGACGAGATCGTCAAGCTGGACAAGGCCCAGGCCGATATCCGCAGCCTGGGCTATAACGCCCAGACCGCCGAGGCCCTGTATTTCCGCGCCCATGATCTGAAGGGACTGGGCACGACCTATCAATATCCGCTGGTGACCCGCCTCGCCGGCTCGCTGTGCAAGATGCTGGACGATCCGGCCAAGCGCATGGCCGCTCCGGTCATCATCCTCGACGCCCACATCGACGCCATCAAGGCCGTGGTCCGCGACCAGATCCAGACCGACGATCACCCGGTGGGCAAGGTGCTGGCGGAAACCCTGGAAGCCCGCGTCGCCCAGCATCTGGGCTGACCGCCAAGCAATTCGATCGAGGCCGACGCCCGCCCGACCGGCGGGCGTCTTGCTGTCAGGCGGCGGCGCTGAGCCGGGCCCTGGCCGGCAGCGGATCGTGGTCCAGCCGTTCCATCAGATAGGCCATATCCTCGCGGGGCGCGTTCGGGCGCTGGGTCAGGAACCGTTCCAGCATCCGGTGGCGGAATTCATCGCCCGAGGTGTCCACGCCCTCGGCCTGAAGCTGCCGCCAGGTGTCGACCCCGGCGCGATAGGCCTGGAACAGCCGCGGCGGCAGGCCCGCCCGGTCGTACACGGCCTTCAGCCCCAGGGGGCCGGCGTCGTGGATCATCAGCGAGGCGCGCGCCAGGGGCGTTCCGGCCAGTTCCGCCATGCCATGCTCGAACAGCGCCATCTGTCCCCGGGCCAGGGCCCGTAGAAGCAGCGACGCCGTCAGGGCGCGGCGGGCGTTCAGGCTTTCCACGAACTGCGCCAGATCGGTCTGGCTGGAGGCCTGGTCGACCAGATCGATCGTAGCCCGTTCGCGCGCATAGGCGGCCAGGCGGATCGCGGTCTCCGGCGCCACTGCATGACGGGTGACCAGATGTTCGCGCACGGCGTCCGAGGCCAGTTCGAGCAGCCGTTCGGTCACCGTCAGCGGCAGGACCTGACGGTAGGCGATGGCCGCGACGATCTCGGGCGAGGTTCCGAACCGGTCGACGCAGCGCCCCAGCGCGGTCTCCGCCACGTCGGCGTTGTCATTGGCCGCCAGCGCCCGCACGGCCTGTTCGCAGCCGACCTCGGCCACGGCTTCGGCGACATCACGGCCGACGGTCGGACGGCTGGCCACGGCGACCTGACGCACGGCCGAACCCGCACGCACGATCTCGATCAGGTCCTCATCGGTGAAGACAGGCGAGAAATTGATGATCGGCAGGGCCACGCTGTCCACGTCGGCGGCCAGGCGGCGCGCCACGTCGCGAGGGATCAGGTCGGAAGCCTTCAGCGTCACCGCCATGGCCCGGCGCACCAGTTCGGCGGCGTCCTGGGACAGCATGCGCAGAATCTTCTGCGCCGCCGCGCGGTCGTCGTCGCCCAGTTCGGCCCGGTCCATGCTGCGGCACAGTTTGTGGGCCGCCGCTGCGCGCTCGTCCTCGTCCGTCGCCTTGATCAGGCGATGGATGTCGATCTCGGTCAGGCGGGCGCGATAGGCGGTCATGGGCGGATCCAGGATTTGCCGGTCAACATCGGCCCGTCATCCCTAACGGGCGGTTTACCATCACCGGATTCGGGATCAGATGCGCGCTTCCGCCTCGGGTCCGAAGGCGCCGCCGAAGCCCCCGTTCTTGCCGTCCCCGTCCTGCCCCAGCAGCAGGGCCAGCAGGCTCTGGTCCTGTTTCAGCCGATCGAGGCGGGCGGCCAGCATCTGGTCGCGTTCGCTCAGGTCGGGCGCCGTCTGGCCCGGCGCCGAAGCCGCCGCCGGCGCGCCGTCGCCGGCGCTGCGCTGCAGATTGGCGTGGACCTCGGCCACGGTCGCCGGGCGGCCGTCGCGGTAGAAGATGGAGCGGTTGGCCGATGCCGCCTCCGGGAAGATCGCCGCCGCGGAACTGCCGGGCCGGCGGTCCATGGCGTCCATCAGCTGGGCGGCGCCCGCCGGTCCGAGGAAGTGCGCGGCGTACAGATCCCCCGCCCCCGGCTCGCGCCCCGACCGGCCGCGCAGGTAGGCGGCGTTGGAGGCCGTCAGTTCGGCGGCCATCGTCGACGCAGCCTGTGGATCGAAACGAAGGTCCAGCACAATATTCCGGGCCGAGCCCTCGACCCGCCAGCGGCCGTCCCCGCCGCGATAGATCAGGTCGGCGTACTGGCCGTAACCATGCTTGGCGCCATGGGCTTTCACCGTGCCCAGCCAGGTCTGTTCGATGAACTGGAACAGGCCTGCGGCCGACGAGGTCCGGGCCCTGGCGGACGGATTCATCGCGCTTTCGCGGCGCGCCGTCCGGACCAGGAAGTCTGCATCCACGCCCGTGGCGTTCGAGGCGCGCCGGATGGCCGCCTCGACTCCGCCAGAGGATGGAATCGCTCCGATGTTCATGGGATCAGGCTCGGTGACCGTGGTTAATCAAATCCTAACAGCGAGATTAACGTCCACAGTCCCTTAACCTGTGCCGTCACGGCGCGGTCCGTGGCGTTTCCAAGGCCAGGCTCGTCCAAAACTTGCCGCAAGCCCGGCGCTCAACTTCCCCGTGGGACGCTGTGGGGACGGCGAGAGACAGGGAGTGACGGCCATGATGATGACGACCGCTGGCGGACCCGGACTGGTGCATCCGCTCGATTTCAACGAACGGAAGCGACCCCGGTTTTCCCGCGCGACCTGGATCGCCACGGGGATCGTGGTGGCGGCCCATGCGGGGCTGGGGATCGCTCTCTACTATCAGCGGTTCGAGATGCCGCTGGCGGTCGCCCCGCCCGGGAACCGCCCCATCGAGGTGACCTTCCGCCCGCCGCCGCCCAAGCCGGTCGAGGCCAAAACGCCGCCGGCGCCGAACCCCAACGTCAACGATACGCCGGTTCCCCGGACTCCGACCGAGACGCTGCCGACCGAATCCACCAACGAGCCGGTGGGCGAGACGACGGTCTTGACCACCGACAAGCCGGTGGAGGTCGTCGAACCGAACAGCACCGCCACCGAGCCCGTCGTCGCGCCTGCGCCGGTCATCCGTAATCCCAGCTGGTCACGCCAGCCTTCGGCCGACCAGATGATGGACGCCTATCCCAGGCGTGCGATCCAGGCCGGGATTCCGGGGTCGGCGTCGCTGAACTGTCTGGTCCTGCCCACCGGGTTCGTGACGGACTGCAATGTCACGCGCGAGACCCCCGGCGGCTATGGCTTCGGCCGGGCGGCGCAGGGCCTGTCGCGTCACTTCCGGATCAATCCGCGCATGGTCGACGGCGCGGCGGAGGGATCGCGGGTCAGCATCAACCTGCGCTTCACCCTGCCGGAAGACTGATCAGGCGAACCTGAGCGGGTCGAGGGCGGCGGCGTCCGGCACGGGCGCCCTGCCCTCGATGCCGTCGGCGACGACCTCCGCTACCAGCGGTCCCAGAAGCCAGCCGTTGCGGAACGGGGCCAGGGCCAGATGCAGTCCGGCTTCTCCGGCGAAACCGGCCAGCGGCAGGCCGTCCGGCGACGCCCCGCGGATCCCGACGCGAGGCGGTCCGGCCTCGCCTTCGGCGCCCAGCAGAGCGAGGCCTGCGGTCGCGCGCCGCGCGGCTTCTTCCAGATCCGGTTCGATGTCACGACGCCCCCGCTCCATGGTGGCGCCGATGACCACGCCGCTGCCGGCGGGGACGATGTAGAGGCCGGGCGTTCGCAGGGTCCGCGGCGGCGGCGGAACGGAAACCGGCGTCAACTGGCCCCGAAACGGTTCGACGGACGCGACCGCAGCGGCGGCCGCCGGCGGCAGGCCGGGAAGCGGGGCGGCGACGCCCGTGGCGAGCACGATCGTGGACGCGAACCATGTCCGCCCGTCCTCGGCTTCGACCCGCCAGCGGCGCGCATCTTCCGACAGACGCGCCACGGCGGAGCGGATGACCGTTACGCCCGGAGCGCGGGCGAGCGCCTTGAGGGCGCCCCCGACGTCGACGCGCCAGTCGTCGGGCGAGGTCAGGCCTGCCGGCGTCCGACTGGCGGAAAAGCCCATGGCTGAAAGCCGGGCGATGGCGGCGGGAATATCAGGGCCGAGCCAGTCGACGCCGTCGCGGGTGAGGGCCAGGCCGAAGGCCTCGGCGAAGGCCGGCCACCGGTCCCGGGCGCGCTTCAGCAGGGCCGCGCGCTCCGGCGTGGAATCGTCCGAGAGGCATTCCAGCGCCGGAGCGATCATGCCGGCTGCGGCCGAGCTGGCGTTCGGACCGCCGGGGTCGATGACGGTGACGGCATGGCCGCGCGCGCCCAGTTCGGCTGCGGTACAGAGCCCGAGCACGCCGGCGCCGATGACGATCACGTCTGGAGAGGAAGCCACGGACGATCTGATCGACCGCCCGGGCTCTCTTTGCAAGGCCCGCCGAGGCGGGCGCGCTATTCGGCCGCGATGGCGGCGGCGCGGTTCGCGTCGATGCGGGCGGTCAGCGCTTCATGCTGGGCCCACAGACGGGTGGGCAGACGGTCGCCGAACTGGGCGTAGAACTCGGGGATCAGCGAGGCTTCCTCGGCCCAGACCTCGGCGTCGACGTCCAGCAGGGTGGACAGATCGGCGTCCGACAGGGTCAGGCCCGACAGGTCCAGCGCCTCACGGGTCGGAACGCGCCCGACGGGCGTGTCGACGGCCTCGGCCTCGCCGTCCAGACGCTCCGAAATCCACTTCAGGACGCGGGCGTTGTCGCCGAAGCCCGGCCACACGAATTTGCCGTCGTCGTTCTTGCGGAACCAGTTGACGAAGTAGAGGCGCGGCAGCTTCGCCGCGTCCGTACGCCCGCCCATCGACAGCCAGTGGGCGAAATAGTCGCCCATGTTGTAGCCGCAGAAGGGCAGCATCGCGAACGGGTCGCGGCGCAGGGTCCCGATGGCGTTCTCGGCGGCCGCTGTGCCTTCCGAGGCGACCGTCGAGCCCATGAAGACGCCGTGCTCCCAGTCGAAGGCCTCGGTCACCAGCGGCACGGCGCTGGCGCGGCGGCCGCCGAACAGGATGGCGTCGATCGGCACGCCGCGGGGGTCTTCCCATTCCGGCGCGATGGTCGGGCACTGCGAGGCCGGGGCGGCGAAACGGGCGTTCGGGTGGGCGGCGGGCTCGCCGGAGGCCGGGTCGTGGGCGACGCCCTTCCAGGTCGTCAGGCCTTCCGGCGCGTCCTTCGACAGGCCTTCCCACCAGACGTCGCCGTCGGCGGTCAGGGCGGTGTTGGTGAAGACGGTGTTGGTGGCCAGGGTGGCCAGGGCGTTGCCGTTGGTGTTGCGGCTGGTGCCGGGCGCGACGCCGAAGAAGCCGGCTTCCGGGTTCACGGCGTACAGGCGGCCGTCGTCGCCGAAGCGCATCCAGGCGATGTCGTCGCCAATCGTCTCGGCCTTCCAGCCCGGGATGGTCGGCTGGAGCATGGCCAGGTTGGTCTTGCCGCAGGCCGAGGGGAAGGCGGCGGCGACGTATTTGGCGCGGCCCTTCGGATCGGTCAGCTTGAGGATCAGCATGTGCTCGGCCAGCCAGCCCTCGTCGCGGGCCATGACCGAGGCGATGCGCAGGGCGTAGCATTTCTTGCCCAGCAGGGCGTTGCCGCCGTAGCCCGAACCGTAGGACCAGATCTCGCGGGTCTCGGGATAGTGGACGATCCACTTGTCGTCGTTGCAGGGCCAGGGCACGTCGGTCTGACCCTCGCCCAGCGGCGCGCCGAGCGTGTGGACGGCGGGCACGAAGACGCCCTCGTCGCCCAGCACGTCCAGCGCCGGCTGACCCATGCGGGTCATGATGCCCATGGAGACGGCGACATAGCCGCTGTCGGTGATCTCGACGCCCAGGGCGCTGATCTTCGAACCCAGCGGGCCCATGGAGAAGGGCACCACGTACATGGTGCGGCCGGCCATGCAGCCGTCGAACAGGCCGTTCAGCCGGTCGCGCATCTCGACCGGATCGGCCCAGTTGTTGGTCGGGCCGGCGTCGATCTGCTCAGCCGAGCAGATGAAGGTGCGGCTTTCGACGCGGGCCACGTCCTTGGGATCCGAGGCGGCGTAGTAGCAGCCGGGGCGTTTGGCCTGATCCAGTTCCTTCAGCGTGCCCTTGCCGATCAGGTCGGCGACGATGGCCGTCTTCTCGGCTTCCGAGCCGTCGCACCAGTGGACGCGGGCGGGCCTGGTCAGGGCGGCGATCTGCTCGACCCAGGCGATCAGGCCGGCATGTTTCGTGGGGGCCGGAAGCAGGCCGGGAACGGTACTGGTCACGCGCATTCTCCTGAACGTCGCCCGGCGATCTGACGCCGCCGTGGCTCCTCCGCTGCGTACTCATCACGCAATGTTTCAGCCGGAATGACACCGAAGCGGACGCGGCGTCAACCGATGCACGTTTCAACCTCTCGCGAGCGGGGAGCTCAGCAGCCGGTGCATATTTCCGTTCCCTGCGGGGGTCGGGGCGGGGTATCGGAACCGCCATGCAGACCATGGATCCGATCGACGCGACTCCCTCGGGCGGACTGAGGTCGCCGGCCGTGGCGCGCAATACGGGGCCGATTCTGGAGGTGCTGCGGGCCCATCTGCCGACGCGCGGCGCGGTGCTTGAGATCGCCGCGGGATCGGGCGAGCACGCGGCCGCCTTCGCCGGCGCCCTGCCCGGACTGTCGTGGACGCCCAGCGATCCCTCGCCCGAGGCGCGATCCAGCATCACGGCCTGGGCGCTGGCCGCAGACCTGCCGAACCTGCAAGCGCCGCTGGAACTGGACATGCTGGACCCCGCGACCTGGCCGGAGGGGCCCGTGCAGGCGGTGGTCTGCATCAACATGATCCACATCAGCCCCTGGGCGGCGACAGAGGGGCTGATGGCGCTGGCGGGGCGAGTGCTGGTCCCGGGAGGCCTGCTGGCGCTGTACGGACCCTACCTGGAGGCGGAGGTCCCGCTGGCCCCCTCCAACGCGGCCTTCGACGAGAGCCTCAGGAGCCGGGACCCCGCCTGGGGCCTGCGCGACCGGGACGCGGTCGCGGCTGCGGCCAAGGCGGAGGGGCTGGCGCTGACCCTGCGGGTCGCCATGCCGGCCAACAATCTGATGCTGCTGTTCAGACGCGTATAGCCGGGGCTTGCGTCCGCCTCGCCGAGGTGGGACGGCAAGCGGAACAGACGGAGGTCCGATCATGAAACCGCTCATCCTCGCTCTTGTGCTCCTGGCCGCGCCGGTCGCCGTCCATGCACAGACGGCTCCCGCGCCGGCGGCGCCCGCCGCTCCGGCTCCGCCCTACGGCGCGCCGATCCGGCTGGAGGCGGCGCAGGCGCTGATCGAGCGCGCGGAGGCGGCGGCCGAGGCCCGCGGTTTCCGCATGGCCTTCGCCGTGGTCGAGCCGTCGGGCAGTCTGGTCGCCTTCGGACGGATGGACGACGTCCAGTATGGCTCCATCGGCGTGTCCCAGGCCAAGGCCCGCTCGGCGGCGCTGTTCCGGGGAACGACCGCGGCGGCCGAGGCCCGCGTGCTGGGCGGGCGGACGGTCAGCCTGGCCGTCGACGACCTGATGCCGCTGGCCGGCGGCGTGCCCATCATCGTGGACGGTCGGATCGTCGGGGCGCTGGGCGTATCGGGCGCCAGCTCGGCCGAGGATGACGAGATCGCCCGCGCCGCCCTGGGCCAGTAGGCTTGGCCTTCTCCCGCACCTATGACGGCGACGAGCCGGTCCGGATCAACAAATGGCTGGGCCAGTCCGGCGTCTGCTCGCGTCGCGAGGCCGACGCCCTGATCGCCGACGGCCTCGTCTCGGTCGACGGCGAGGTGGTGACCGACGCCGGCCGCAAGCTGGAGCCCGGCCAGACCCTGACGCTGAACGAGCGGGCTACGGCGGCCCTGGCGGAGGGCGTGACCATCGTCATGCACAAGCCGCTGGGCTTCGTCTCGGGCCAGCCCGAGCCGGACAAGATTCCGGCCGTTCGCCTGATCACCGAGGCCAACCGCGTCGGCGAGGGCGCGGTCCCGGCCGAGGACGCCTCCCTGCCCCCGATCGGACGGCTGGACGAGGATTCCCGCGGCCTGCTGCTGCTGTCGTCGGACGGGGTGGTGGCCAAGGCGGTGATCGGGCCCCAGTCCGATCTGGACAAGGAGTATCTGGTCAGGGTCGCCGGCGACATCACCGAGAAGAAGCTGAAGATCCTGCGCCACGGCCTGATGCTGGACGGGCGACAGCTCAAGCCCGCCTATGTCAGCCGGATGGAGTCCTTCCGGCTGAAATTCATCCTGCGCGAAGGCCGCAACCGCCAGATCCGGCGGATGTGCGAGATGGTCGATCTGGAGGTCGTCGACCTGATCCGGGTACGGATCGGACCGCTGAAGCTGGACAATCTGCCCGAGGGCCGATGGCGGATGCTGACGGCGGAAGAGCGGGCGGCGCTGGTCGGCTGAGTCAGGCGTCAGCGGGGACGTACGTCAGCCGCATCGCGTCCTCGCCGATCAGCGCGTTGGCGACGAGGCGGAGCGGCGGGAGGGGCCCGGCGAAGAAGGGTTTGCCGCCGCCCAGCACGACCGGGCGGAAATAGAGCCGGTATTCGTCGATGAGACCCGCCTTGCCCAGGCTCTGCGCCAGCGCCGGGCCGCTGACGTCGATCTCGCCCTCGAGGTCCTTCTTCAATCCGCGCACCACGCCCTCGATGTCCTCCTTGATGAGGGTGGCGTTGGGGCCGACGGAGGTCAGCGAGCGGGACGCGACCCATTTGGGCTGGTTGCGCCAGGCCGCGGCGAAGGCGTGCAGGTCCGGGCTCCAGTCGGGCTGGTCCTCGTCCCAGTAGCGCATGAGCTCGTAGACGCGGCGGCCGTAGACGCTGCCCGTCAGGCCGCGCACCTGCTCGATCCAGTGCCGGAACAGCTCGGGGCCGGGCTCGAACCGGTCGTGGTCGACATAGCCGTCCAGCGACACGTTCATTCCGAAGACGATCCGCGCCATGCTCAGGTCCCCCGGCCCGCCGTCAGTTCCGGGTTCTTCGCCTCCGCCGCCCGGAACGGTTTCAGCTGGTCGGCCAGAGCGCGCTGGAAGGCCGGGCGGGCCTCGGCCCGGGCGACGTAGTCGGCCAGGGCGGGATAGTCGGCGAGGATGTCCGTATGGCGCAGGTCGCGCAGCACATGGGTCATCAGGATGTCGGCGGCGCTGAACCGGTCGCAGGCGAACCAGCGGCGTTCGCCGAGGGCGGTCTGCAGGTCGCCCAGACGCTTGCGCAGCATGGTCTCGACCTCGGGCCGCCGCGCCTTCGCCCAGGCCTTGTCGGGGTTGAACAGGTCGATCGTGGCCAGTTCGGCGACATAGGGTTCGACGCTGTTCATGGCGGCGAACAGCCAGGTCATGACCATGGCGCGTCCGGCCTCGTCCGCCGGCATCAGCTGGTCGGAATTCTGCGCGATGTAGAGGACGATGGCGCCGCTCTCGAACATCTCGACCTTGCCGTCGCTGAAGGCCGGGACCTGGCCGAACGGCTGGCGGGCGCGATAGGCGGGGGTCGACTGGTCCTCGAAGCCGATCAGGTCGTCGTCATAGCCGAGACCGGCCTCCTCCAGCGCCCAGCGGACGCGGATGTCGCGAACGGACCCTTGGGCGAACGGCGGCACCCATCTGAAGGCGGTGACCTGGATCATGGCGGGCTCCTTCGTTTGACAGTTACGTTGATATCAACCTAATTGAAGCCATGTCAAACGCGTCCCCTTTCGCCGACACCCTGCACATCCGGGATCACTGCCTGTGCCTGCACGCCCAGCGGGCGGCGCGGACGCTGGCCCGGCGGTTCGACGAGGCGTTCCGGGAGCTGGGCGTCACCAGCGGCCAGTTCTCGCTGCTGAACGGCCTGAACCGGCCCGAGCCGCCGACGATCGGCGCGGTGGCGGCGCTGCTGGCCATGGACCGGTCGACGGTGACGGCCAATCTGAAGCCGCTGGAACGGATGGGGGCGGTCGTGCTGAAGGTCGATCCGAAGGACCGGCGCAGCCGCCGCCCGGCCCTGACCGACGCGGGCCGCGCCCTGCTGGCCGCGGCGACGCCGATCTGGATCCGCGAGCACGGCGCCA
>NZ_JAKFEB010000052.1:0-32949 GCF_036677305.1 Brevundimonas sp. | reverse complement strand
GCTGGCCGCGCTCGCCTGCGAGGCCTGCAGCAGCCCCATCAGCGCCAGGCGCGTGAGCCGGCCTATGGCCTCAGCAAATTCCTGCCGGTCTATCGCGACGAGGTGCTGCCCGAGCACCCGCTGGATGCTCTGGCCAAGGGGGTCGGCGCGGAGGTCGACGTGCTGATCGGCACGAACGCCGAAGAGATGAACCTGTATTTCGTCCCCACCGGCGTACGACCCAAGCTGAGCGGCTGGATGTCGAAAATGATCCTCAGACGCGTCGAACCGGCGGCCGCGGCGGTGTTGAAGGCCTACGGCCTGGGCCAGAAGGGACAGAAGGCCGGTTGGGTGTTCACCCGGGCCTTGAGCGACCTGGTCTTCCGCCATCCCGCACGACTGTTCGCGGCGGCCCACAAGGGGCGCACCCACGTCTATGAAATGGACTGGCGGTCGCCAGCGACAGGCGGCGAACTGGGCGCCTGCCATGGCATAGAGTTGCCCTTCGTGTTCGACACCCTGCCGTCGGTGACCGGCCCGCAGGGCCTGGCCGGCGAAGCCCCGCCGCAGGCCTTGGCCGACCGAGTCCACCGCCTGTGGGTCCAGTTCGCGCGCACAGGTGAACTGCCCTGGCCGGAGTACAGCGCCGCGGACCCGCAAGTCTTCGCCCTGGAGGCCGGAAAGGCCGAGCGCGAGGCCCCGATGCCCTGCGCCGCCGTCCTGGGCTGAGGGAAAGCCCGGTGTATCTCGATCGATTGAAACTGACCGACCGCGTGGCCGTCGTCACCGGCGGCGCCAGCGGCATCGGCCTGGCCTGCGTCGAGGCGATGGCCGAGGCCGGTGCGCGTGTGATCATCGCCGATCTCTCCGCCGAGGCGATCGAAGCCGCGCGGGGCGCGATGGCGGCCAAGGGCTACAGCGTCGAGGGCGCCGTCATGGACGTCACGGATTCCGTCCGGGTCGAGGCCGCGGCCGGGGAGATCGTCGCCCGCGACGGCCGGATCGACATCCTCGTCAACAACGCCGGCATCGCCCGCAGCGAGATCGCGGCCGAGGAGATGGAGGACGAGCGCTGGCTCAACGTCCTCGACGTCAATCTCAACGGCGCCTTCTGGTGCGCCCGCGCCTTCGGCCGTCACATGCTGGCCCAGGGCTCGGGCGCCATCGTCAACGTCGGATCGATGAGCGGCTTCATCGTCAACCGTCCTCAGGGGCAGGCGCACTACAACGCCTCCAAGGCGGCGGTGCATCATCTGACCCGATCGCTCGCCGCTGAATGGGCCGGGCGCGGCGTGCGGGTGAACGCGGTGGCTCCGACCTATATCGCCACGCCGCTGAATGCGTTCGCAGATCGGGAAGCGCCCATGTTCAGACGCTGGATCGACTCGACGCCGATGGGCCGGCTCGGCGAGCCGGAAGAAGTCGCCGCAGTGGTGGCCTTCCTGGCCTCCGACGCCGCGAGCCTGATGACCGGAGCCGTCGTCCTGGCCGACGGCGGCTATAGCTGCTGGTGACGGCGGGGCGGAGCCAAAGGGCCATGACAGGATCATCCAACGGGCCGCTGATCGCAGGCGTTGAACTGGGCGGAACCAAGATCGTCTGCCTGCTGGCCGCGGGGCCGGACGACATCCGTGAACAGGTCCGGCTGCCGACAACGACTCCGGCGGAGTCGCTCGGGGCGATCCGGCGGGTTCTGGAGCGCTGGAACGCCGGCCCCGGCTTTGCCGCCCTCGGCATCGCCAGTTTCGGGCCGCTGGAGCTGGACGATCGGTCGGACCGCTTCGGCCAGATCGTATCGACCACCAAACCCGGCTGGGACGGCGCGGACCTCAACACGCTCGGCGAAGACCTCGGCATCCCCGTGATGATCGACACCGACGTCAATGGCGCGGCCCTGGCTGAGGGTCGCTGGGGCGCGGCGCGGGGCCTGCGCAGCTATGCCTACATCACGGTCGGCACGGGAGTCGGTGTCGGCTCGATCGTCAGCGGACAGCCGGTGCGCGGCGCCGGGCATTCAGAGGCGGGCCACCTGAGGGTCGGCCGTCTTCCCGGCGACGTCTGGCCTGGCGCCTGCCGCTTCCACCGAGACTGCGTCGAGGGTCTCGCTTCAGGCCCGGCGATCGAGGCCCGAGCCGGCCGACCGGGCGGCGCGCTGTCCCACGACGACCCGGCCTGGGACATGGTGGTGCACGCCCTGGGCGGGCTCCTGCACAATCTGGTGCTGACCACCGTGCCGGAACGGATCCTGATCGGCGGCGGCGTCGCGGACGGGCAGGCCTGGCTGTTCCCGCGCGTGCGGACCGCCTTGACCGAGAGCCTCAATAACTACGCAGCCATGGACCGGACCTTGGCCCGCATGGACGACTTCGTGCAGCCGCCGCTGCTTGGGACCCTGGCGGGGCCTCTCGGCGCGATCGCACTGGGATGCCTCGCAGCGGGCGTTTGACGGCCGCCTCAGCCTTGCGCCGATGGGCGGTTGTCAACGGTTCCTGCCGTTCGGCACAGTGGCCGACCTTTCATACAGGTCGGCGCGACCGCATCCTCCGATCAACAGCTACCGGACTCGATTCCGGAGCGATCCCTAGGGGGGAATACATGCGTTTCGCCACGATCCTCGCGACCAGCGTCGCCACTCTCGCCCTCTCCGCCGGCGCCGCCGCGGCCCAGACCGCTCCTGGCCAAACGCCCGGCGTCGACGAGGACTCGTCCCAGGTCGAGGACGTCATCGTCACGGCCCGCAAGCGCTCCGAACGCCTCGCGGACGTGCCGGTAGCGGTGACCGCCGTGACCGAAGAGACGATCGAACGTCGCCAGCTGACCTCGGTGCGCGACGTGGCCGCGATCACCCCCGGCCTGAACATCAACTCGGACGCAGCCGGCCGGGCCTTCCTGTCGATCCGCGGCATCGGCACCACCCTCCTGGACAATGTCCAGCCGGGGGTCGGCATCTTCGTGGACGGCGTCTATCAGGCCAATACCTCGTATCTGAACAGTCCGACCCTGGCGGTGGAGCAGATCGAGGTCCTGCGCGGTCCCCAATCGACCCTGTTCGGCCAGAATACCCTCGGCGGCGCCATCAACGTCACCACCAAACAGCCCTCCGATGAGATGGAAGGCCGGCTCACCGCGACCTATGCGGATCCGGACAACTATTACATCGTCGGCGGCACCGTGGCCGGTCCGATCATCCCCGGCGTGCTGCAGGGCCGGATTTCGGCGGGCACGCAGAGCCGTGACGGCTTCATCGAGAACAGCCTGCTCGGCTTCGACGACGCCAACCGCCTGAAGCAAGACACCGTGCGCGGCTCGCTGCGCTGGTTGGCGCCGGCCGACGCGGTCGTCACCGTGAACGCCTACTACGACACGGTCGATGGCACCGGCCCGCTCTACGCCCTGACCACCGGGCCGACCGACTACCGCAGCGACGCCCAGACCAATGTCCGCAGCGAGGCGCTGTACGACTACAGCGGCGTCAACCTGAAGCTTGACCTGCCGATCACCACGTCCACCGACATGACAGCCCTGGTCTCCTACGACCGGCGCGAGAACGAGGGCTCCAGCGACGGCGACTTCCAGCCTCTGCCGCTGATCGAGTCGAGCACCTCGGGCGTGCTTGAGACGACCAGCGCCGAGATCCGCTTCGACAGCGAGTGGAGCGATAATTTCTCGACCCTGTTGGGCGTGTTCGCCTCGAACCAGACCTCGGACCAGACCTCGACCAACACCCTGGTCTTCCTCGGCGGTCTGCAGACGACCGCCACGGCCCTGTCGGACGCCAATGTCCTCGGCGTCTTCGGCACGGCATTCTGGGATATTCAGCCTGACCTCGAGCTGACCGTGGGCCTTCGCTACGATCACCAGGAAATCGATTTCCAGAGCGTCATCAACTCGACCTACGAGGCCGAGGAGATCCAGCCCCGCATCGCCCTGCGCAAGAAGTTCGACGAGAACCGCATGGTCTACGCCTCGATCGCCCGCGGCTTCCGCGGCGGCGGGACCAACGGCCCCGGCGCGCCCAACCCGACCTATGACGGCGACTCGGTCTGGACCTACGAAATCGGGTCCAAACTCGCCACTGCGGACCGCGCCTTCTCCCTCCAGGGAGCGATATTCTACAACGACTACAGCGACATGATCGGTCAGAACAGCCTGGCGCCGATGGTCGGCGGCGGGGGCATCGTCGGCATCAACCTGAACACCGGCGACGCCGAGAGCTACGGCGTCGAGATCGAGTTCGACGCCCAGCTGACCGACGCCTGGTCGGTCCGCGGCGGCGGCATGCTGCAGCGCGCCCGCATCACCGACGACAGCCGCTACGTCGCGACGACCGGCCGCCAGCTGCCCAGCGACCGCATTCCCTTCAACCCCGACTGGACCCTCAATCTGCAGACCGACTACGTCGTGCCGGTCGGCCGCGGCGAGCTGACCTTCACGGGCGGCGTCATCGGCAAGGGGGACCGCGTCGGCGCCAGCCTGAGCGAAACCTTCTCGCCCAAGCTGGACAGCTATTTCCTCGCCAACGCCTCGATCATCTACCGTCTCGACAACCTCGAAATGGCGGTCTTCTCGAACAACCTGTTCGAGGAGGAATACTATGAATCCTACATCGACAGTTCGACCCTGACCGTCGCCGGCCTGCCCGCCCTGGGCAGCCTCGGGCAGATCGGCGACGGCCGTCGGGTGGGCGTCCGCGTCGGCTACAGCTTCTAGACCGTACGGGAAGGAACGCACCCGTGAGCGCCCCGTCCACTCCGTCGGCCAGCCCGCTGCCTTCCACCCTGGTGGACGAGCTACGGGCGGTCTTCGGCGACCGTCTGCACCTTGGCGAGGCCATGCGTAGCCAGCACGGCGCGAGCGAGGCCCACTTCGACACCGTGCTGCCGGATGCAGTGGTCTTCCCCCACTCGACGGAAGAGGTGGTGACGCTGGTCCGGACCTGCGTCGCCGCGCGGATACCGATCATCCCCTACGGCGCGGGCACCTCGATCGAGGGCAATACGACGCCGACGCGGGGCGGGGTGACCATCGACCTGTCGGAGATGAACGCCATCCTCCAGGTCAACGCCGAGGATTTCGACGTCACCGTCCAGGCGGGCGTCCGACGCGAGGAGCTCAACGCATACCTGCGGGACGTCGGCCTCTTTTTCCCGATCGATCCCGGCGCCAACGCCACGATCGGCGGCATGGCCGCCACCCGCGCCTCGGGCACCAACGCCGTGCGCTACGGCACGATGCGCGAGGCCATCCTCAGTCTGCGGGTCGTCACTCCCGACGGGCGCGACATCCGCACGGCGCGACGGGCCCGAAAGTCCGCGGCCGGCTACGACCTGACACGGCTGATGATCGGCTCCGAGGGAACGCTGGGCATCATCACCGAGGTGACCCTGCGCCTGCACGGCATCCCCGAGTCGATCATGTCCGCGGTGTGCAGCTTCGAGACCATGGGCGGGGCAGTCGACACGGTCGTTCAGTCGATCCAGTTGGGCATTCCCCTGGCCCGGGTCGAGATTCTGGACGACGTGCAGATGAAGGCCGTCAACGCCTGGTCCAGTCTCGACTACCCCGAGAAGACGACCCTGTTCTTCGAATTCCACGGCTCCGAACGCTACGTCCAGGAGCAGGTCGAGACCGTCTCCGCCCTGGCCGCCGAGAACGGCGGCGGGGAGTTCCGCTGGTCCAACCTGCCGGAGCAGCGCGCCAGGCTGTGGAAGGCGCGGCACGAGGCCTACTACGCCGCCGTCGGCCTGAGGAAGGGCGCGGTCGGCTGGCCGACCGACGTCTGCGTGCCGATCAGCCGTCTGGCCGAATGCATCCTCGAAACCAAGAAGGATCTCGAGACCGCCAGCATACCCGGCCCGATCCTCGGTCATGTGGGCGATGGAAATTTCCACGTCGTCTTCGTGCTCGACCCCGACAAGCCGGAGGAGGCCGCCGAAGCCGAGGCCCTGAACCGTCGTCTCGTTCGCCGCGCCCTCGACATGGACGGCACCTGCACCGGCGAGCACGGCATCGGTCTTGGAAAGCAGGACTGGCTCGTCGAAGAGCTGGGCGAGGCCGTCGAGATGATGCGAACCATCAAGCGGGCCATAGACCCTCACGACCTGTTCAATCCGGGCAAGATCTTCGCCCTGTAACCGGCGGCCGCATCCGCGGTCTCCCTTTCCGACAGGCGCCGAGGGCGCCGGAGGCCTCCGATGGCGCTAGCGACCGTGACCACCGCCGATCCGACAGACGCCGGCGCCGTGTCGCCGATCCGCCAGACCGCCTGGCGCGCCGTCCTGCTGGTCGCCCTGATCGTGATGGCCGCCGGCACGGTGCGCCTGGCCTTCTCGCCCCTGCAGGAAGCGGCAAAGGCCGACCTCGGCCTCAGCGACTATCAGATCAGCCTCGTCCAGGGCCTGGCCGCAGCCCTCCCTATGGCCCTGATCGCCATTCCCCTGGGCTGGCTGACCGATCACACGAAGCGTACGCGCCTGATCTTCATCCTCGGCCTGACCTGGACGGCGGGCATGATCGGCACCGCATTCGCCCAGAGTTTCGAGGCTCTGTTCGTGGCCCGGATGCTCGCCGGCCTGGGCTCGATGAGCGTCGTGCCAGTGGCCATCTCGGTGCTGGCGGACCTCTCGCTGCCGCAGAGCCGCGGCCGCGCCATGCTGTTTCTGAGCATGGGCAACACCCTGGGGCCGGCCCTGGCCTTCGTCGGAGGCGGCGCCCTGTTCACCGCCTTCGCCGCCGGCGGATCGCTGCCCGGCGTCCAGTTGAGCGCCTGGCGCGAGACGGCCCTGGTCTTCGGTATCGCCAGCACCCTGCTGATGCTGCCCCTGTTCTTCCTGCGCGAGCCGGCCAGGCATGAGGTCGAGGACAGCAGCAACTCCCTGAACGCCATGATCCGCGCCCTTTGGGCCCGCCGCCGCTTTCTCGCCCCGCTGTTCGTCGGCCAGATCAGCGTCATCATGGCGGACGCCGCCGCCGGCGTCTGGGCCGTGCCCGTCCTGCAGCGCAACCTTGGCCAGAGCGCGGGAACGTCCGCCGCCCTCGTGGGCGGTCTGCTGCTCTTCGCCGGCGTCATCGGCCCGGTGATCGGCGGCTTCGTCGCCGACCGGGGGCACAGGAGTTCGGTCCGTGGAGGGATCCTGATCGGAGCCGTGGCGGCCTCGGCGATCGGCGTGCCCGCGGCCCTGTTCCCTCTGATCGGGAGCGTTCCGGCCTTTACCCTGGTTCTGTTCCTTCTGCTGGCCTCGGGCGCCGTGACCGGCCTGATCACCGCCACCTCCATCGCGGTCCTGATCCCGAACGAGGAGCGCGGGGTCTGCCTCGGGGCGTTCATGATCCTGGGCGCCCTGATCGGACTCGGCCTGTCGCCGGTGCTTGTCTCCCTCGGCAGCCAGGCGCTTGGCGGCGAAGCCCACCTCGCGCCGGCCCTCGCGCTTGTCGGCGTCGTCACCAGCATCCTGTCGCTGGTCGGCTTCATCCTGGCCATGAGGAACGCCCCGGACAAACCGGTCGCGGGCTGACGCAACGCCCCCTGTCGTGCTGCGCCGTTAGCGCGGCCGGCGCCTGATATGTCGGCCCGCCAAGGTCTGGATGTTTGCTACGCCCGCGAGGGCGAGCGTGCGTTCGAACTCGTCGCGCAAGAGCTTGAGAGATCGAGCTACGCCGGTCTCGCCCGCTGCGGCCAGACCATAGAGATAGGGCCGGCCGATAGAACAGGCGGTTGCGCCCAGGGCGAGCGCCTTGACGACGTCCGAGCCGCGTCGAACGCCGCCGTCGCATATGACATCCGGCCCGTCGCCCAGCGCGTCTCTCACGGCGGCGACCTGATCGACCGGCGCGGGCGCGCCATCCAGCTGGCGGCCGCCGTGGTTCGAGATGATCACGCCGCTCGCACCCGAACGGATGGCCCTGGTGGCGTCCTCCGGCGTCATGAGCCCCTTGATCGCCAAGGGACCGTTCCACTCCGATGCGAGCCATTCCACATCGCGCCAGGTCAGGCCGGGGTCGAACTGACGGCCGATGAAATCGAACAGGCTCATCGGGGTGGTCGCCAGGGCGTCCGTCCTGTGACTGACGTTGGCCAGATCGAACCTGGCTCCGGTCAGCGCGGGTATCGACCAACCGGGATGGAGGGCGAAATCGAGAAGCGAGCGCGCCGTCAGCCTCGGCGGCAGGGACAGGCCGCTTCGGCGATCGCGCAGCCGGTTGCCCGCGACCGGCGTGTCGACTGTCAGACAAAGTCCGGCGTATCCGGCCTCGCGACAGCGTGAGACGAACTCGCGTGTGAGCCCGCGATCCCTGAACACATAGATCTGGAACACCATCGGCGCGGAAATCGAAGCCGCCAGATCCTCCAGCCGCGTCGTGCCCATGGTGGACAGACAGTAGGGAATGCCTTCAGAGGCCGCTGCCCGGGCCACGGCCGGCTCCGCAGAGCCGTGGAACATCCGGGTGAGACCGGTCGCGGAAAGCATGAGCGGCCAGGCGGCGCGCTGTCCGAAGATGGTCGTCGCGGTCTGTATCGATGACACATCCGTCAGGACGTCAGGGACGATCTCGTAGTCTGCGAAGGCGTCCACGTTGCGCGCCAGGGACCGTTCCTCGTCCGCGCCGCCGTCCAGATAATCAAAGATCGGTCGAGGCAGGCGACGGCGCGCCAGGGCTCTGAGGTCGGCGATGCTGTGGGTCTGATCAACTGATGGCACAGCTCTATCTACCGAATGCCGCCCGCTCTCGAAAGACGACCTTTCCGCGCTTCGAAACCATAGAGGCTCGGTGAGAGGCCATGCACATCTTGGGTCCTGAGCTGCCCCGCGGCCCAGCGCCCTTCACTTCGGACGGCGGGCCCGCGCCAACCTGATCTGAGCCTCCGCCCACGGCCGATCCAGCCGCCCGTCGGAAGCGGGCCCTTGGCGCCCGCGCCGTGAAACAGCGCAGCCTTAGTCCAGCCCGCAGCAATCGAGCATTTCCGTTCGCTCGACCGCCTCGGTGTTCCGCGGGTCCGTGGCCGGCGGTCTGTCTGTCTTCCCGGCGAGCGCCTGACGCACAAGCGCGATGAATTGCGGGAACAGAACCTCGCGGAAGTCCGGCGCCGCCCAATAGGGGTTCATGAAGACGCAGCGGATCAGAAACAGGCCGGGCGCGTCAGCCGTCCCGCCATAGCGTTCGGTATGGCGGGCGATCAGGGCCTGGTATTCCGGGCCGAGGGTCGTCTTCGAGACCGAGAATTCCGGCGATTGATGGATGACGTTGAACAGCGCCTCGGTCCGGGTGTTGGCGCTGGCCAGGGATTCGCCGTCGTCGGCGACCGAGAAGCAGGCGATGTTGGAGTCCGCAGGGTCGACGAACCGTATGCAAGGCAGGGCTTCGACGACGGCGGCCTGGAAAGCGGCCCGGGTCCGGATGGTCTCGGCGAGTACGGCGCCCAGCCCCTCGGGGCCGAAACCGAGGCTGCGGCCGGTCAGCCAGGTCGCCGCCGCCCCCGAGGCGGAACGCGACCCTTCCATGGTCGAGGACCACTTGCCGTCGCCGAGCTCCGGCCGGTCCAGATAGGGGGCGTCGAACGCCGAGACGGCGTAGGAGGCGGTATCGCGGGTCAGGAAGGCGCCGCAGGCGTAGGGGACGTAGCCGAGCTTGTGCGGATCAATGGTCACCGAGTCGGCGGTTGCGATCGCGCGCAGGGCGGCGGCGCTGTCCGGAGACAGGTGTTTCTCGTCGGCCCCGCCCAGCAGGCTGCAGAGGAAGCCGCCGTAGGCGGCGTCCACGTGTCGCCAGATGTGACGCTCCCGATCGTCGCGCCATCGGTCGAGCCGGTCGTGCAGCCGGTGGATCGGATCGATGCCGCCGGTCTCGGTGGCGCCCGCGACGCCGACGGTCATCAGCACCGGCCGCCCCTGGGATTCGGCCAGCCGGGTCAGACGCTCGAAATCATCGACGTCGAGCCGTCCCTCGGCGTCCAGGGCGATGCTCCACAGGGAGTCCTCGCCGAGACCGAACAGGTTTGCGGCCTTGAGCCAGGAATAGTGTTTGTTGCCGGGAACCAGCATGACCGGGCCCAGATATTCGCGCCTGGCCGCCTCGCTGATGCGGCGCCAGACCGAGGCGGGATTGCCGACCGCCGCGCTGCAGGCGCGCAACTGGTCGTCGGTGAGGTCGTGGTCGAACCACAGCTCCCGAAACCGGTCCCAACCCATGTGGGCGGCGGCGAACGGATCGAGCACATCGCCCGTCGCCTCGGCCACGTGAAGGCCCATGCTCAGCCAGTGGTCGAGACGATAGCGGGCGCGCCACACGGCCTCGAAATTGGCCACGGTCCCGCCGGAGGTGAAATGGCCCTGCGCCCGGACGGGGTCGTAGCCGACCATGGTCGCCAGCATGGCCACGGCCTCGGCCTCGATGACCGAGCCGACCCTGCTGGATTCGCGGGAGGTGTTGTTGGGATTGTGGAGCATGGCCGCCAGCCAGCCGAACAGCGCCGGCAGCGAGACCTCGGCCTTCATATGGCCGATGTAGCGGGGGGTGTGGGTCGGGGTCTCGGCCGTCAGCGCCTCGCACAATTCGGCAAGATGCTGCGACAGCTCCTCGCGCTTCCTGAGCCGCTCGGGAGACAGGCGGTCAGCCGCCGAGGCGGAGCCGGGATCGCCGGCGAACAGGCCCTTGCGCCAGTCGAACCACTGGTCGAGCACGGTCTGGAACTCGCCGCGAACCCAGGTTTCGTTTTCCGAACGGGGACCCGGGAAATAGGCGCCGGCGAGCGTGGCGGCGGGCGAAGGGCTCATGCGACGAAATCCATCGAGGGGGTCATGAAGGCCGACTCAGAATCCAGCCGCCGACGCCCGCGAATGTCGCGCCGGCCGCGGCCAGGACCGTCCCGTTCGCGCCGATGAGCAGGAGACCCGCTCCACTGACCAGAAGGCTGGTCACGGCGACGGCCTTGGCCGGGCGGGGGATGGCGCGTCGGCTGCGCCAGGCATGCACCGGCGGGCCGAGGCGCGGATGCGTGATGAGCCATGCCTCAAGTCGCGGCGAGGACCGGGCGAAGGCCCAGGTCGCGAGCAACAGGAACGGCGTGGCCGGGACCAAAGGAGTGGCGACGCCGACGGCTCCCATGATCAGAGCGGCTCCGCCCAGGGTCCGGAGGGCCAGAACGCGGGCCCCTGGCCCCGGTTCGGCGGGGGTGCAACACCAGTCGCCGCAGCTGCACAGGTCGGCGGGACAGGCCGCCTCGTCATACGCCGCCCTGGAACGGGTCGTCATGGGATCGCGGGTCATGGCCGATCATCCCCCGCCTCCCGCACGCGCGCCTTGCGCGAGCGCAACTGCATCGAATTTGCAGCCGCAACAGGCGCCGTCGTGATCCGGCTCCGGCTGGGGGGATTCGCCGGCGGAGACGAGGATCGCCGTCTCATGATCAGCGCAGCGGTCCATGAGCAACCGCCAGACGGGCTCGGCGATGTCCGGCGAGAGGCCCTGTTCGGCGGCGCTGCGGAGGATGTTGGCGATGACGTCCTCCACGCGGCGCGGGTCGCGCGCGCGCAGGGGATCGGCCTTGATCCGCGCCACCGCCTCGACAAGTCGCTGACGTTCGGCGAGGCGGCGCACCAGCGCCCGGTCCAGCCGGTCGATGCGGTCGCGCAGACGCTTCAGGTCCCCGCTCACCAGGCGCTCACGCGCTGCAGTCCGGCCTCGCCGCGCAGGTAGCCGTCGACGAGGGGGCCCGGCAAGCCGGCGTCCATCGCCCGGCAGGTCAGGTCGGTCGCGTCGATCCGGCCGTCGAGGAAGAGGCGGAACGCCTCGGCCACGACGATCATGTCGGAGGTCTGGGGCGACAGCCGAAGCGCGGTCACCCCTGCCGCACGAAGCGCCGACGGCGGGACAGCCGCCAGCTGCACGCCGTCCGACAGGGTTTGCACGCCGTTGACGGCCAGGAAGTCTTCCCCCTCGAGCGTGCCCAGCGTCAGGCCGTCCGGATCCCGCTCGCAGACGAACTGGCAGGCGTCCCTGTGGAGACCGTGATGACGGGCGTGATAGCAGCGGCCGGAGAGGGCGAGCGGCAGCCGCCCGAAAGCGAACAGTTCGATTTCCAGCCAGGGACAGGCGTTGGCGATCGCCGCGACGGCGTCCAGCGACAGCTCGACATTCGGGCATATGCGCAGGCATCCCCGCGCGCGCAGCTGGGCCGCCGCCGCTTCATTGTAGATGTTGAGCAAGGGTCCGGCGACGAACGGTCCGGTGCGATGGAGCAGGGCCGAAATGTCGTTTATTTCCACCAGAGCGCCCTGCTCGGCCGCAACGGCGGCGATGGATTTGCGGTCGCGTTTGAGCATGGGCAGGGCCAGGGTGGACCACACCACCTCCTTTCCGGCCGCCTCCAGCCGGACCGCGGCGTCGGCCAGCGCGTGATCGCTCAACGGCGCGCGCTTGCCGCACACGACCTCGCCCAGATAGACGCGCTCGATCGGCGCCTCGTCGGCGATCCGCGCGTAGAAGTCGCGGATCCGGTCGGGCGCCCAGTGGAACAGCAAGGGGCCCAGCGTGAGTTGAATGGGCTTTTCGTTCATCGCCAACTCTTCCGATAGGCCCCGGATGTCTCCCGGCCGCCTTCGGCCAGGTCCGTAAGCAGGTGTTCGAAGCGGGTCGGGTCCTCACCGGCGTCCATGGCGTCGATCGCCGCGCGGAAAGCCGCGCTGACCCGGGCGACATAGGCCTTGCCGCGCTGGCGGCCCTCGACCTTCACCGCCGTAACCCCGGCCCGCCGCAGCGCGGCCAGCAGGCTCATGGCGTTGAGGCTGACCGGGTCCTCGAAGAGATAGGAGAGCGAGCCGTCCACGCTGAAACGGCCCTTGCACAGGGTCGGATAGCCGGCCGGTTCGCCCGGCGCGTAGCGGTCCAGCGCCAGCCCGGCCAGCCTGGACACCAGGGCTCCGTCCTCCTCGGTGTAGGACACCGCCTCGGGCGGCGAGCACACGCCGCTCAGGTTGGGCGACCGGCCCGTCGCGTAGGAAGACAGGGCGCAGCGACCCTCGGCCATGACGCACAGGCCGCCGAACACGAAGGCCTCGGTCTCGACGTCGATCTCGCGCATCAGGGCCGCGATCTCCTCGACGCTCAACACCCGCGGCAGCACCACCCGCTTCACCCCATAGGTGCGCGCATAGAAGGCGATGGCTTCGGGCGATCCGGCAGCCGCCTGGACGGACAGGTGGAGACGAAGATCCGGGTGGGCCTGACTGGCGTGGGCGAGAACGCCGAGGTCGGCCACGATCACCGCGTCCACGCCGGTCCCGGCCGCGGCGTCGACGGAGGCGCGCCAGCGATCGCTGGCTCCCGCGCGGGCGAAGGTGTTGACCGCGAGCAGAACCCTGGCGCCCCGGTCGTGGGCCCATTTGACGCTCTCGACGAGTTCGGCGGGCGAGAAATTCAGGCCCGGAAAATTACGGGCGTTGGTGTCGTCGCGCAGACCGCAGTAGACGGCGTCGGCTCCGGCTTCGACCGCGGCCCTGAGCATCCCGGGCGATCCCGCGGGGCAGACCAGTTCGATCGACCCCATCTCAGCGCGACCCCAGATGATCGCGCAGCCGCGCGAGGCCCTGGTTTACCGGCCCGCGCAGCCCCGGGCCGACGCCAAGAATGTCGGCGAAGGTCAGGCCCGCCGCCTCCAAGGTATTGTGCAGGGCGACGATCGCGGCGGTGTCGCCCTCGATGCGGATGCGCCGCGAGAAGAAGGCCGCATCCGCGTCGCCCTCGCCGTCGAACAGTTCGAGCAATGTCGCGAGCGGACCGCTGATCCGGGCCGCAGCCGGCGCCGGATCGTCGTGGCGGATGACCCGGACCGTTCCCCGGGAGCCGTCCGGCCGCAGCCGGAAGCACACGGGAAAATCGTTCGGGGCGACCACGACGTCGGCCTCACGCCAGGGACCGAGCCGTTCAAACACGTCAGGACGGTTCAGGGCGATCCGGCGCAGGGCCCGGGACAGGATGGTCTCGACCGGACGGCGCATCATCATCAGCGCGCCGGACGCGATCTCCGCGCGCCCCCCGCCGCGACCGCGCCAGGCCCCCGGGCCGTTTCCCTGCATCAAACTCTCCTCGTCGCGGGTCTCGCGAGGCGTTCATTCGGCGGCTTCGCGGCGGCCGTCGTTGCGCCCGCTCAAATTCGCCCCGCCTAGATCGATCGCCGCAACATCATCGGGCCGTAGACAAGGACGAAACCGAGGAAGGCCAGCGACCAGAGCAGGGCCGACACTCCCAGCAGCGACTGGGTCCATTCGGCGTGGAAGGGCGCACAGACCCGGACGACGGCGGCCGCCAGGGCGGTCGTGTAGATCAGGGTGGTCCAACGGTCGGCGACCCGAGGGCGGCCCGTGTGGCCCCGCGTGGCGCGGGTCATCATCGCCAGGGTCATGACCCCCATCGCCCCCGCAGTGAAGGCGTGAATGCCGGCGGTGAACGGAACGGCGGCCGGGAAGAAGGCGCTCAGCCCGAGCAGCACCAGACCGATCGCGACCCAGGCGTAGCCGGCGTGCAGGATCCAGACGAGCGCCTCCCTGCGCGCCAGCCAGCCGCGCCAGCGCAGCAGGCGGACGGCGTTGGCCACGCCGGCGACGGTCATAACGACGCCGGAGAGAAGGGCGGCGGGGGCCGCGACCCAGGCCGCCAGGGCGACGGTGGTGAGCGCGAGCGTAATCTGGTCGAAGCGGCCGAACGGCGCCGGGCGGGCGGCGACTCCATGGGCGAGGGTCCAGTTCTGGGTGAAACTGGGCGTGACGCGGCCGCCGATCAGCGCGACGAGGCCGATGATCACCGCCACGGCGGCGCGTTCGGCGCCCGGTCCGACGGGAATGAAGCCCCGCAGGTGGAAGGCGACATTGGCCAGGGCCAGCGCGGTCACCATCAGGCAGACAGGCAGGTTGCGGCGATTGCCGGCCGCCAGGACCTCGCGCCAGACGATGGCGGCGAAGACGATCAGGAAGGCGGCGTCGACGACCGCCGCCGGCGCCGACAGCGAGGCGGGGGCGAAGCCCGCGGCCCGTCCGGCGACCCAGAGGGCGAACAGCCCCGCCAGACCGCGGCCGGTGACCGGCAGACGTCCGGTCCAGTTGGGGACAGCCGTCAGCAGGAAACCCGCAATGACCCCGCCGAGATAGCCGAACAGCATCTCGTGGATGTGCCAGGCGCGGCCGTCGGTCGCCCCGACCATGCCGTCGCCCAGCGTCAGGGAGACGATCCAGATCGGGACGGCCAGAACGGCCCATAGGGCCGAGGCCAGGAAGAACGGCCGGAAGCCGAAACTGAACAGCGCCGGTCCCGTGTACCGCCGCATGGATTCTGCTGTCGTGGCCAACGCCCATACTCCTTGAAAAAGAAAGCGGGCGGGGAAGGCGAACCTTCCCCGCCCTCCCCGCGCCGGCGACTACTCCGCCGGCGTCGCCGCGGGGGCGGTGTCGGACGACGCCCCCGCAACCACGGGAACCGGCCTGAACGAGCCGATCACCAGCCGCCCCGCGAAGATCGCGAGGGTCAGGGCCCCGATGCTGAACGTCACATCGCCGGGCATCCGCATCCAGACCAGCATCTCGACCAGGGGCGAATGGATGACCGCCGGAGAGCGGGCGTACCAGACGCCGTGTTCGATGCTGGCGAACGCCTGGATCACGCCGACCGGCAGCAGCGACAGGAAGACCATCATCGCAAGGCCTCCGTTGAGCAGCCAGAAGGTCCAGCCCAGCAGCTTGTCGTTCCACGCCTCGCGCCGCGCCAGTCCCCGGAAGCAGAACAGGAGCAGCCCGATCCCCAGCATTCCATAGACGCCGAACAGGGCGGCATGGGCGTGGGTCGCGGTCGTGTTCAGACCCTGGATGTAATAGAGGCTGAGCGGCGGGTTGATCATGAAGCCGAAGACGCCGGCTCCCAGCAGGTTCCAGAAGGCCACGGCCACGAAGAACAGGATCGGCCATTTGTAAAGGCTGACCCACGGCGCCGCCTTGGTGTGACGCCAGTTCTCGAACGCCTCGAAACCGATCAGCGCCAGCGGCACCACTTCCAGGGCCGAGAACATCGATCCGACGGCCAGCACCGACACGGGCGTACCGGTGAAATAGAGGTGGTGCAGCGTGCCCAGCACCCCGCCGGTCATGAAGACGATGGTGCCGAACATGACCGCCAGGTTCGCCGTCGCCGCCCGGACCAGTCCGAGCCGGACGAACAGCAGGCTGATCACCGCCGTGGCGAAGACCTCGAAGAAGCCCTCGACCCACAGGTGGACGATCCACCAGCGCCAGTATTCGATCATCGAGATGTGGGTGTGTTTGCCCCACATGAAGCCGGCCGCGTACATCAGGGCGATGGCGATGGTGGACAGGAACAGGACCACGATCACCGGCTTGGCGGCGTTCGGCGATTTCAGAGCCGGCCACAGGGCGCGGCCTACCAGCAGCAGCCACAGCAACAGGCCCACGAACAGGAGGGTCTGCCAGAAGCGGCCCAGATCGACATATTCCCAGCCCTGATGGCCGAACCACCAGTTGGCGTCGAGATCGAGCACCTGCTGCACGCCGAGCCATTCACCGGTCAGCGAGCCGACCACGACGACCAGCAGGGCGCACCACAGGACATTGACGCCGAGGCGCTGGAAGCGCGGCTCGTGGCCCGAGATCATCGGGGCGATGTAGAGCCCCGTGGCCAGCCAGGCCGTGGCGATCCAGAAGATGGCGATCTGGGTGTGCCAGGTGCGGGTGATCGCATAGGGAATCCATTCCGAGATCGGGATGCCGTAGAAGTCGTGACCCTCGACCGAATAGTGGGCGGTGATCGCGCCCAGGCCGACCTGGACCAGGAACAGGGCGATGACGGTGAGGAAGTATTTGCCGGTCGCCTTCATCGACGGCGTCGGCTTTCTGGAGCCCAGGGGATCGGTGGTCGGAACGACCACATGGTCTTCGTGCTTGGTGCTGGCGTGCCAGAAGGCGAGGCCGCCGACGCCGACGATCAGCAGCAGGACGCTGGCGATGGACCAGACGATGTTGGCCGAGGTGGGCACATTGTCGATCAGGGGCTCGTGCGGCCAGTTGGAGGTGTAGGTGATGTCGCTGTCCGGCCGGTTGGTCGCGGCGCCCCAGCTGGTCCACCAGTAGAAGGCGGCGATCTGGTTGCGGCGGCCTTCATCGGGCACCGGATTGTTGGCGATGGCGTATTGCTCGCGCAACGACTCGAGGGCCGGGTCGTCGCTGAGCAGGGCCTTGTAGTGCGCCTTGACCTCGCGGATGGCGGCGGCCCGGTCATTCGAGACCGTGATCGTCCGCGTCGCCGGATCGTAGGTGTTGGTGCGCATCTCGGCCTTCAGCCTGGCCTTGAGGCCAGCCTGTTTCTCGGTGTCGAGCGAGGCGTAGAGCATGCCGTATTCGCGGCCCGCCCAGAGGTCCAGCAGGGCCACCGATTCGCGGTGCAGCTGGTCGGCCGACCAGTCGGGCGCGACATAGCCGCCGTGGCCCCAGATCGATCCGACCTGCTGGCCGCCCATCGACTCCCAGGCCAGCTGTCCGGTCTGGATGTCGTCGCGCGTGAACAGCACCGAACCCGATGCGGCCACGACCTGCGCCGGGATGGGCGGCGCCTCCCTGTGAATTTCTCGTCCCTGCAGCCCCAGCACGGCGAAGGACGCCGTCATGACCAGGGCGAGGATCAGCCATAGTTTCTTGGTGGTCATCTCTCATTCTCTCCGACCGCCCGGGACGCCCCCATTTCGGCCTGTCGGCGCCTGATCGCGTGCAAAGCGCGGCTATACGTTGCGCTCGCGCAAACTTCGGGATTCTCCGGAGGCGCCTCAGACGGCCCGGGCATGCCGCGCCGCGGTGACCGGCAGGCAGGTGTCGAAACAGGCCGCGACCACGCGCATCACACGCGAGGCTGCGGCGGGGATACGTATGCGGCCGGCCTCGACGACGCACAGGCCGTCGGCCTGCAGCGCGGCGGCCGCGGCGATCGAGCCGTCCAGCGTCGATGGATCAAATCCGTGGGCCTGGCACACCGCGCCGACGTCGACGGCGAGATCGCACATGAGCCGTTCGATAACGGCGGCCCGGAGCTCGTCCTCCGCCGTCACCGCGAGTCGACGCGCCACCGGCAGACGGCCCGCCTCGACTTCCCGGCCCCAGACATCCGTGGTGATGGCGTTCTGGAGGAAACCCTCGGCGAATCGCCCGATCGATGACGGGCCGATCGGCACCAGCACCGGCGCGGGATCGTCGGTATAGCCCTGGAAATTCCGGCGCAGGACGCCCTCGGCGGCCGCGACGGACAGCGAATCCCCCGGCAGCGCATAGTGATCCAGCCCGATGCGCACGTAGCCCGCGGCCACCAGTGTCTGATCGGCTGCTTCAGCCTGTTCCCAGCGTCCGGCGACGTCCGCCAGGTCCGCCTCCCGGATCATCACCTGGTGTTTCTTCATCCAGGGCACATGGGCGTAGCCGAACACCGCCACCCGGTCCGGGCGCAGGGTGACGGCGGCCGCGGTCGAGGCCGCGACGTTCTCCGGAGTCTGTCCCGGGAGGCCGTACATCAGGTCGAAATTGATGGCGCGGACGCCCGCGCGACGGAGCCGCGCAGTGGCGCCCTCGACCTGTTCGAAGGGCTGGATGCGGTTGACCTTGCGCTGAACCACGGGGTCGAAGGTCTGCACGCCCAGGCTGACGCGTGTGACGCCGGCCTCGCCGGTCGCGTCGATGAAGGCGTCGGACAGCATGCCGGGATCCAGTTCGGCGGCCACCTCGGCATCCGGCCGCAGGCGGAATCGCTCGGCCATGTGGCGGGCGAGGCCGACGAAATCGTCGGGCGAGAGCGCATTCGGGCTGCCCCCGCCGAAATGCAGATGCGCCGCCCCTGCGTGCGGCCCCATGGCGTCGGCCCAGAGGTCCACCTCAAGCCGCAGCGTCTGGTAGAAGGCCCGCACCCGATCGTACTCGTGGAACACGCTGGTGTGGCAACCGCAGTACCAGCACAGCCGCCGGCAGAACGGCACGTGGACATAGGCGGATATCGTCTGGTCGGCCCGGGTGGCCGCCAGCCAGCGCCGGGCTTCCGTCTCGCCCTCCGCCGGTTCGAAGCTGACCGCGGTCGGATAGCTGGTGTAGCGCGGCAGGTTGCGCTCGACGTGCGGTCGCCAGGCGGCCGGGAGGGCGGCGAAGGACATGTTCGGTTTCCGGTCAGAGAGAAGCCGGCGGCGGGTCGCCCTGCCGCCGGCGCCGCACGCCTCAGGCGGCGGCTTTCCAGTTGGGCTGCAGTTCGACGTGCACCGGACAGGGCGAGACCGGGATCGGAGCGGCGCCGCACAGTTCGTTCGCGAAGCCGTGGTTCACGTCGCGGTGGTGGGCCTCGTCGGCGCGGACCACCAGCACCACGTCGCGCAGCGTCGCATCCGCCGGCAGGTTCCAGTAGCGCCGGGCGATCAGCGGGGCGGGGACGTTTTCGCTGCGACCTTCGTCAATCTCGGCCAGATAGTGGGTGTAGCTGACGACGGCCTCTTCCTCGAAATAGCCGACGACCCGGTGCGCCGTCTTCGGCGAGATCAGGTAGAGGCCGAAGAAGAACAGGTAGAAGACCCACTGCACGGCGATGACCACGAACCGTTCGAACAGCGTGGGATGGCAGACCTCGATAAAGGTCATCAGGTGCATGCGCTCGTTCTCGGCCTCGTCCATCAGGGTCCGGATCCAGCCGTTGTCGTCCTTCATGCGCCGCAGGGCCTTCAGATGGTTCAGGGTCGCGCCGACCATTCCCGGCACGGCGGCGACCGTTTCGAGCACCACCGCCCGGTGGCCGTAGCGTTTGGCGAAGAAGGTGTCGGCGAAGAATCTCAAGGCCTTTACGAAGCCCCAGGCGATGCGGTCCGAGAGACCTTTGGGATCGTGATGGACAGAGAGATCGACGAGGGGAGCGGACATGGGAGGGCTTCCGGTTTAAGCATTGTCAGGACCTTGGTGGCCCGATGACCGTCCGAGTAAGCCCCTCCGGTGATTGACGAAATTCCGGAGTTTCACCTACGGGACATTGCGGAGGCCAGCATTTGATCAGCATGACCGTACGAAACGGACTGAGCTTGTGGGAGTGGATCACGGGAACGCGCCGCCCGTGGCTCGGCCTCGCCGTGGCGGTCGTCGGAGCGCTGGCGGGCCTCACGGCGCGCATGGCCCTCGCCCCCTGGCTGGACGAGCGGGTCGCCTTTCTGTTCTTCGTCCCGGCCGTCGTCGCCGCGGCCGCGATCGGGGGCGTGACCCCCGGGGCGCTGGCGACGGTCCTGGGAGCCGCCGGCGGTCTGTTCGTCACCTGGTCCGCCGCCGAGCGGACGGGCGGCGATCTCGCCGCCGCCGTCGTCTTCCTGTGCCTGGGCGCCGCGATCAGCGTCGGCGGCGAGTTGTTCCAGGTCACCCGGCTGCGGGCCGTCCAGGTGAACCGGGACCTCCGAGCAAGCGAGGCGCACCTGCAGTCGATCCTGGCCACGGTTCCCGACGCCATGGTGGTGATCAACGAACGGGGCGACATGCAGTCCTTCAGCCCCGCGGCGGAAAGGTTGTTCGGCTGGTCCGCCGGGGAGGTCCTCGGCCAGAACGTCCGGATGCTGATGCCGTCGCCGTATCGCGAAAACCATGACGGCTATCTGGATCGCTACCTGACCACCGGCGAACGACGCATCATCGGCTTCGGGCGGGTCGTCGTCGGCGAGCGCAAGGATGGATCAACCTTCCCGATGGAGCTCTCGGTCGGGGAAATGATCTCGGGCGATGAGCGGTTCTTCACCGGCTTCGTGCGCGATCTCAGCGAGCGGCAGCAGACCGAGGCGCGCCTTCAGGAGCTCCAGTCCGAACTGGTGCATATCTCGCGCCTTACGGCGATGGGCGAGATGGCCTCCGCCCTGGCGCACGAACTGAACCAGCCGCTTTCGGCCATGGCCAACTATCTCAAGGGCTCGGCGCGCCTGCTGGTCGCGGAGCCCGTTCCGCGCGAGCGCCTGCTCGACGCCATCGAGAAGGCCGGCGAGCAGTCCCTCAGGGCCGGCGATATCATCCGACGCCTCAGGGACTTCGTGGCGCGGGGCGAGACGGAGCGCCGCGTCGAAAGCCTGCCCAAGCTGATGGAGGAGGCCAGCGCTCTCGCCCTCGTCGGGGCCAAGGAGCACGGCATCCGCGTCCTGTTCCATTTCGACCCCACTGTCGACCTTGTGCTGGCGGACAGGATCCAGATCCAGCAGGTCGTGCTGAACCTGATCCGTAATGCGATCGAGGCGATGGAGGACGCTCCGCGAAGGGTGCTGGAGATCAGCATCGATACGGTGGCGGATGACAATGTGCAGGTCACGGTCAGCGACACCGGGACGGGAATCAGTCCGGCCATCGCCGACCAGCTGTTCCAACCCTTTATCACCACGAAACGGACCGGAATGGGCGTCGGGCTATCGATCTCGAGAACGATCATCGAGGCGCACGGCGGGCGGATCTGGGTCGAGGAAAATCCGGGCGGCGGCACGCGATTCTGCTTTACGCTGCACGGCGTGGGGCAACAGGAGTTAAATGATGCGGAGTGAGTTGCTGGTCCATGTTGTGGACGACGATCCCGCGATCCGGGATTCGCTGTCATTTCTGCTGGATACGGCGGACATCAACTCCCGCACCTATGAGTCCGCGGCGGCCCTGCTGGCCCGCGCCGACGGCCTCGAGCCGGGGTGTATTCTGACGGACGTGCGGATGCCCGAGATGAACGGGCTGGAGATGGTCCGCCGCCTGACCGAGCTCGGGATCGCGCATCCGGTGATCGTGATGACCGGCCACGCCGACGTTCCCCTTGCGATCGAGGCGATGCGCGCGGGCGTGAAGGACTTCATCGAAAAACCGTTCGACGACGAGGCCTTGCTCTCCTCGATCCGCGCGGCGCTTGCCGAAAAGGCCGAGGCGGTCGCGCGGGACGGCGAGACGAACGAGTTCAGCGCGCGGCTGGCGACGCTCTCGGGACGGGAGGCGCAGGTCCTCGAGGGTCTGGTCGCGGGCCAGGCCAACAAGGTCATCGCCTACGATCTCGGGCTCAGCCCCCGCACCGTCGAGGTCTACAGGGCCAATGTCATGACCAAGATGCAGGCGCGCAGCCTGTCGGAACTGGTCCGCATGAGCATGGTCGCCAGGCGGCCCTAGACCGCCGCCTCGGCGCCCAGCGCGCAGCGCACCGAATCCCGAAGCGCGTCCGTGAGCAGCGGCTTCTCGACGATCTCCACCCCGGCCAGGGCGGCCTGCATGCGCAGCGCCCTGCGGGGGTTGGTGGTGATGAGGATAGCAGGCAGGTCCACGTTGGAGGCCCTCAGCCGCTCCAGCAGATTCAGTCCGTCCATGCCCGGCAGATTATAGTCGAGCACCAGACAGCCCGAGGTCGGCAGGGGCGTCGAGGCGAGCAAGGTCTCGCCATCGGCATAGGCGCGCACCTCGAACCCCTCGAGCTCCAGCGAGAACTTGAGGGCGTTGACGACCGCCGGGTCGTCCTCGACCAGAAGAATCGACGGGCGGTCCGGAGCCTCCGCCATCACGCCCTGATCCGTTCGAGAAGGTCGCGGCGGATGAGCCGGACATGGCGGCTCGACCGGGCCTCGATGAGGCCCTGGGCCTGCAGCTGGGACAGGGTCCGCGACACGGTGTGGATGGTCAGGCCGAGGTGGTCCGCCATGTCCTGGCGGGTCATCGGCAAGTCGATGATGTCGATGGCGCCCAGACGATCGGCGTAGTCCAGCAGGAAGGCGGCGACCCGCTCGGTGGCGCCTTGCCGCGCCAGAATCATCGCGTGGTCTTCGCTGCGCTGGAAGGCGCGGACCGACATCTCCCACAGGGCCTTGGCCAGGCCGCTGTTCGTGGCCGCGAGCCCGGCGAGATCGGCCCGGCGCACGGCCGCGATCCTGACCTCGCCGAGGGCTTCCGCCGTCGTGCGATGCTCAAGCCCGGCCTCGAGACCCAGAAAATCGCCGGCAACATGGAATTCCGTCACCTGGCGCCGGCCGTCATTGAGCAGGCGATAGCTGATCACAGCGCCCTTCAGCACCCGATAGACGAAGCTCGCACGGTCGCCCTCGCGAAAGATTTCATCGCCGGCGGCGATCGGAGCCCGGACCGACGCGGAGGCGACGGCGAAGGCTTCGCAGAGCTCGCAGCGGTCCGCCGCCGCGGGAGCGACGCGCTCGAACGGTTGAGGCTCGGCGGAATTGCGAAGGGCGGGCATGCACGGCTCCTGACGACTGCGGCGTTGCAATCTCTAGGCTGCAGGTCCGGGCGGCGGTATTCGGGAGTGCTCCCTAAGGAATGTTCCTAATCGACATCGCGCGGCGTCGGGTTCTCATCCCGTCGCAGGAGCACCGCGGAAAGAGAACCATGTCCTACATCCTCGATCCGCAAACCCTTCGGACCTTTGACATGTTCGGCGCCCTCGACGAGCCGGCGCTGGATGCGGTCATCGCCGCGGGCATGATCCGCCGGCTCCTGGCGGGAACGACCATCTTCGCCCAGGGCGATCCCGGTCTCACCTGTCACAGCCTGATAGAGGGGCGGGTGAAGATCGTTCAGACCCAGGCCAACGGCGGCCAGTCCGTGCTCAGGTTCATCGGACCCGGCGAGATGTACGGCACCGTAGCCGCGATGATGAACAAGCCCTTCCCCGCCGACGCAGTGGCCGTGACCGACGGCGTCGAGATCGTCTGGCCCGTCGCGGCGATGCGGCAGTTGATCCGCAACCATCCGGAGATCGGGATCAGCTCAACGGCCTCGGCCGGCGAACGGCTGTTCGAGCTGCACGGGAGAATAGGCGATCTTGCAGGCGAACGGGTCGAGCAGCGCATCGCCCGTGCGCTCGTCCGGCTGACCGGCCAGGGCGGACGCCAGACGGATGCGGGGCTGGAGATCGATTTTCCGGTGACCCGGCAGGATCTGGCCGAGATGACGGGCGCCACCCTGCACACGGTCAGCCGCACGCTCGCGGCCTGGGATCAAAGGGGAATCATCGGCGGTGCCCGCCGGCGAATCATCGTCAGGAATCTTGAGGCCCTGACCGCTCTCGCCGACAGCGGCGGCGACGCCTGAGGCGTACAGACCGGAGCGCGCAGGCGCCCCGGTCTGTCCTACCGGCCTTCACCCTCAGCGAAGCTGGCTGAAGAGCTGGGTGAAGCGCCGACGGGCGATGTTCGGCGCCCGGGCGCTGGTCGCCTGGGCAGCGGCGAGGTTGGGTCCGCCGGCGCCGACCTGGACCAGACCGACCATGCCCATGCCGTAGTGGGGCGTGCATTTCACGCCGTAGATCCCGGGCGCGGTGACGCGCAGGACGAACTCGCGGCCCATCGGTCCCCGCTGCACGGCGACGCCGGCGGGCAGCATGCCGGCGATGAGCTCAGCGTTGTGGCCGGGGTGGGTCGGCACGTAGCGGATGGTGTCGCCGGGACGGGCGTGAACCACGGCCGGCTGGAACACCATGGCGCCGCCGGCGCCGCTGTTGAGCATCTGAACCACATGTTCGCCCGCCATCGCCTGGCCGGCCATGGCCATCGCGGCGCCCGCGATGACGAGGGGGAGAAGTTTCTTAAACATCGTCTAACCTTTTGAAAACGATGGCGCGAAGCGTTTCGCGTCATGACCGTTTTCTAGCGACGGCCCTGTTCAGGGACGTTGCGCGTAAGCAACCAGCGGCTCCGTATGATCCCGGATGTCGGACGGACGACGGCTGGCCAGGAGCATCCGGTTTTCCAGGTCAATCTGGTCGCGGCAATCGGCATGAAGGCTGTCGCAGAGGGCATAGAGCCGCCGCCATGTGCCGCAGGCGTGCGCGGGCGCCCTGAACCCTCCGGTCAACCGGTCGAGCTCACGCCACATCGCCAGCAGTTCCTCATGGGCGGCCACCATGTCGTCGATCGTCTGGTCCGGAACGGTCTGCACGCCCCCGACCAGCATCGGAAAGACGACCGCCTGTTCGCGCTGCTGGTGGGTGACGATGCAATCGAGCAATTCGTTCAGCTGATCCGCCATCCCGTGCGGCCAATCATCGTCGCGGCGGTGGACCGTTTCGGCCCGGGTCGCCATGGCGATGGCTTCCTCGAGACGGCTTTCCTGCCGTGAATGCTCCCGTTCGCAGATCCGGCCGACCAGACCCGGCGTATCGCCGGACGGGACGGGATCCTGGGGAAGGTTCGTCGTGGGCGTGGGGCGCAGTTGCATCGGGGACATCCTCGGTTTTCCCCAGATCGGACCTCGCCCGCGTCATCGTCTTTGCTCTCGGACAACTCCAGGCGTCGCAGAATCGGCCAGCGTCGACGGTTCAGGAGGACCGCCATGGCATTCGACAATCCGCTCGCCGCCGAAATCTGGACCAGCAAATATCGCTTCCATCACCCCGACGGGACGGGCGATCAGACGGTGGAGCAAAGCTGGCGTCGGGTCGCCGCCGCCGTGGCCGAAGCCGAGGCGCCCAAGGCGCGCAAACAGTGGCGGGACCGCTTCCTCGACGTCCTGACAGACTTCCAGTTCCTGCCCGCGGGCCGGATCATGGCCGGGGCCGGCACCGGCCGCTCCGTGACCCTGTTCAACTGCTTCGTCATGGGCACCGTGCCCGACGACCTGAACGGCATCTTCGAGGCCGTGCGGGAAGCGGCCGTGACCATGCAGCAAGGCGGCGGCGTGGGTATGGACTTCTCCACCGTCCGTCCGTCCGGCGCGCCCGTCAAAGGGGTGGGCGCCGACGCCTCCGGGCCGCTCAGCTTCATGGATGTCTGGGACTCGATGTGCCGGACCATCCTCTCGGCGGGGCAGCGCCGCGGGGCCATGATGGGCTGCCTGCGCATCGACCACCCCGACATCGAGGCCTTCATCGACGCCAAGCGCGATCCGGCCCGGCTGCGCAATTTCAACGTCTCCGTCCTGGTCCCTGACGCCTTCATGGAGGCCCTGCAGGTCGACGGCGACTGGCCGCTGACGTTCGGGGGCAGGACGTATCGGACCGTGCCCGCCCGCGACCTGTGGAACCGCCTGATGCAGGCCACCTACGACGTGGCGGAACCCGGGGTGATCTTCATCGACCGGGTCAATGCCCAGAACAACCTGGCCCATTGCGAGGTCATCTCGGCCAGCAATCCGTGCGGCGAGCAGATGCTGCCGCCCTATGGCGCCTGCCTGCTGGGCTCGATCAACCTGGCCCGACTGGTGTCCGCCCCGTTCGAGCGCGGCGCCCGGCTGGACGAGGAACGCCTGGGCGAGCTGACCCGCACCGCCATCCGCTTCCTCGACAACGTCATCGACGTGTCGCGATTCCCGCTGGAACAGCAGGAGCAGGAGGCCAGGGCGAAGCGCCGGCTCGGGCTCGGAATCACGGGACTGGCCGACGCCCTCGTCTTCTGCGGTGTTCGCTATGGCGAGGAAGAGGCCGCCGATCTCACCCGCCGCTGGCTGGGGGTGATCAAGCGCGAGGCCTATCGCGCCTCGGCCGAACTGGCCGCGGAGAAGGGCGCCTTCCCGCTGTGGGATCCCGTGATGCTGGAGACGCCCAACCTCAAAGGCCTCGATGAGGAAACGCGGGCGCTGATCGCCCGGCACGGGCTGCGCAACGGCTGCCTGACCTCCATCGCGCCCACCGGCACCACCTCGCTGATGGCCGGCAACATCTCCTCCGGCGTCGAGCCCGTGTTCGCCTACGCCTACACCCGCAAGGTGCTGCAGCCGGACGGGTCGAAGCGCGAGGAGGCGGTCGAGGACTATGCCCTGACCGTCTGGAAACGGCTGCACGGCGATGCGCCGCCCCCGACCGAGGCGTTCGTCACCGCCCAGACCCTGACCCCGGCCCAGCACCTGCGCATGCAGGCGGCGGCACAGGAGGTTATCGACAGCTCCATCTCCAAGACGGTCAACTGCCCGGAGGACATCGCCTTCGACGCCTTCGCCGACGTCTATGTCGAGGGCTGGAAGATGGGCTGCAAGGGCCTGACGACCTATCGGCCCAACGCCGTCACCGGATCTGTCCTGTCTGTCGAACCCCCCGCTGCGCCCGAACCGGTCGGCCCGCCGGCCGAACTGACCCTGAGCCCGCGGCCGGAGGCCCTCACCGGTTCGACCTACAAGATCAAATGGCCGGACAGTCCGCACGCCGTCTATGTCACGCTCAACGACGTGGAAGGACCGGACGGTCCGCGGCCGTTCGAGATCTTCATCAACTCCAAGAACATGGAACACTACGCCTGGACCCTGGGGCTGACGCGCATGATCTCGGCGGTGTTCCGGCGCGGGGGCGATGTCTCGTTCATCGCCGAAGAGCTGAAGGCGGTGTTTGATCCGCGTGGCGGGGGCTGGCTGAACGGCCGCTATGTGCCCTCGCTGCTGGCGGCGATCGGCGGAATCATCGAACGGCATCTGGCCCGCGACGCGGCGACCCGTTGTGAACACGGGGCCGCCGAGGCGGTCCCCTCCCCGCTGCCGACCGCGGCGGCGAACTCGAAAGCCTGTTGCCCCCGTTGCGGGGTTCCCGGGCTGGTGCGCAAGGAAGGTTGCGACACCTGTTTCGAGTGCGGCTATTCGAAATGCGGCTAGACGGGGTGGAGGCGGGGGCGATCGCCCCCGTCTCACCTCAGTAGCGGTATTCGAGGATCAGCCAGCCCTTGTCGGTGTCGGCGTAGATCGGATGCTCGGCCTCGAAATGCGCGGCCTTGAGCTCCACCGACCAGTGGGTTCCGACCGGGACCGAGGCCGAAAGATCCAGCTCACGGCCCAGTTCAAATTCGCCGTCGGCGTCGTGGAAGGCGTGCGCCTCGGCCGTCAGGCGCACGGTCTGGCCGAAAGCCGGAAGGCTGGTCTGACCCCGTACGAACAGGTCGCGAACCCCGAATTTCGGCGTAGCGCCGATCACATCGGACCAACCAAGGAAGGCGTGTCCCGATCCGAGCGGCGTCTGGAAGGCCGAGACGCCGTCGCCGTCGAGCCGCTCATAGCCCACGCCGGCCGACCAGCGCTGCGTTTGCAGGCCCAGCGCCGCGGCCTGCAGATCCAGCGAATAGTCCGCCGGGTTGGCGCCGTTGTCGGATTGCACCGCATACTCGCCGGCCCAGGTCACGGACAGCCCGTCCGCCAGCGGCCGCGACCCCGCCAGACGCGCGCCCACGGTGGTGGAGGACTGGGCCGCCGCATTGTCCAGGTCGATGGCCAGGCCGAAACCGCTCAGCCGCCCGACCGGCGTGTCAGCCTCCGCCTGCAGCAGGTGGATGTCCCCCCGCCACACCCCTTGGGGGTGCTCATGGCCGAGCGGCCGCTGGACCCGGTCCGCGAAGGCCCAGGTCAGGGTCACCGGCTTCAGGGCCGTGGTGGTGGCCCGGACGGCGTCGAAGGTCTGCTCGTTCTGGCGCCACCCCGAATTGCCGACGAACCGGCTGTTCCCGACAATCAGCCGCTGACGTCCGGCGATGACCTCGGTGTCGGGCAGCCCCGTCCAGCGCACTTGCGCCCGGTTCAGCTCGATCGTCTCGCCGTCGGCCACGGCCGGCCGGTCCGGAACCGGATCGACGGGAGCGGAATAGCGGTCATCCAGAACGGCGACTCCCTCACCCTCGACCAGCAACTGAAACCCCTGCGCCGTCGGCGAGCGCCAACCCAGCCGGGCCCTCAGAGTGAGGGCGTGCGCCTGCTCGGCGAAGCCCTGCTGATCCACCGTCTCGCTGCGCAGGCGGCTCTCGAACAGCAGGCGACTGCCCGTGTCGGGAACCGACTGGGCCATCGCCGCCGCCGGGGCGAGACTGGCCACAATGGCCATGAGAGCGATGCGGGAAACGGACATGACAAGCCTCGGTAAAAAAAGGCCGCCGGGGCCATCCCCGGCGGCCATCGTCACAACCAGGTGCGACTAGTGTTCCATGTGATTGTGGGCCTCGGGCGCGCCCCGGAAGATGTCCGGGTTCTGCGGTCCTGTGACCTGGATGATGCCGGCGGCGCCGCGATCGACCCGGCTCAGGGCGTGGTCGACCATGATGTAGCTGCCGGGCACCTCGAAGGTCAGGTCCACCACCGTGGCCCCGCCGGGGGGCACCAGCACCGTCTGCACGTCCGTGATCGGCGGGCTGGTCAGCGAGGCGTCGCGATAGACGTGGTCGAAGATCTCGCCGATCACGTGGAAGCTCGAGATCTTGTTCGGGCCGCCGACGCCGAAGTAGATGCGCGCCGTGTCGCCGACCTCGGCCTTGAGCGCATTGTCGCCGGTCAGGGCCTTGAAGGCGCCGTTCATCACATAATAGGTCGGCTTCTCGTCCAGCAGGTTGTCGACGCTCTCCGTCAGAAGGCCGGGCGTGCCCTGGGGCTCTTCCGTGTAGATTTCGCCCTGCATGACGTAGAACTCGTGGTCCACCGCCGGCAGACCGCCCTCGGGCTCGACCAGGATCAGGCCGTACATGCCGTTGGCGATGTGCTGGGCCACCATCGGCGTGGCGCAGTGATAGACATAGAGGCCGGGCGCGACCGCCTTGAAGGTGAAGCTCTTGCTCTCGCCCGGATTGGCGCTGGTCGCCGCGGCCCCGCCGCCCGGTCCGGTGACGGCGTGGAAGTCGACATTGTGCATCATCACGCTGTTGGCGGCGTTGGCCATGTTGACTTCGACCGTGTCGCCGACCCGCACGCGGACGAAGGGCCCGGGAACGCGGTTGTTGTAGGTCCAGTAGGTATAGCTGGTTCCATCTTCCAGCCGGCCGATCACCTCGGTGGTTTCGAGGTTGACGATGTGGTGGCGCGGGCTGGCCGCCGTCAGCGGCGGCGGCAGGTCGTTGGCCTGCCGGATGATGTCCACGGCCGGCGCGGGAGGCGCGTCGGCTGCGGCGTCCTGGGCGAAGGCTACGCCCGGCGCCGTAGCGGCCAGGGCCAGAGCGGCGACGCTGGTGAGGAGTGCGATCAGTTTCATTTTCGTCGGTTCCCGGGGGCTGTTGTTCGCCCCGATGGGGGAGGTCTAGGAGCGCGCGGGAAGGCGGACTTTGCGCGGGAACAACCTTCGCGGGGGGCGCCGCAGTCCGCCGCAGGCCGCTCCTGCGCTACTATGATTATTCCTTATATTTCATATGTTTATTTGCCACGCCTTACAGGATGGATCGGCCTCCGCGCCATTCCCTAAGGGATCGTACGGAGGCGCCGGGAAGGCGGCTCAGCCTGCGACGCCGGCGAACAACCCGAGAGGATTGTGGGCGCGGGCCACGGTGACGATGAAGCCGAACACCATCAGGGCGGCGACCCAGAAGCCGATCCGCGCCCGCCGCGACCTGGCCATGCTGAAGGCCTGGGTCCCCAGTCCGATATAGACGACCAGCAGCGTGACCTTCACGGTCAGCCAATGATCCACGAACGGGTACTGGCGCACCACCGTCATCAGCATCAGGGCGGCGGTCAGCAGGATGGTGTCGACAGTCCACGACAGCAGCCGTACAGGCAGCGCCTTCGGCCAACCGGCGCCCAGCAGGGTGAAGGCCCCGCCTCTCAGGGCGAACAGCAGCCCGCTGGCTGACACCGCCCAGATATGGACGGTGCGGATCTGGGGGTAGAATTCCTCCATGCCTCCGGGTCAGCCCTCTTCGCTTTCCGTGGAGGCCGGCTCGTATCTCGGCCGGATCCACAGGCTGGCGACGAAGGCCGTCAGCGCAAGGGCGCCGATGCTGAACACGACGTCGCCAGGGACGCGCATCCAGACCAGAAGGTCCACCAACGGCTGCTGCATGAACTGCTCGGATCGGGCGAACCAGTAGCCCTCGCGTATCGCCGCCAGCAGCTGCACCGTCCCCAGCGGCAGCAGAGTGAGCGTGGCCATCATCACCAGCCCGATGTTGAAGCACCAGAAGCTGATCTTCAGCCAGGTCTCGTTCCAGATCAGGTCGGGCTTCATGCCCCGCAGGCAGAACAGGACCAGACCCACCCCGAGCATGCCGTACACCCCGAACAGGGCGGTGTGGGCGTGCAGCGGCGTCAGGTTCAGCCCCTGCATGTAGTAGAGCGACAGCGGCGGGTTGATGAGGAAGCCGAACAGGCCCGCGCCCACCAGGTTCCAGAAGGCCACGGCGAGGAAGAACATCACCGGCCATTTGTAGCGCCGCATCCACGGCGTCGAACCGGCCAGCCGCCACTGGTCGTAGGCCTCGAAGCCGATGTAGGCCAGCGGCACCACCTCGAGGGCGGAGAAGCTGGCCCCCAGCGCCAGAACCGGCGTGGGCGACCCCGAGAAATACAGGTGGTGCAGGGTGCCCAGCACCCCGCCCGCCATGAAGACGATGGTGGCGAACAGGACCGCCACCGTCGCCGTCTTCACCGGGATCAGGCCCAGACGGGTGAACAGGAAGGCGATCACCGCCGTGGCGAAGACCTCGAAGAAGCCCTCCACCCACAGGTGGACCAGCCACCAGCGCCAGTATTCGACGATCGAGATGTGGGTGTGCTCGCCCCACATCAGGGCGGCGGCGTAGAACAGGCCGATGGCCACCGTCGACAGGAAGAACAGGCCGATGATGGAGCGCGACTCCCCTCCGACGCCGTTCTTGCGGAGCGCCGGCCAGAGGGCGCGGCCCACCAGCACCAGCCAGATCATCAGGCCGATGAACAGGAACCACTGCCAGAAGCGGCCGCCGTCGGCGTATTCCCAGCCCTGGTGACCCCACCAGAAATTGTTCTCCAGCGGCAGGATCTGCATGATCGCCAGCCACTGGCCGGCGAACGAACCCACGACGATGATCAGCAGGCAGAGCCAGAGGATGTTCACCCCCAGCTTCTGGAACCGCGGCTCATGCCCCGAGATGGCGGGAGCGATGTACAGGCCCGTGCCGAGCCAGGCCGTCGCGATCCACAGGACGGCCAGCTGGGTGTGCCATGTCCGGGCGATCGAATAGGGGAAGATCTCCGCCATTTCGTAGCCGTAAACGAGCTGGCCCTCGACCTGGTAGTGGGCGGACATCGCGCCCAGCAGGATCTGGACCAGGAACAGCGCCAGCACGACCCAGAAATATTTGGCCGTGGCCGCCATCGACGGCGTGACCACCACCCTGCGCAGGGGGTCGCTCTTCGGGAGGTCGTGCGGGGCCTCCTTGCGCGCGTGGGTGACGGCGTGGTGCCAGCCGAGGAGGGCGATGCCGGCCAGCAGGAAGGTGACGCTGAAGGCGGACCACAGGAAGGTGCTGGCGGGCGGTCGGTTGCCGACCAGCGGCTCATTCGGCCAGTTGTTGGTGTAGGTGGTCGTGTCGTTGGGACGTTCCGTCGTCGCCGCCCAGGCCGTCCACCAGAAGAAGGCCGACAGGACCCGCCGGTCCTCGGCCTCGGCCACGGTGCCGTTCTTCATCGCATAGTTTTCACGCAGATCCGCGCCGGCCGGATCGTTGCCGAACAGTCTTTCGTAGTGGGCGGAAACCAGTGGAACGGCCGCGGCGCGGGCGGCAGGCAGGGTGATGGTCCGGGTAGCCGGATCAAAGGTGTTGGTCCGCATCTGGGACCGCAACCGACCCTGCAGGCCCGCCTGCTGCTCCTCGTTCAGGCTGGCGTAGTCCGCCGCTCCGGTTTCGCGGGCCCAGCCGTCCAGAACCATTACGGCCTCGCGGTGCAGCCAGTCGGCGCTCCAGTCCGGCGCGACATAGCCGCCATGGCCCCAGATCGAACCCAGTTGCATGCCGCCGATCGACTGCCAGATCTGGCGGCCGCGCTCGATGTCGGCGCGCGTGTAGATCGTCTCGCCTGTTTCCGACACGACGCGCTCGGGTATGGGCGGCTTGGCGTCGTTGATCTGACCGCCGGTCCAGATCAGGACCCCGAAGGAGACCACCAGCAGGGCGGTCAGCCAGATCCAAAGCTTCCGGGTACTGCTCATCACCAGCCTCCCATCTTTGTACGTTGCGGTACCCTAAGCGTAGCGAACCGATGGCTGCAAGCGCAGAAACCCCTAGTGGTGCGCGGCTCCGTCGCTCAGCGTCAACACCGGCGCGGG
>NZ_JAKFEB010000051.1:0-1639 GCF_036677305.1 Brevundimonas sp. | reverse complement strand
GGACGCTGCCGCCGGGCAACAACCACGAAGAGGCCGACAAGGCCAAGTACGCGGCGATCGGCGAAAGCGACCGGATGACGCTGCGCTTCGTGAAGCCCGCCGCGGCCGCCCCGGCGCAGTAAACGTACCGGTGGTACCCGTGTTCGATCGAGCCCCGCCTGCGCGGGGCTCTTTCGTTCCGGCTACAGCGTCTTGAGGAATTCGACGAGGTCGCGCCGCTGGGCGTCGGCCAGGCCCAGGCCACGGACGCGGTCGTAATGCGCGACCACGTCGGCCAGCGTCGCCGCGCTGCCGTCGTGGAAGTACGGCGGGTGCTGCCACAGCCCGCGCAGCGGCGTGGTGCGGTAGGCCTTGTTCTTCGTGCGGGCCGCATAGGCGCCGTCCATCCCGGTCTCGGCGGGGGCGTGCAGCACGCCGCCATTGTTGTCGGTGCCGTTGACGCCGGTGTGGCAGCCCATGCAGTGCCGGGCGAAGACGGCGCGGCCCTGGTCGGCCATCGCCGGGTCGTAGCTGCCGGCCGGCGGCGACGGCGTCGCGAGGCTGTGCTGGTAGGCGTGCAGCGCCGGCAGTTTCGCCGTCACCCGGTCGGGGTCGTGGTCGACATGGATGCCCAGGGCGTCGTCGTGGAAATCGCCCTGGCCGCCCATCTGCGTGATCGCGACATAGGCGTTCCAGTACGACAGCGGCCCTTCGGCGGTGTAGGTCTCGTTGCGGACATGCGCCAGGCCGTAGGCCGGCGGCAGCACCAGCGGGGTGTTCTTCCCGTCGAGGTTGTAGCGCGGGTCGTAACGGCCGGGGCCCCAACTGTTGTAGACCGCCTTCTTGTCGGCGGGCAGGTTCGGCGACAGCGCGATGATCGCGCCGACGTCGAGGTCGCGGTTGGGCCAGCCGTCCAGGCGCCGGCCGATGCCCTTCTGCACCGAGTCGTCGACGGTGGAATGGCACAGCGCACAGGTGACGCCGAGTCGGGTGATGTGGCCGGCGGCGTCGACCGTCGCCTTCAGGCCGACGACGGCGTCGAGCCTGAGCAGCGCCACGGTCGTGGCCGGACTCGTGAGGTCGGCCGTCAGCAGCGTGCCCGGCGGCAGCGCGTCCGCGTCGACCTTCAGGCCGACCTTCAGCGCGGTGGTGGGATCGACCGCGGTCTCGACGACGGTGTGCAGCGCGAGCGTATCGGTCCACAGCTGCTCGTCGCCGAACGTGTCGAAGCGGAAGACACGCTGGCCTTCGGCCACCAGCGCCGGCGGATCGCCACCCGGCGGCGGCACGGGCACGGGCGCGGGCAGGGTCACGGGAGTGGCGGGGACTTCGACCGGTTCGGTCGCGCAGGCGACGACGATCAGGGCGGCGAGCACGGAGAGGAGCGGGGCGGCACGGGGGCCGCGGGACGGACGGGACATGGCGCACCTCCAGGGAGGTGGGGCGGCGGAGGGTTCCGTACCCGGGGAGATTCCGCGCCATGCGGTGAACCCGACGCGAACCCGGGCCGGGCGGCCCGCGGGCGTCACGACGCGGCGACAGGGGGCGCGCGCAGCATGGGCGATCGGCCACACCGGAGAACGCGCATGGACGTCCAGACCCTGTTGATGACGGTGACCGTGCTCTTCACCCTGGCCGCCCTGGGCGGACTGGCGATGGC
>NZ_JAKFEB010000050.1:0-9926 GCF_036677305.1 Brevundimonas sp. | reverse complement strand
CTCGGCGACATCGCCCGCATCGAGGAGGCGCCCGCCGAGGACCGCCGCCTGTTCCGCGGCAACGGTCAGGACCAGATCGGCCTCGCCGTCACCCGCCAGGCCCAGTCCAACGACCTCGCCATCTCCAAGGGCGTCGAGGAGATGCTGGAGCAGGTCCGTCCCAGCCTCCCGCAAGGCACCGAACTGGTCGTCGGCTCCGACAATTCGGTCTTCACCTCACACGCCATCGAGGAAGTCTGGATCACCATCGGCATCGCGCTGGTTCTGGTGGCGCTGGTGAATTTCGTCTTCCTGGGCAGCATCCGCGCGGCCTTCATCCCGTCCATCGTCGCTCCGATCTGCCTGCTGTCGACCTTCATCGTGCTGGCCCCCCTGGGCTTCTCTCTGAACCTCCTCACCCTGCTGGCGCTGGTTCTGGCCATCGGTCTGGTGGTCGACGACGCCATCGTGGTGACCGAGAACATCCAGCGTCGCCTCGACCACGGCGAGCCGCCGCTGGTGGCCGCGGAGCGCGGTACGCGGCAGGTCTTCTTCGCCGTCGTGGCGACGACCATCGTCCTGCTGGCCGTGTTCGCCCCCCTGCTGTTCCTGCCCGGCTATGTCGGTCGTCTGTTCGTCGAGCTGGCGGCCGCGATCGCCGCGGCCGTCGCCTTCTCGGCCTTCCTCGCCCTGACCCTGTCGCCCATGCTGGCCTCGCGCATTCTCAAGCCCGCCTCTGGCGGCGGATGGCTGGCGCGGCGGGTGGACCGCGCGATGGAGGCGCTACGCAACTCGTACCAGAACTCTCTCCAGGCCTTGCTGGGCAGACGGATCGCGGTCGTCGGCGTGTCGGTCCTCGTCCTGGCTGTCGCCGGCGGCGCGGCGGCGATGTTCTTCGCCCTGCCCAATGAACTGGTGCCGGCGGAAGACCGCGGCCGCGTGCAGGTCCGCGTCCAGGGTCCCGAAGGCGCGGGCTTCGACTACACCCGCAAGATCATGATGGGCATCGAACCCATCCTCGCCGAGTACAAGGCCAGCGGCGAGGCCGACTCCTATCTGATCTCCGCCCCCGGCTTCGGCGGCGGCAGTTTCAACTCCGGCAACGGCAGCCTGATCCTCAGCGACTGGTCCGCACGCGACCGGGCCGCCGACGAGATCGCCCAGGAGCTGAACGGCAAGCTGCGCGGCCAGACGGACGCACAGGTGAACGCGTCGGTCCCCGGCGCCTTCCAGCGCGGCGGCGGCAACTCCAACTCGATCGAGATGGTCGTGACCGGAGCGGAGTACGAGGACATCTACAACTGGTTGCAGCCGGTTCTGGCGGCCTCGCTGGAAAACCCCGGCCTGTCGCGTCCGCGCCTGAACTATGAGCCCAACGCGCCGCGCCTGCTGGTCGATGTGGACCCGGAGAAGGCCGCGGCGCTCGGCGTCTCGTCCCAGGCCGTCGGGCGCACGCTCGAGACCATGTTCGGCTCCCGCCGCGCCACCACCTATCTGCGCGGCGGTCAGGAATACGACGTCATCCTGCAGACCCAACGCGACGAGCGCCGCAACGTCGCCGATCTGGAATCCCTGTATGTCGCCACCGGTTCGGGCCAGCTGGTGCCGCTGTCCGCCGTGGTCACCACCCAGACCTCGGGCGACACACCCGACCGGCGGCGGCTGGATCGACAGCGGGCCATCTCGATCTCGGCCGACCTGAATCCCGGCACGACCCTCGTGGACGCCACCGAATTCATGACCCGGGTGTCGCAGGAACAGCCGCAGGGCGTCGTGACGACCCAATGGGGCGGCGCCGCGCGTGACCAGCAGGAGGCGGGCGGCGCCGTGGCCGCGGCCTTCGGCCTGGCCCTGCTGCTGGTCTTCCTCGTGCTGGCGGCCCAGTTCGAAAGCTGGATCACCCCGGCGGTCATCATGCTGACCGTGCCCCTGGCGGCGGCCGGCGGCCTGTTCGGCCTGATGATGGCGGGCTCCAGCCTCAACATCTACTCGCAGATCGGCCTGATCATCCTGATCGGGGTGGCGGCCAAGAACGGCATCCTGATCGTCGAATTCGCCAACCAGCTGCGCGATCAGGGGCGGTCGATCCACGACGCGATCATCGAGTCGTCGACCCTGCGTCTGCGGCCCATCATCATGACCTCGATCGCCACCGCCTTCGGCGCCCTGCCTCTGGTGTTGTGGCAAGGAGCCGGGGCGGGCAGCCGTCAGACCATCGGCGTCGTCATCTTCGCCGGGGCCATGTTCGCGACCCTGCTGACCCTGTTCGTGGTGCCCGTGATCTACGGCGTGCTGGCGCGCTTCACCAAGTCGCCGGAATACACGGCCCGCAAGATCGAGGAGTGGGAGGCCCAGGAGGTCACCGCCAACGATCCGGTGCCGGCGGCGGCGGAGTAAGGCAAGCCGCCACCTTTAATTGTGGCGCCGGAAATTTCGCCAGGGCGTTCAAAATGAACGGCATATTCTGAGCTGGCGGCTGTTTGTCTGGCGCCGCCGCAAGCGCGGCTAGACTGTCCGAATGACAGTCGCTCCTCGCTCGACTCCTGCCGCGCCCCGCGCGAAATGTCCGAAATGTCCGAAACTGTCCCACGAATTTTCGCGGTCATCGGACATTTCGGGGCTAGCCGGCCGGCGGCGTATAGCCCGTCTCGACCTTCAGGTACGCGATCACGTCGCGCCGGTCCGTGGCGTCCGGCAGGCCGGCGAAGCTCATCTTCGTCCCTTGCAGGAAGGTGCGCGGGTTCTGCAGCCAGTGATCCAGATGCTCGGCGTCCCAGCTGAAGCCGGCATTCTTCACCGCCGCCGAGTAGTTGAACTTCGGCTCGCTCCCCGCCGGGCGACCGAAGACGCCGTACAGGTTCGGGCCGGTCATGTTCGGCCCGCCTTCGGTCACCGTGTGGCACGAGCGGCAACGGGCGAAGACGCGCCGGCCGTTCTCCAGATCAGCCTGGTTCCAGGGTGCGGGCAGGGCGGCCAGCAGGAGGGCCTTTTCCGCCGCCGTCGGCGCGGGCCTGGCGACCGCCGGCGCGGCGCCGCCCTCGGCGTCGCCCTGGCCACAGCCGGTCAGGGTCACAGCGATGAGGGCGGTCAGGACGAGGCGGGTCATGGGCGGCTCCGGCGATATCCGCTTCTTGATAGCCGAACCGCGGCGCCCGGCAACCGGTGCGGCATCACGTCGGGCTGGACGGCGGTTGTTCGCACCTGATAATCACTGTCAACAAGCGCGGGATGCCGCGACGAACTGTGCGAGCGTGATGTCCGATACCCTCAAATTGAACCAGGCCCGCCAGGGCGACCGGGGCGTCATCGTCAGGGTCGGCGACCACGGCCATCACGACGAGCACGGCATGGAGCTGGAACGTCGGCTGCTGGAGCTCGGCTTCGTCGAGGGAGCCCGGATCGAGGTGCTGCACGAAGGCCTGTTCGGCCGCGATCCCATCGCGATGAAGGTCGATGACATGCGCGTGGCGCTGCGCCGGCACGAGGCCGCCAGCCTGACCGTCCGTTTCGAAGAGACCGCCGTGACCGAAGCCGGCTTCGTGCGGGAAGAGGCGACCGCCTGATGGATATGGCGGTGCGGAGCGCGCGCGTCGCGCTCGTGGGAAATCCCAACAGCGGCAAGACCGCCCTGTTCAACGCCCTGACCGGCGCCCATCAGAAGGTCGCCAACTACGCCGGCGTCACGGTCGAGCGGAAGGAAGGCCTGATCCGCTCGACGGACCGCGTCCTGTCGGTGCTGGACCTGCCCGGCACCTATTCCCTGCGCGCCCGAAGCCCCGACGAGGAGGTCACCCGCGACGCCGTCCTGGGCAAGCTGGCCGGAGAGACGCCGCCCGATGTGATCATCTGCGTCGCCGACGCCACCAATCTGCGCCTCGTCCTGCGGCTGGTGCTGGAGCTCAAGGCCGTCGGCCGGCCCATGGTGCTGGCGGTCAACATGTACGACATCGCCCAGCGCCAGGGCCTGCGCATCGATCTGGAGCGGCTGTCGGCGGAACTGGGCCTTCCGATCGTCACCACGGTGGCGACCCGCAAGCGCGGTATCGACGATCTGATCGCGACCGTGACCGCCGTCGTGGATGCGGCCCCGCAGGCCGCTCCCAGCGCCTGGGCCGCGCCCGACGCCGATGCCCTGCGCGGCGCCGCCCGCGAGGCCGAGCGGATCATGAAGGCCTGCGTCCGCCCGCCCGAGCGGCCGGATACCCTCACCGGCCGGATCGACTCCGTCCTGCTTCACCCGGTCGGGGGACTCGTCATCCTGCTGGGCCTCCTGTTCGTCATGTTCCAGGCGGTCTTCACCTGGGCCACGCCGCTGATGGACGGCATCGAGGGCCTGCTGGCGGCGCTGGGCGTGGCTGTCGCGGCCGTCATGCCCGACGGCATCTGGCAGAGCCTGATCGTCGACGGTCTGATCTCGGGGGTCGGCAGCGTGCTGGTCTTCCTGCCGCAGATCCTCATCCTCTTCCTGTTCATCATCATGCTGGAAGACTTCGGCTATATGGCCCGGGCCGCCTTCCTGATGGACCGGATCATGGGCGGGGCGGGGCTGCATGGCCGCGCCTTCATCCCCCTGCTCAGCAGCTTCGCCTGCGCCATTCCCGGAATCATGGCGGCGCGTGTGATCGACAGCAAACGCGACCGGCTGACGACCATCATGGTGGCGCCGCTGATGACCTGTTCGGCGCGCATCCCGGTCTACACCCTGATCATCGCCGCCTTCATTCCCAATCAGCAGGTCTGGGGCTTCGCCAGCCTGCAGGGACTGGTGATGTTCGGCCTCTATGCGACGGGGATCATCAGCGCGCTCGCGGTCTCGTTCGTGATCCGCAAGGTGTTCTGGAGGGGGGCGGTCGAGCCCTTCATGATGGAGCTTCCGGCCTACAAGACGCCGGACATGAGGAGCGTCCTGTTCAATCTGTGGGTCCGCGCGCGCATCTTCCTGGAGCGGGCAGGGCGGATCATCCTGCCGCTGATGATCGTCGTCTGGGCCCTGTCGACCTTCCCCTATCCGCCCGAGGGCGCGACCCAGCCCGCCATCGACTACAGCTTCGCCGGCATGATCGGTCATGCCCTTGAACCGCTGTTCGCCCCCATCGGCTTCAACTGGCAGATGGTCATCGCCCTGGTTCCCGGCATGGCCGCCCGCGAGGTCGCCGTGGCCGCCCTGGGCACCGTCTACGCCGTCGCCGACCCCGAAAGCGCCACCAGCCTGCTGGGCGCCACCCTGGCGGCCCAGTGGTCGCTGGCGACGGGCCTGGCCTTCCTGGCCTGGTACGTCTTCGCGCCGCAGTGCGTGGCGACCCTGGGCGTGGTCAAGCGCGAGCTGAACTCGTGGAAATGGATGTGGGTGATGGTCGCCTACATGTTCGGCCTGGCCTATCTGGCGGCCTTCGTCGTCTACCGGGTCGCGGTGGCGCTGGGGGGCGGCTGACGGGCGGCGATGGTGCCGGCTGCAGGAATCGAACCCGCGACATCCAGTTTACAAAACTGGCGCTCTACCAACTGAGCTAAGCCGGCCGCCGTCGCGACGGGCCGCCCTTATGCTGGGGCGGCGTCAGGGCCGTCAAGACGCCGCGATGGTCATGACGGCTGTTCGGCGAGACCCGGCTCGGGCCGGTGGCGGAGAGGGTGGGATTCGAACCCACGGTGCCCGCAAAGGCACGCCGCATTTCGAGTGCGGTACATTCGACCACTCTGCCACCTCTCCGCGGGGCCGTAGGACGCTTGGTCGAGCGAGCGGCTTCTCTAATGGGCGATGGCCCGCGCCGCAAGCGGGCGTATCGAGAAATCGCGTCAGCGCTGTGCGGGCAGCGGAAGGCCGAGGGCCTCGCCGGTCGACAGGTCGCCGTCGATGACGCGGAAGAGCTCGGCGGGGCGGCCGCCGGTGGCGGCGGAGAGGCGGCCCGTCGGCTCGACCAGACCGGTGCGTTCGACGCCGCGGCGGAAATTCTGCTTGTGCAGGGACAGGCCGGCGACGGCCTCGGCGGCGGTCTGGAGCTCGGACAGGGTGAAGGTCGCGGGCATCAGGTCGAAGAGGACCGGGCGGTATTTCAACTTGCTGCGCAGGCGGCCCAGGCCGGTGGCGAGGATGCGGCGGTGATCCGAGGCCATGGCGCGGCCGGGAGCGCCGGGCAGGGGCGGCCGGTCCTGGTCGCGGGCGGCCTCGGCGACAAGGCCGGCCTCGTAGAGCAGTTCGTAGCGGTCCAGCACCTGGCCCTCGTTCCAGCGGTGGGCCGGCGCAGTGGCGAAGAGGGTTTCGACGCGGGCCTGACGGCGGGGGTCGGTCGCCGCCCAGGCGTCGAGCGCGGCGATCAGGGGGGCGACGCAGGCGGGGGCGCCGTCGCGGCGGTCCTCCCAGGGGAAGATCTCGAGCACGGGCGTCCAGCGCGCCTCGGCCTGGGGGGCGTCGGCGGCGTCGGCGGTCAGGGCGAGGTAGCCGATCGAGACCTCGCGATGATGCTCCGGGCCGGGGGTGGCGCGGGGGCTGGCGCGGCCCAGGTCGCCGAAGGTGTAGAGCTGTTCGACGAAGCCGAGGCGGAAGCCGGTCTGGTCGGTGACGAAATCGCGCAGGGCCCGTTCGAAGGTGCGGTCCCGGGTGGGGTCGAAGGGGCCGAAGGGCAGGGCGGTGGAGCCGTCCTCGCCCGGGGTGGTCAGGACGCAGGCCTGGCGGTCGCGGAGCGCGATCACGACCGCCGAGAGGCCGATGCGGACGCCCTGTTCCCCCGGACCCGCCATCCGCTCTATTCCGTATGCCAGGCGTCGGGGGCGGGGACGACGCCGGTCGCCTCGGCCAGGACGCGGTAGCGTTCGAGATAGCGCTGCTGGGCCACGGGGGCGGGCAGGGGGTCGATGACGAGGTCGTAGCCGGCCGGCGGGGCGCCGAAGAGGGTCAGGCCCTCCTTTTTGGTGAAGCCCGCCAGCTGGGTGGCCTCGAAATAGGCGCAGGCCACGTCGGCCTTCTTGATGAGGGTCTTGATCTCGACCGGGTTTTTGGGCGGCAGGCCGAAGCGGAGGTGGATGGCGTCTTCCAGACGGGCCTCGAAGGCCTTGTAGTTGACGCCCAGCGCCGCCTTGAAGGGCGAGATCATGTCGCCGATGACGTATTCCGAGGCGTCGTGCAGCAGGGCGGCCAGGCGCCATTTCGGTTCGAGACCGGGCTGGATATGGGCGGCGATCTCCTCGACGACGCAGGAGTGCTGGGCGACCGAAAAGGCGTGTTCGCCGATCGTCTGGCCGTTCCAGCGGGCGACGCGGGCCAGGCCGTGGGCGATGTCCTCAATCTCGATGTCGAAGGGCGAGGGGTCCAGCAGATCGAGCCGGCGGCCGGACAGCATGCGCTGCCAGGCGCGCGGCGGTTTCGTCGAAGGGCGGGGCTTTGCGGCCAAGGTCTGATCCTGCTCTCGTGGGCAGGGTTGGTGACGCATCAGGGCGCTGCGATCAAGGCCGGAGGGGCTTATTCCCCGACGTTGAGGGTGACGAGGTCCTTGGCGTCCTCGAAGGCGCGGCCGCGGTTGGAGTCCTTCGAGCGGATGGTGGCGATCACCAGCGGGCCGCCGACCGGACCGCGGGCCTCGAAGCCGACCATGCGCCAGCCCGATTCGGTTTCCCGGTTGTCGCTCAGGATCCAGCTGGTTCGGGTGGCCTCGCCGCCGGCGCTGGTGCGGATTTCGGCGGCGTCGTTCTGGGCGTTGACGCTGACGCTGTCGCCGCCGCCTGACGAGGCGCGGACGCGGGCCGAGCCGTCGCTGTCGTTGGCGTCGATGTGGAAGCCGCCGATGCGGACGCTGGCCTGGTCGCCCTTGGTCTCGATACGCATGCCCGGCAGGCGGACGCTGGCGTCGTCGCCCTCGGCCTCGATCGCTACGCCCGGCGCATGCACCGAGGCCCGGTCGGCGGAGGCATCCGCCCGGGCGGCCGCGGCGTCGGCGCTGGCCGCGGCCGCGTCAGCCGCCGAGGCTTCGGCGTCGGCGGCGGCGGCGCGTGCGTCATCGGCGGCCATCCGGGCCTTGTCGGCGTCGGCCGACGCCCTGAGCTGGGCGACGGCGGCGGGGAGCGAGGCGGACAGGCGGGTTTCGAAGGCCTTGAGCACGTCGGCGGGCGCGTCTCCGTCCAGGGCGACGAGGTGCAGGCTGACCTCGGTCCCCTTGCGGCCGACATAGGTGCAGACCTTGCCGCCGTCCTGGGCGGAGCCCTTGCGGGTCAGGGAGCCCATGGTCTGGGGACATTGCAGGGTGTCGACGACCTTGAGCACGCCCTTGGCGTCGCTCTCGTTGCGCGTCGAGGTGATGCGCACCGAGCGGTCGCCGTCGCAGGCGGCGGTCAGGGCGGCGAGAGCGCAGAGCGTGGGCAGGAAGGGGCGTAGTGTCATCAAGAATGGTCCTGGGTACGCTCTCATCCTGCCCTCCCTTCATTCATTTGCCAGTGAAATCGCGGTAAGGCGGGTGACGAAACCTGTCCGACAAGGTGTTCGGCGCGACCCTTCGTCGGCGACGAACGCCGCCCGCGGCAAGAGCGCGGGTTGATGGCCTGCAAGACGTCAGCGTCGTTCATCGATCTCCCCCCGGAGCAAGGATCGGAGCCGTCAGCCCCCCGGTCTCGCACCCTCGCGGCGGCTGAGGAAGGCGAGGCGTTCGAACAGGTGGACGTCCTGTTCGTTCTTCAGCAGGGCGCCGTGAAGGGGCGGGATCAGCTTGTTGGGCGACTTCTCGCGCAGGGTCTCTGGGTCGATGTCCTCGACCAGCAGCAGTTTCAGCCAGTCCAGCAGTTCCGAGGTCGAGGGCTTCTTCTTCAGGCTTGGCGTGTCGCGGATCTCGTAGAAGGTCTTGAGGGCTTCCGAGACCAGGCGAGGCTTGATGCCGGGGAAATGGACCTCGACGATGGCGCGCATCGTCTCGTCGTCGGGGAAGCGGATGTAGTGGAAGAAGCAGCGGCGCAGGAAGGCGTCGGGCAGCTCCTTCTCGTTGTTCGAGGTGATGATGACGACGGGGCGGACCTCGGCGCGGATCGTCTCGTCCGTCTCCTGGACGTAGAACTCCATGCGGTCGAGTTCCTGCAGCAGGTCGTTGGGGAATTCGATGTCGGCCTTGTCGATCTCGTCGATCAGCAGGACCGGGCGCTGAGGGGCGGTGAAGGCCTCCCACAGCTTGCCGGGCTTGAGATAGTTGCGCACGTCGTGGACGCGCTCCTCGCCCAGCTGGCTGTCGCGCAGCCGCGAGACGGCGTCGTATTCGTACAGGCCGTTGTGGGCCTTGGTCGTGGACTTGACGTGCCAGGTGATCAGGGGGGCGTTCAGGGCCCGGGCGATCTCATAGGCCAGGACCGTCTTGCCGGTGCCGGGCTCGCCCTTGATCAGCAGGGGGCGTTCCAGGGCCACGGCGGCGTTGACCGCGATCTTCAGGTCGTCGGTGGCGATGTAGTTCGAAGTGCCTTCGAAACGATCGGACGAACGGGACATGGAGGGCTCCGGCGGGTGTCTGGATCGGGTTAGCGAAGGCGGGGCGGGTTAACAACGATCATGTGGTTTCCGCCGCCGCGTGGCCTTCCTCGCCGACGCGGCGTTCCATGGCTTCCAGCTGGAACAGGGGCTTCGACAGGACGAAGTCCTCGACGTCTACGGGATGACCCGCGCGGACGATGCGCAGATACATTTCCTCGCGGCTGGACATGGGCTCGTATTCACCGGTCGGCAGGCCCTCCAGGCGGATGAGCTGCAGGGCGCGGATGAAGTCGCGATCGGTCAGTCGGGGTGATTTGCGGCGGGTCACGGCGTTCTCCTTTCCATCAGGCATGAGTCGACGCGCTCTGGCGAAGGGCCGCCAAAGGCTGGGGAGGGCGCGGGGCGACCGGGCTCGCCCGGTGCTGTTGCAGAGTTACCGTTTCGACGAGACAGACCGCCCCGCGTCGTCGTTTTCCACGCGCGTGCCGGCCGCCGGCCCTGTTCGGGCCTT
>NZ_JAKFEB010000049.1:0-10931 GCF_036677305.1 Brevundimonas sp. | reverse complement strand
TGACGAACAGCACCTTCGGGGCGGTCTTGGGATCGGGCACGCGCTTTGGCCTTCGCTAGCTATCCCGGGTTCGCTATCAGTCCGCGACGGTTTTCGCGAGAGGCGGGTCATGAGCGACGGCATCCAGCGGCTGCAACGCCCGGACGGCGAGACCCTCGCCTTCCGCCGGATCGAGGGCGAGGGTCCGACGGTCGTCTGGATCGGCGGCTTCCGTTCGGACATGGAGGGGACCAAGGCCCTGGCCCTGGACGCGGCGGCGAGCGAGCGCGGCTGGACCTACCTCCGCTACGACCATTTCGCCCACGGCCGGTCGACCGGCGACTGGCGCAAGGCCACCATCGGCCGCTGGCGCGAGGACGCCGTGGCCCTGATCGACAGCCTGGAAGGGCCGGTCATTCCCGTCGGATCCTCGATGGGCGGCTGGGTGGCGCTGTTGCTGGCGATGGCGCGGCCGGAACGGATGGCGGGCCTCGCGCTGGTCAATCCGGCCCAGGACTTCACCGAGCGGCTGATGTGGCCGGGCCTGGCCGACCACCAGCGTCAGGCCATCCTGCGCGACGGCGAGACGCTGATCGTCGAGGAGGGGCTGGGCGAATACGTCCTGACCCGGGCCATGTTCGAGGAGGCGCGCGACTGGCTGGTTCTGGACGCCCCCATTCCCGTTTCCGCGCCGGTGCATATCCTTCAGGGACGGGCTGACGATGTTGTGCCGTGGGCGCATGCCGTTCGTCTGGTCGAGCGGCTGACCGGGGGCGACGTGCGGCTGGACCTGATCGAGGGCGGCGACCACCGCCTGTCCGGGCCGACGGACCTCGCTCGCCTCATCGAGGCGATTGAACAGATGCGTCATTGAGCGCTTAGATAGGGACCGCATCGCAAGGAGACTCCCCCATGCGCGTCCTGACCCTCGCCCCCGCCCTGCTTCTGCTGGCCGCCGCCGGCTGCGCCTCGACCGCCACCACCGACCGCTATGCGACCGACATGCAGAAGCTGGCCGAAGATTGCGCCGCCCAAGGCGGCATCCTGGCCCCGACCGGCCGGCAATCCGGCCGGCCCAACACCGATAATTTCTGCAAGCTCACCAGCGCGACACGGCTGCCCCGGAGCGAGTGAGCCTCGCCTAGAGCAGGGCGGTGATCGCAGCGCGAGCCGCCTCGCCGAGGTCCGCACGTTTCAACGCCAGGGCCACATTGGCGCGCAGCAGGCCGATCTTGTCGCCGCAGTCGTGGGTCACGCCATCGTATTCGACGGCGGTGAAAGCCTGGTCCTGCATCAGCCGCGCCATGCCGTCGGTCAGCTGGATCTCGCCGCCCGCGCCGCGAGGCTGGTTTTCCAGGATGCCGAAGATTTCCGGCTGCAGGATGTACCGTCCCGAGATCGACAGGTTCGACGGCGCCTCGCCGCGCGGCGGCTTCTCGACCATCCCCTTCATGCGGATGTGGCGGCCGTCGCGGTTCTCGGGATCGACGATGCCGTATTTGTGGGTCTCGCTCTCGGGTACGGCCTCGACGCCGATGACGTTCCCGCCGACTTCGGCATAGACGTCGGCCAGCTGTTTGAGGGCGCCCGGCTGGGAGTCGACGATCACATCGGGCAGCAAGACGGCGAACGGCTCGTCGCCGATGATGTCGCGGGCGCACCAGACGGCGTGGCCCAGGCCCAGGGGCTGCATCTGCCGCGTGAAGCTCATCTCGCCGGCGCTGGCCAGTTCGGCGTTCATCATGTCGAGGATATCGGTCTTGCCCTTGGCCAGAAGCTGGGCCTCAAGCTCGATCTGGTGATCGAAATAGTCCTCGATGGCGCCCTTGGACCGCCCGGTGACGAAGACGATGTGCTCGATGCCGGCCTCGCGGGCTTCCTCGACGATGTAGCTGAGGATGGGCCGGTCGACGACGTTCAGCAGCTCCTTGGGCGTGGTTTTCGTACCCGGGAGAACGCGGGTCCCCAGGCCGGCGACGGGCAGAACGGCCTTGCGGAGGCGGCGACTGTGGGCGGTCATGCGAAGTCCTGAACAGCGAGGTCGGGCAACCTAACGTATTTGCGCCCCGATGCGATCACTCGACGGTGACGGACTTGGCCAGATTGCGCGGCTGATCCACGTCCGTCCCCTTCTGCACTGCCGTGTAATAGGCCAGCAGCTGCACCGGAATGGCGTAGATCAGGGGCGCGATCAGGGAATGGCATTCAGGCGCGTCGACGCGGCGGATGCCGGCGCCGTGCGGATCGGGCGCGGCCTTCGGCGCGATCATGATCACCGGTCCGCCCCGCGCCGCGACCTCCTGCAGGTTGGAGGCGGTCTTCTCGAAGACCTCGTCCAGAGGGGCCAGGGCCACGATCGGCGTATATTCGTCCACCAGCGCGATCGGCCCGTGCTTCAACTCGCCGGCGGCATAGCCCTCGGCGTGGATGTAGCTGATCTCCTTCAGCTTCAGCGCGCCCTCCATGGCCAGCGGGAACATGGCTCCGCGGCCCAGGAACAGGACGTCGGTGGCCTTGGCGATGTCATGGGCGACGGCCTTCAGGTCGTCCTCCATGTTCATGGCCTCGGCGATCAGGCGCGGGGCCTCGAACAGGGCCTTGACCAGTTCGGCCTCGCGCGCCTCGTCGATATGACCGCGCTGCACGCCCGCCGCGACAGCGAGGGCCAGCAGGGCCGCAACCTGGGCGGTGAAGGCCTTGGTCGAGGCGACGCCGATCTCGGGGCCCGCATGGGTCGGCCACAGATGCCCGGCCTCGCGCGCCATGGACGACGAGTGGACATTGACCAGGGCCGCGGTCTTCAGACCCCTGGACTTGCACCAGGACAGGCTGGCCAGGGTGTCGGCGGTCTCGCCCGACTGGCTGACGGCGACGGCCAGGGTCCCCGGCGTCAGGGCCGGATTGCGGTAGCGAAACTCGGAGGCGATCTCGACGTCGCACGGCAGATGGGCCAGCTTCTCGAACGCATAGCGGCCGATCTGGCCGGCGTAGAAGGCGGTGCCGCAGGCCACGATCTGGATGCGGTCGATGGCGGCGAAGTCGGCGGAGTCGGTCTTCGCCTTGCCGTTTACGAAGTCCAGGTAGTGGGACAGGGTGTGCTGGACGCTGTCGGGCTGCTCATGGATTTCCTTCTCCATGAAGTGCCGGTACTCGCCTTTCTCGACCAGGGCCGAAGAAGCGGAAACCTGTACGATCGGCCGCTCGACCGCCGCGCCGTCCACGTCGAACATGCGCGCGCCCTTCCGGTCGACGCCGACATAGTCGCCCTCTTCCAGATAGCTGATCTTCTGCGTGAAGGGGCCGACCGCCAGGGCGTCCGAGCCCAGATACATCTCGCCCTCGCCCCAGCCGACGACCAGCGGACTGCCGCGCCGCGCGCCGAGGATCAACCCGTCCTCGCCCTCGATCAGCACGGCCAGCGCATAGGCGCCGGTGAGCCGGTCCAGCACGGTCTTGAAGGCGACCAGTGGGTCGTTCCCGCGGCCCAGTTCACGGTCCAGCAGGTGTGCGACGACCTCGGTGTCGGTCTGGCTTTCGAACATATGGCCGTCCGCGGCCAGTTCGGCCTTCAGCTCGGCGAAATTCTCGATGATGCCGTTGTGCACCAGAACGACGCGGCCCGCCTTGTGCGGGTGGGCGTTGGCGGTCGTCGGGGCGCCGTGGGTGGCCCAGCGCGTGTGTCCGATGCCGACGGTGGCGTCCAGCGGCTCGGCGGCCAGCACAGCCTCCAGCTCGCGGATCTTGCCCTTGGCGCGGCGACGCTCGATCCGTCCATCGACGAGTGCGGCGACGCCGGCGGAGTCATAGCCACGGTATTCCAGCCTTTTCAGACTGTCGATCAGACGGGGAACCGCCGGGCCGACGCCCGTCACACCGATGATGCCACACATGGATAAGTCCCTCGGAAGTCTGCCTTTCCGCGTTTTGCACGCGGACGGGTAACGGTCTAAGCCGAGCCCGGGTGTCTGGCGCCGATGTAGGCGACAGGCGCCCCGGTTTGCACCTAAAAAGCGGTTTCGCAAGGTTTCTGCGACCGCGACGAGAGGAAGACGAAGCTTGGGCGAGAGACGTTATTTCGGCACCGACGGCATCCGGGGCCGCGCCAACAGCCATCCCATGACGCCCGAGGTGGCTCTGCGGGTGGGGCTGGCGGCCGGACGGATGTTCATGTCGTCCGACGACCGCCGGCACCTCGTCGTGATCGGCAAGGACACGCGGCTTTCCGGCTATATGATCGAACCGGCGCTGGTCGCGGGTTTCGCCTCGGCGGGCATGGATGTGCTGACCTTCGGCCCCTTGCCGACGCCCGGCGTGGCCATGATGACCCGTTCGATGCGGGCCGACATCGGGGTGATGATCTCCGCCTCTCACAACGCCTATCTCGACAACGGCATCAAGCTGTTCGGCCCGGACGGCTACAAGCTGTCGGACGAGGTCGAGCTGAAGATCGAATCCATGATGGACCAGGCCCTGGACGCCGGCCTCGCCCCCCCGGACAAGCTGGGCCGGGTCAAGCGGATCGACGACAGCCAGGCCCGCTATATCGAGATCGCCAAGGCCAGTTTCCCCAAGGGCCTGAGCCTTCAGGGCCTGCGCATCGCCATCGATTGCGCCAACGGCGCCGGCTACAAGGTCGCGCCCACGACGCTCTATGAACTGGGGGCCGAGGTCTTCCCGGTCGGCGTCGAGCCGAACGGGCTGAACATCAACGCCAACTGCGGTTCGACCTATCCGCAGACCCTGGCCGAGGCGGTCAAGACCCACGGGGCCCACATCGGTATCGCCCTGGACGGCGACGCCGACCGGGTCATCATCTGCGATGAAAAGGGTCAGATCGTCGACGGCGACCAGATCATGACCATGGTGGCCCTGGACTGGGCGAAGCGGGGCCTGCTGGTCGGCGGCGGCGTGGTCGCCACCGTCATGTCCAACCTAGGGATGGAGCGCGCCCTGAACGCCGCCGGCCTGACGCTGGAGCGGACCCAGGTCGGCGACCGTTATGTCATGGAGCGGATGCGCCAGGGCGGCTTCAACATGGGCGGCGAACAGTCCGGCCACATCATCCTGCACGACTACGCCACCACCGGCGACGGCCTGATGTCGGCGCTGCAGGTGCTCGCCGTGCTGGTCGAGAGCGGCCGCGCCATGAGCGATCTGGCCCGCCAGTTCGAGCCCGTGCCGCAGTTGCTGGAGAACGTCCGGTTCACGACGGGCAAGCCGCTGCAGGACGCCGGGGTCAAGGCCGCCATCGCCGCCGCCGAGGCGCGGCTGGACGGGGGCGGGCGCCTGCTGGTGCGGCCGTCAGGGACGGAGAAGCTGATCCGCGTCATGGCCGAGGGCGACGACGCGGCGCTGGTGAAATCGGTCGTGGCGGATGTGGTCGCGGCGGTGAAGGCGGCGGGCTAGGTCTGCGGCGCTACGGGGCCGAAAAGGCGGCTGCCGGCTATTAGCCGAACCGGTTCTCACCCTGGGCGCCGCGCATCGCCAGCATCACGATCAGGCTCACCAACGCGATCATGTAGACGAGGTTGTTCAGAAACAGCAGGGCGAACAGGCCGAAGTTCGGCTCCGCGTGGCCCTGCATCGTCTGATCCATGAGCACGAGAAACACCGTCATGCCGATCACGAGGAAAGGCACCGGCAAGAGGCCCCAATAGGCTCGCAGGTTCCGGTCGTGCAATCGCCGCGCAACCGCCGCCGCCAGCAACAGAACCATCGATCCCAGCATCAGCCCCATTCCCACGAAGAACAGGGTGAAGTCGGGAACCGGGGCCTCGGGATGCCCTCCGTCGATCTGGATCGAATACTGGCCCGGAGAAGAATGCACCGTCGCCGCATCCGGATGGGCGGCCGCGAACGCGGACATGTCAGCGAACAGCGCATTCATCCAGAGCCCGATGGAGACGCCGAACGCGAGGAAGACGAGGGCGAACACCACGCCGGCATAGGGCCAGAATTGGCCGCGCGTATCCCGCCCTGAGAAGCGCGTCAGGTTGCGGAAACCCCGGATAATCGGATTGGCCAAGTCGTTCCCCCGAAGCTGGACGGCGATGACCCTAGGATGAGGCGCCGTCCGACGCCAGCATCCCCACCAGTCCCTCCACCCGCTTGCGGATGTCGGGCACGGCGGTCGTCTCCCAGAAGGAGGCGAAGGCCGGGGGCCCCAGCACGAACAGGCGATCGTCCGGCGTCCCGTCGGCCCCGATCGCTCGACCGTCCGCGGCCACGTCCAGGCCGAGGCCCAGCGGTTCGAGCCGCACCCGTCCCTCCGCGAGCAGGGCCGCGGTGAGCGGCGTCTGCGCCGCCGCATGCCCCGGCCCCGTGCAGTCGATCAGCCAGCCCGCGGTCAGGGGCGGTTTGTGCGAACCGTCACGCGGCCGCCAGTGGACCGTGACGCTGTCTGTCTCCGTGTCGATCCGGTCGACCCGACCGGCCGAGACATCGAGGCGGCCGGCGGCCTCCAGCCGGTCCATGGCCTCGTCGATCTCGGGCGGGATCCGGTGGCGGTGCACGTCCCACCACGGCCGCAGATGGCGCAGCCAGCGGGCGCGCGTCTTCGGCTCCGCCCCGGTCCAGAGCTGTGCGGTCCGGGGCCGCAGCCCCTCCATCACCCCGCGCCAGGAGCCCGTCTCGCCGACGAGCCGGCGGGCCTCGGCCAGTTGCTCCGACGGCGACCCTTCCAGCAATTTTCCGGTCGGCGGGGTCGGCGTGTCGTGGTGTTCGCCATGCGCCCGGGGCCGCAGCCCGCGCCGCGACAGCACCCTGATCCGCCCGGTGCGGCCGTTGGCGTCCAGCCACAGCACCATGTCCACCATGGTCAGGCCGGAGCCCAGGATGACGACCTCGTCCTGCGGTCCGATCTTCTCCAGCGCGCCCGCCGCCCAGGGATCCGGGATGATCCGCCGCGAACGGCTCCGCGCGCTCTTCGGCGCGGGATTGCCTGTCGCCAGCACGACGGCGCGCGCCGCGATCCGCCGGCCGTCGGCCAGGCTGACGCCGTCCGGGTCGACCGCCGTCGCCTCGCCGGTGGCCATTTCGATGCGGCCGGGGTGCGCCAGCCGGACGGCGTTCAAGCGGTGTTGCAGATATTCCCCGAAATAGCGCCGCGGTGCGAAACCGTCCGGGTCGGCGCGCCAGCCCGCGCTGTCCCTGAGCCATTCGACAAAGTCATCGGGCCGCCCCTCGACCGCGCTCATCCGGTTGGCGCGCACATTCAGCAGATGGCCCTCGAAGGGCGTGGAATAGGCCAGCCCCGGTCCGAAGCTCCCGCTCCGGTCGATCAGCACCGAGGCGACGCCGCATTCGGCAAGGCGGGCGGCCAGCATCGCGCCCGAGAATCCGCCGCCGATGATGGCGATGCGGCCGTCGGTTTCCGCGCTGCCGGGGTCTGTCACCGCCGGGTCAATCGCGCTGGACGCACATGGCCACGCCCATGCCGCCGCCGATGCACAGGGTCGCCAGACCCTTGCCGGCGCCGCGCCGCTTCATCTCGTGCAGCAGGGTGGTCAGGATGCGGGCGCCGGACGCGCCGATGGGGTGGCCGATGGCGATGGCGCCGCCGTTGACGTTGACCTTGTCGGGGTCGAGCCCGAGTTCGCGAAGGACACACAGGCTCTGGGCCGCGAAGGCCTCGTTGGACTCCACCAGGTCGAGATCGGCGACGGTCCAGCCGGCTTTTTCCAGCGCCTTCCTCGACGCCGGAATCGGGCCCGTGCCCATGACCGCCGGATCGACGCCCGCCGTGGCGGAAGAGACGATCCGGGCCAGGACCTCGAGGCCCCGGGCCTTCGCCTCGTCGGCGCTCATCAGCACGAGCGCCGCGGCGCCGTCGTTGAGGCCCGAGGCGTTGGCGGCGGTGACGGAGCCCTCCTTCGTGAAGGCGGGACGCAGCTTCTCCATCGCGTCGAGGGTGGCGCCGTGACGGATGTATTCATCCTTGTCGACGACGACGTCGCCCTTCTTCGAGGCGATGGTCACCGGCGCGATCTCGTCGTCGAAGCGGCCGGCCTTCTGGGCCGCCTCGGCCTTGTGCTGGCTGGCGACGGCGAAGGCGTCCTGGTCGGCGCGGCTGATCCGGAACGTGTCGGCCACATTCTCCGCCGTCTGGCCCATGTGATAGCCGTTGAAGGCGTCCCACAGCCCATCCCGGATCATGGTGTCGATCAGCGACAGGTCGCCCATCTTCTGGCCGCTGCGCAGGTGTTGGGCGTGCGGCGCCTGGCTCATGCTCTCCTGACCGCCGGCGACGACGATCCTCGCATCGCCAAGCGCGATCTGCTGGGCGCCGATGGCGACCGCGCGCAGGCCCGAGCCGCAGATCTGGTTCAGGCTCCAGGCCGCCGTTTCCTTCGGAATGCCCGCCCCCATGGCCGCCTGCCGGGCCGGGCCCTGCCCCGCCGCCGCCTGCAGCACATGGCCCAGGATGACCTCGTCGACCTCGGCGGCATCGACGCCGGCCCGCTCCAGCGCCGCCCGGATCGCGACCTCGCCCAGCTTCGACGCCGGCAGGCTGGACAGGCCGCCCATGAAGGCGCCGACCGGCGTGCGCGCGGCGGAGACGATGACGACGTCGATGGACATTCACGAACCTCTGGAACCGGGCCTGGGCGGGGGAGCGCGGGCCGTGGGTGCGAAACCTGGACGCCTCATGTGGTCGTCAGGCCGCGCGATACAAATCGTGGCGTTTCTGCCGCATCCGGAGGCCTTCGTCACGTCTGACGGCTCCATTCACCGCCCGGTCACCCTCCTGCGCCTATCCTTGAGGGAACGAACCAGGCCAGAAAGGCTTGTGGTGGCCATGCTGACGCGATTGAAAAAGGTGTTCGTCAAGGTCTGCGAGCCGGACGAGCTCGACATGGCCGAACACTATCGCTCGCCCGCCGAAAAGACCGCCGACCTCGTCGTGCACGTCGTCGGCCTGACCCTGGCCGCTGTGGGCGGGATCGTGCTGGCGGTGCTGGCCGCTATGTATGTCGGCATCGGAGCCGTGGCGGCGACCGCGACCTACGCCCTCTGCCTGGTCGCCATGCTGACCGTCTCGACCATCTACAACCAGACCCGGCCCTGCGCCGCCCGACCCATCCTGCGCCGGATGGACGAGGCGGCGATCTTTCTGATGATCGCGGGCAGCTACACGCCGTTCACGACCCAGCGTTTCGAAGGCGCCTGGTCGATCGGATTCACCCTGCTGGTCTGGACGATCGCGCTGGCGGGCGTCGGCGCCAAGCTGGTGGCGCCGCGGATCTCGGACGCCTTCTGGAGCGGCGTCTATGTGCTGTTCGGCTGGCTGGCGGTGATCGCGCTGAAGCCGATGATCGACACCGTCCACCCGATCGCCCTGGGCCTGCTGGTGCTGGGCGGGCTGATCTACACCGCCGGGGTGTTCGTCTTCATCAGCCCGAAGGTGAAGTTCCGCAGGGCCATCTGGCACGGTTTCGTGGTCACCGGCGCGTCCGTGCACTGGGCCGCCGTGCTGGTCGGCGTCGTCCTGGCCCCGGCCGCGGCGGGCGTCGGCTAGACATTCGCGTCCGCAGCGCAGCATAGTGCGGCGTTGCAACAGGAACGAGGATCGCGCGTGGCTGACAGGAAGTCCGGAGCCGGCGAAACCGTCGTCATCAAGAAATACGCCAACCGCCGCCTCTACAATACGGCGACCTCGGCCTATGTGACGCTGGAGGACCTGGCGAAGATGGTGCGCGAGGGGACCGAGTTCGTGGTCTTCGACGCCAAGACCAACGACGACCTGACCCGCCAGATCCTGACCCAGATCATCTTCGAGGAAGAGAGCCGCGGCGAGGCCCTGCTGCCGGTCCAGTTCCTGCGCCAGCTGATCGGCTTCTACGGCGGCCAGATGCAGGGGGTGCTGCCCAGCTATCTGGAGATGTCGCTCGACAATTTCAGCCGCCAGCAGGAGCAGATCCGCGGCCAGTTCTCCAAGGCCTTCGGCGCCGCGCCCGGGGCCGGGCTGATGGACGAGGCCGTCAAGCGCAACATGGCCATGTTCAGCGACGCCATGAAGATGTGGCCGGGCTTCGGCGCCCTGACGCCCGGCGCGATGGCGGCGGCCTCGGCGGCGGCGAAACCCGAGCCCGCGCCGGACGCCGATCCCCTGGCGGAAATGCGCCGCCAGATGGACGAGATGCGCAGCCAGATCGACAAGCTGTCGAAGACGCCCGGCAAGGGCGGCTGACATGGGCGACGAGATCCGCGCCGTGGGTCCCGTCGAACGCCGCGAGGACCGACGATCGGCCGAGCGGCGCGCCGCCGAGCGCCGGGCCGCAGCCCGGTCGCGCGCCCTCACGGTCACGGAATTCGAGGCCGGGCCTGCCGAGCCCCCGGCAAGACCTGCCCCCGCGCCGGCGCCGGACGCCTCGGCCGCCGCCTTCGCCGCCCAGATGATCGGCCAGGAAGGGCAGCGACGGGGCATCAAGGGCGGGCCGCCGGTGCTGGACGCAGCCCGTTCGGCCTATCTGGGGACCGAGCATTCGGGGGCCAACGAGCGGCGGCCCCGCCCCGGCCGGACGGAAGACAGCGACATCTGACGCCGCGGCACGGTCCTTGCTGAACGACGGGCTCTCACCCTCCGTTCGGGACCGCCGCCATGCTGACCTTCATCGCCCGCACCGTCGACGTCACCGTCGTCGCGCTGATCTTCGTGGCGTTTTCGTAGGCCCGATTCAGTTTTCAAAGACCATGCGGGCGGGCCGCCGTCGTCGGCCCTTCGGAACCTCCCGACCCGATGCGGCCGGGCAGGCTGAAGCGCTCTTCGGCGTTTCCGCTGAAAAGTTCGGGGAGGGCGCGGGGCGACCGGGCTCGCCCGGTGCTGTTGTAGAGTTACCGTTTCGACGAGACAGACCGCCCCGCGTCGTCGTTTTCCACGCGCGTGCCGGCCGCCGGCCCTGTTCGGGCCTTGCCGACGCCCGGACGGCTCCTTGCGGAGACCGGCCGGGGGG
>NZ_JAKFEB010000048.1:0-18026 GCF_036677305.1 Brevundimonas sp. | reverse complement strand
GTCGATGCAGGCGCTCGGCGCCGAACCGCGCCGCATGGTCGCCGTGGTCGGCCCCTGCATCGCCCAGGCCAGCTATGAGGTCGGCGCGGACTTCCAGGAACGGTTCGACCACCACGACCCCGGCGGCGGTCGCTTCTTCGCCCCGGGGGAGACAGCGGACAAACGCCTGTTCGACCTGCCCGGCTTCGTTCTGTGGCGTCTGCAGCAGGCCGGGATCGGCGACGCCGCCTGGACCGGCCACGACACGCGCGTGGACGAGGCGCGCTTCTTCTCGAACCGCCGGGCTTATCTGAATGGAGAGGCAGATTTCGGCCGGCTGATGAGCGCGATCAGCCTCCGCTGACGAGGCGGTAGCCGTCGTCTCTCAATTCCCGGATTCCGTATTCGAAATCCCGCGGAATCCGTATCCGAATTCCTCGGCGTCCGGCGGGCTGTTTCTAGCCCGCCATCGCCAGCTCGGGGGCGCCCGTCACTTCACGCCACGCCTGCGGATTGGCCAGCAGTTCGCGGACCAGCAGGTTGTTGATGTGGTGGCCCGCCTTCACGCCCTCATAGCGGCCCAGCAGGGGCGCGCCGAGAACGTACAGGTCGCCGATGGCGTCCAGCGCCTTGTGCTTGACGAACTCGCGCTCCATCCGCAGGCCGCCGGGGTTCAGGATCTGGTCGCCGTCGATGACCACGGCGTTTTCCAGCGAACCGCCGCGGGCCAGACCGGCGCGGCGCAGGGCCTCGACCTCATGGGCGAAGCCGAAGGTGCGGGCGGCCATGATCTCGTTGCGGAAGGTTTCCTCGTCGACGACGAAGTCCACCACCTGATTGCCGATGACCGGCGTGTCGAAGTCGATCTCGAACCGCATCTCGTAGCGGTCGCAGGGCAGCAGGGCGGCGGTCTTGTCGCCTTCCTGGACGCGGATCGGCTCGAGGATCTCGATATAGCGGACAGCCGCTTCCTGACGGCGGAAGCCGGCGCGATCCAGCAGCTGGACGAACTGCAGCGCCGAACCGTCGAGGATCGGCAGCTCGGGTCCGTCCACCTCGACCACGGCGTTCGACACGCCCAGGGCGGCGAAGGCGGCCATCAGGTGTTCGATGGTCGACAGGCGCACGCCGGCGGCGTTCTCGATCATGGTGTTCAGGCGGGCGTCGACGACGGCCTCGCCCGAGACCGGAATGCGGTTGTCGCGGTCCCTGATGTCGGTGCGCACGAAGACGATGCCCGTGCCGACCGGCGCCGGGCGCACGGCCAGACGCACCCGGTCGCCCGTGTGCACGCCCACGCCCGCGATGATCGCGGGGGCGACGGTCGTCTTCTGGCGATGGTCGTAGCTGACCGGCAAGCTGGAACTCTCTGGATAACGGCGTTCCGCTATTCGTGCGGATTGCGCCCCAGCAACCCTCTAACGGTCGCTCCGCAACAGCGAAATGAAAGTAGGGTTTCCAATTGTTTCGGTTTTGGTAACCGCGTCCGCCACGAAAAAGCCCCGGAGCGCGGGCTCCGGGGCCTTCATCGATCAGTCGAACAGCCTCAGTTGGCGAGGCGGCGCAGGAACGACGGAATTTCCAGATCGTCTTCGGCCTGCCCCAGCTCGGGCTCGGGAGCCGGCTGGGCCTGGGTGGTCGGACGCATCTCGGTGTTCATGCGGGACTCGGTCTGACGCGACTGCGGATAGGTCGGCTGCGCTGCCTGGCGCTTGCCCCGACCGAACAGGCTCCAGCCGGACTTTCGATGATCGCGGTCATCATAGTCGTCATAGGCGGGCTCTTCCCGGCGCGGCTCCGGCTGCGGATCGCGGTCGGCCGAGGGATCCATATAGAGGTCGCCCTGGGCCACCGGAGCGGTGGTTTCGGCGGCCGTGCGCGCGCGCGGCGAGGATTCATACTCCTCGACCCAGGGATCGACGATCGGCTCCAGGTTCCGGTCCTCGGCGACGTGGATCACGGGTTCCGGGCGCGGCTCGGGAGCGCGGGCCGCAGTCCCGTAGGTCGGCTGGGCGGACTGAAAGGTCGGAACGATCGGCGCGGCCTCGGTCTGGCGCGGAGCCTCGGCGCGGACCGGCTCGCTGCGAACCGGCTCGTGACGGACGGGCTCGGCGCGCGAGGCGGCGTAGGGCGCAGCGGGACGGCGGTCGAAGGCCGGGGTTCCGGTCGAGGGCGCGCCCTTGGCGGCGGCCAGGTCTTCCATGCCGGTGGCCACGACCGAGACGCGGATCTTGCCGTCCAGGGCCGGGTCGAAGGCGGCCCCGAAGATGATGTTGGCGTCGGCGTCCACCTCGCCGGCGATGGCGTTGGCGGCCTCGTCGACTTCCAGCAGGGTCATGTCCATGCCGCCGGTGATGTTCACCAGCACGGCCTTGGCGCCCTTGAGGCTGGTCTCGTCCAGCAGCGGGTTGGCGATGGCGTTCTGGGCCGCCATCAGGGCGCGGTCGTCGCCCGTGGCCTCGCCCGTGCCCATCATCGCCTTGCCCATTTCGGACATGACGGCGCGGACGTCGGCGAAGTCGAGGTTGATCAGGCCCGGCAGGATCATCAGGTCGGTGATCGAGCGCACGCCCGAGTGCAGCACCTGGTCGGCCATGCCGAAGGCGTCGGCGAAGGTGGTGCGCTCATTGGCGACGCGGAACAGGTTCTGGTTCGGGATGACGATCAGGGTGTCGACGTAGCGTTGCAGCTCGGCGATGCCCGCATCGGCCAGACGCATGCGGTGGCGGCCCTCGAAGGTGAAGGGCTTGGTCACGACGCCGACCGTCAGTATGCCGCGGTCGCGCGCGCATTTGGCGATGACGGGGGCGGCTCCGGTTCCGGTGCCGCCGCCCATGCCGGCGGTGATGAAGACCATGTGGGCGCCGTCCAGGTGCCCGTAGATTTCCTCGGCGGATTCCTCGGCGGCGTTCATGCCGACCTCGGGGTGGGCGCCGGCGCCCAGGCCTTGCGTGATGGTCTCGCCCAGCTGGACGCGGCGGTCGGTCTTGGCGAACGACAGGTGCTGCGCGTCGGTGTTGGCGACGACGAACTCGACCCCTTCAAGGCCGGCGTCGATCATGTTGTTGACGGCGTTCCCGCCGGCTCCGCCGACGCCGAAGACGACGATACGGGGCTTCAGTTCCGTGTGTTGCGGACGCACCAGCGAGAGAGACATATTCTTATCCGACCTTATCCGACCCTGCCCTTGCCGTACCCCGATGCGATTCCCCGCCGATTCGCATTGGTTATGAGCGCGTTAAGGAAACACCTGAACTGCTTAAGGGAGTGTTACCCGATAGGCTGAGTCGGGCCCGAGGCCACGGATTTCGTTAACCTTCACCACAGTTTTGCAGCGGACACGAAAAAGGGGGCGGCTCTTGCGAGCCGCCCCCCTTCGTCGTGGCGTCCGTGGATCTTACCAGGGACGGTAGTTCAGGCCGATGAAGAAGCGCGTGCCGTAGGGATCGAAGTTCGAGTAGAGCGTCGTGCCCAGCCAGGGGGCCTGCTCGTTGTCGAACGCGTTCACCACGCCAGCGCGCAGCGACAGGTTGTCCTCGACGTTCCAGCGGACCGTGAAGTCATGGCGGGCGAAGTCACCCGTGTCGAGGTAGTCCGGGGACCGGCTGTCGCTGTTCGCAATGAAGTTACGCGGCGAGACGATGTCCTGGGCGGTCTGCCAATCGACAGTCCAGTTCACGCTCCAGACGTCGTTGGGCGTGTAGGTCAGCGAAGAGGTGAACCGGACGCGCGGGTAGAAGAGCGTGCTGCCGATCTCGGTGCCGTCGCTCGGATCCGAGGAGTTCAGGAACTGCTCCTGCTCGATCAGCCACAGGCCGCCGATGGAGTAGTCGAGACGGCCCCAGTTGCGGCCGAACGTTTCCTCGATGTCCACCGAGTACCGCGCCGTGAAGTCCAGACCACGGGTGGTCAGGGCGGCGTAGTTGATGGAGCCTTCGATGAAGCCGCCGATGGGATCGCCAACCGGTCCGCCAACCCAGAACTCTTCGCCCACCTGTCCGCGGTTACGGAAGATGGTGGCGCAGGCGGCCGTGTTCAGCGAAGCGCCGCTGACGCAGTTGTTGGCGGCGGTCTGGGCCGAGACGGTCGAGATGACGTTCTCGATCTCGATCTCGTAGTAGTCCAGCACCAGGCTGAGGTTCGGGAACCAACGCGGCTGGATCACCGTCGAGAAGGTGAAGGATTCCGACTCTTCCGGCTGCAGGAACGGGTTGCCGCCGAGCACGCCGGCGATACCCGAGGTGTAGGCCGGCAGGAAGTCGTCGGTCGTCGTCGCGGTGGCGCTGCCGAAGTCGAAGCTCAGACCTTGAGCCGCGGCCAGGGCCGAACAGTTGGTGATCCGGTTGTTGCGGATTTCAGCATCGCCGATGCCGGCGATCTGGTTCGTGGCGCAGGGATCGACGAAGCTGTTGGCGAAGGTCTGGCTGAAGGGCGAGAAGTTCTCACCCAGGTCAGGCACCCGGACCGAGCTGTTGAAGCTGGTCTTGAAGGTGATGTCCTGAACCGGGCGGTAAACCAGGTTCACCCCGTAGACGTCGAGCTCGCCCACCGTCGTGTAGTCGGCGTAGCGGTACGAACCGCTCAGTTCGGCGTATTCGCCCATCCAGCTGTCGCGGAAGAGCGGCAGCGACAGTTCGGCGAAGACTTCCTCGCTCTCGTACTGGGCGCCCACGAAGTCGGGGCCCGTGTTCATGAACAGGAAGCGACCGTTGGTGTCGGCGTCGCGGCCCACGGCTTCGGTGTATTCGCGGCGGTATTCGACGCCCAGGGCGACGCCGATCGGGCCGGCGCCCCAGAAGTCCCACAGCTCGCCGGCGGCCGAGGCGATGAACTGCTCCTGCTCATTGAGCTCGGTCACGGCGATGGCGGCGTCGATGTAATCGAGGGCGGCCTGGCTCTGGTTGCCGTCGCCGAAGATGTTCAGCGGGGCGCAGCTGTCGATGTCTGCCTGGCTGTAGCCCTGCAGGTTGCGGACATCTTCGCCGCCGAACACGTTGCCGATGTTGTTGTACTCGAGCGGCAGACCCAGGGCGTCCAGCAGCTGGGCGCGGCAGACGATCTGGCCCGGGGTGCCGTTGACCACGCCGGCGACGTCGAAGACCGAGTCGGCGGCGAGGCCGACACGCAGGGAGTCAACGCCGCCTTCGATGTTCTCCATCGTGGCTTCACCGTAGGTGTAGCCGATGTCCCAGTTGATGTTGTCGACGAACAGCAGCTGGTCGAACGAGCCGCGCGCGCCGACGACGAAGCGCGTCAGCTCACGATGGTTGTCCTGGTACCGGTCGGGACCGAACATGCTGTGGCGGCCCAGCTGGACCAGCGGACCGGGCGCGCAGTTGCGGCTCGGCAGGGTCGCCGTCGGCGGGGTGCAGACTTCCAGGCGGTTGGTGGCGATGGCGTTGCGCACCAGGGCCGGCAGGAAGGCGTTGTCATCCCAGCGCAGGTCCATGGCCTGAACGCCCCACAGGGAGTTCAGCTGGGTCGGGGCGTAGGAGGTGTTGTCCAGATCGAAGTCGAAGAAGGTCGGCTGGCTGACATCGAAGGTGTCTTCGATGATGTGCTTGACCTCGAAGAAGGCGTCGATGTTGTCGGTGACGCGCAGGTTGGCGCCGACCTGGTAACGCTGGGATTCCGAATCCGGCACCCGCGAGAGGGTCGAGAAGGCCGCCGGATTGTCGCCGTCGCCGCCGTAGTTGTACGGACGGCTGACGCCGGTCTCGCCGATGCGCTGGCCGAAGTTGGCCGGACGGGCGGTCGTGCCGTCGTACCAGTAGGTATAGCCGGGAGCCACGGCGTAGCAGCCGGCCGCATAGGTGAAGTTACACGAGCTGCCGGTGAAGTTCGCCACGTCCGGATCGCCGGTCGGGCTCAGGCGGGTCGTGTGGGCGATGGTCGTCTGACCCCAGACCGGGCGGTCCATGCGGACCGGGCCGCGGAACAGGAAGGAATCGACGAAGCCGTCGGCGGGCGGCCCCAGGGTCGCATTGGTGGGATCCGCGTCGATGCCGAGCAGATAGTAGCCGTCTTCGATCCAGTCGATGTCGAACGACGTGACCGGGTCCTGCTGCTCGTATTCGGCGTGAGCGTAGAGGTTCAGACGGTCATCGAAGAAGTTGTGGCCGAGCAGGGCCGAGATGCGCTTGGAGGCCTCGCCGCCCTGGTTGATCATGCCGTAGTTGGCGTCGATCTCCAGGCCTTCGAAATCCTTGCGCAGGACGAAGTTCAGCACGCCGGAGACGGCGTCCGCGCCGTAGACCGACGAGGCGCCGCCGGTGATGATCTCGATGTTCTCGATCAGCAGGCGGGGGATGGTGTCGACGTCGACGGCGAGCGAACCGCCGTTGGAGCCGACGTGACGACGGCCGTCCACCAGGGTCAGCGTACGGTTCGAACCGAGCGAGCGCAGGTTGGCCAGCGACAGGCCGCCGTCACCCAGGCCGGAACCCGTCGTGTCCGACGGAACGACCGAGTTCGAAAGGGCCGGGATGGTGGCCAGGTAGTCGATCACCGTCGACTGACCCGTGGTCAGCAGGGTTTCGCGATTGACCTGGATCAGCGGGGTCGGAGCGTTGGTGGGGTCGCGACGGATGCGCGAGCCGGTGACGACGACTTCGTCGATCTCGGTGGCGTCCTGGTCGGCCTGACCCTGGACGTTCACGGGCGGAAGCTGGCTCTGGGCGAAGGCCGGAGCGGTGACAGCCATGACGCCTGCAAGGATCGTCGAGCCAAAGAGGTACTTGCGCTTCAGAAGCATGATTGGGCCCCAACCAGAAATGGATGCAATAGGCAGAATCCGCCGTGGAGACGGATTCTGCTTCGGACGACCACGCTAACAGCAAAGACCGCAGCGGCAAACATTGTGGCGGCACGACGACCAATCCGGGCCCTGGTTGTTACAATCCGGACACAGTAGGGACAAGGAACTGCCAAGCTACAAAGCGCCGCCCAGCCGGGCAGGCCGGTCGGTTCAGAGGTTTTCGCGCAACCAGCCGGCGGCGCGCGCCACAATCCCGCCTTGATGGATGCGCGGAGCGTCTGCAGCCGAAAGTTGTCGCGACATCAGCTTGCGGGCCGAAACGGCCTCGCGCGGACCGTAGGCCGCGCGCAGCAGGACGCCGGCGGCGGAGCAGAAGGCCGGACCCGACGCGGCGTCGGCCAGGTGGGGCGCGCGCTGGGGTTTGCCGAGGCGCACGGGGCGGTCGAACACGCGCACGGCCAGTTCGCGGACGCCGTTCAGCTGGCTGGCGCCGCCGGTCAGGACGAGGCCCGCGCCGGGTTCGAGGCCCACGCCGGCGTTGCGCAGGCGGTCGCGCAGCAGTTCGAGGGTTTCCTCAACGCGCGGAGCGATGACCGTCTTCAGCATGGCGCGCTGGACGAAGATGGGACCGGCCGACGGGTCCTCGCCGCGCGGCGGGGCCTCCAGCATCTCGCGGTCCTCATTGGCGCTGGCCATGGCCGAGCCGTGCAGGGTCTTGAGCCGCTCGGCCCCGGCCTTGGAAGTCGACAGGCCGCGGGCGATGTCGGCGGTGACGTGATCGCCGCCGACGTTCAGGGATTCAATGTGCAGCAGGGATCGTCCGCCCCAGACCGCCGCCGAGGTGGAGCCGCCGCCCATGTCGATGCAGACGCAGCCCAGATCCATCTCGTCGTCTTCCAGCGCCGCCAGCGACGACACCACCGGCGCCGAGGCCACGCCCTGGAGGTCGAGATGCGCCAGTTCGAGGCAGTGACTCAGGCCGTTGAAGGCGCCCTCGGCCATGGAGACGACCAGCAGGTCGAGGCCGAGCGAATGGCCCTTCATCGAACGGGGGTCGTGGACGCCGCGCGCGCCGTCGACCGACCAGGCGATCGGCAGGACGTGGATGGGCCGACGGTTGGGCAGGCGGATCTGGGCCAGGGCCATGGCGATGGCGCGCGCCAGATCGGCGTCTCCGACCGGCGTGGCTCCGAGAGAGACCCGGGCCTGGACGCGATGGCTGGCCATCTGGCCGATGGCCGTGGTGACGACGACGCCCGAGACCGGCGAGCCGGCGGCGCGCTCGGCGCGCTCGACGGCGTGGCCGATGGCCTGGGCCGCCTCGTCCATATTCACAATGCCGCCGCCGCGGACGCCGCGCGACTGGACGTGCCCGGCTCCGGCGACGCGGATGGTCCGGTCGGCGTGACGGACGCCCTCCGGCTTCATGATAAAGCAGGCCACCTTGGACTGGCCGAGATCCAGCGCCGCCACGACGGGCGCGCGACCGGCGGCGCCCTTGGCGCCGTCCACAGTTTTATCCACAGACCGTCCGGCCATAAGCGTCCCCTACCCTACGCGGCGCCGGCGGAGGGCCGGACGGCGACCTCCCCAGGCGTTCTCAGATCAATACGGTCGAAGCCCAGCTCCAGCAGCCGTTCGCGCTGGTCCAGCGCATCCAGCTGGATCAGGGCGGCGTCCTGGTCGGTGGCGGGCAGCTGGATCAGGCTGCCGTCCTTCAGTCTCAGGTCCCAGCGACGCTCGTCGACGCGCACCAGCGCCTCGACCCGCGCCTGCAGGCCGGGCCGCTGGGCGATCAGGGGCAGAACCTCGGAGGCGGCCTGTTCGGCGCCCTTGCCGACGACCAGCGGAAGGTTGGGATAGCGGCCGGCGTCAGCCCCGGCGATGACCGCGCCGTGGCTGTCGATGACCCGGTTCTGGCCGCCGGCCTGCCAGACGGCCAGGCGGTCATGCTCGGTGACGTGGACGATCAGGGTGTTGGGCAGAAGGCGCACCACGCGAGCGCTCTTGACCCAGCCCACCGCCTCGACCCGCTTGCGCACGGCGTCGAGGTCGATCGAGGTCATCGGCTGGTCGGCGCGAAGCTGGACGGCGCGCTGGATGGTGGCGGTGGCTTCGGGGGACTCGCCCTCGATGAAGACCTTCTCGAGTTTCAGCCCCATGCCGGCGGCCGCGCCGTCGACCCCGTGGCTGATCGAGGCGCCGATGCGCTCGGCGCGGGCGCCGGTGGCCAGCACGCCCGCCAGAACGGCGACGCCGGCGACGATGGAGATGATGACCGCGCGGGGCGACAGGTCGAGACGGCCCAGCGCCGCCATCTTGCCCGGCGTGGCCGGCGCATTGCGGGGCGCGCGGCCGCGCCCCTGTGACCGGGGAGCCGCGCCGCGTTTTGCAGGCTGGTTCGAACTCTGTCGCCGACCGCCGCGAACTACCGCGGGCATGAGGCGTCCTCCACCATCCACCGCACCAATGCTTTATAGTCCATCCCGACGAAGGCGGCCTGCTCGGGACTGAGCGAGGTCGGCGTCATGCCGGGCTGGGTATTGACCTCCAGAAGGACCAGATCGTCCTTAATATCGTCATAACGAAAGTCCGATCGCGACACGCCGCGACACCCCATGGCGGCATGCGCCAGCTCGGATTCCCGCAGCGCCTTCTCGAACACATGCGGCGGCAGAACCGCGGGCAGGATGTGGCTGGAGCCGCCCGGCGCGTATTTGGCCTCGTAGTCGTAGAAGCCCTTGTGCGGCGTGATGTCGGTGACCGTCAGGGCGCGGGGACCCGACTTTTCCCCGAGAACCGTCACCGCCAGTTCCTTTCCCGCGATGAAGGGCTCGACCATGACCAGTTCGCCATAGGTCCAGGCGGCCTCGCCGGGCGCGGCGCAGGGCGCCTCGCCCTCGCGCACCAGATAGACCCCGACCGAGGAGCCTTCGGCGTTGGGCTTGATGACATAGGGCGGATCGATGACGTGGCGGCGCGCCACCTCGTACCGGTCGAACAGACCGCCGCCGGGCACGATCACGCCGGCGGCGCGCAGCACGGCCTTGGACTTTTCCTTGTCCATCGCGAGCGCCGAAGCCAGGACGCCCGAGTGGGTATAGGGAAGGCCCAGGGTCTCCAGCACGCCCTGGACGCAGCCGTCCTCGCCCCATTCGCCGTGCAGGGCGTTGAAGACGACATCGGGTTTCAGATCCGCCAGCACCTGGGCCAGGTCGCGGCCGGCGTCGACGCGGCTGACCCGGGCCACCTGCCCTTCCAGGGCGTCGGCGCACATCCGGCCCGAGCTCAGCGAAACCTCCCGTTCGGACGACAATCCGCCCATCAGGACGGCGACGTGCAGGTCTGCGAACGGGCGGGTCATGCGGGTGATCAACTCAAAGCGGGCGGCCGATCCTCTTGATCTCCCATTCGAGGTTTACGTTCAGTTTACTTTGAACGTCCGCCCGCACCGTATCGCCAAGGCCTTCGATGTCGGCGGCGGTCGCCTCGCCCGGGTTGATCATGAAATTGCTGTGCAATTCACTGAACATGGCCCCGCCTCCGGTGGCCCTGAACAGCTTGCCGCGCCAGCCCGCCTCGTCGACCAGCTTCCACGACGAATGGCCCGGCGGGTTCTTGAAGGTCGAGCCGCCGGTCTTCTCGCGGATCGGCTGGGTCTGTTCCCGGCGCGAGGTGATCTCGGCGATCTTCGCCGACACGGCCTCGGGGTCGGCCGGCGTCCCGCGATAGGTCGCCTCCAGCCAGATGATGTCCGCCGGCGCCTCGGAGTGGCGGTAGGTGTAGCCGAAGTCGGCCAGCGCATATTCGACCCGCTCGCCCGACCGCGTCACCCCGCGCGCCGAGACCAGGATGTCCTTGGTCTCCGCGCCGTAGCAGCCGGCGTTCATGGTCAGGGCGCCGCCGATGGTGCCGGGGATGCCGGCGTAGAACTCCAGCCCGGTCAGACCCGCCTTGGCCGAGGCCCTGGCGACCATGGAGTCCAGCGCGCCGGCGCCGGCGGTGATGGTGTCGCCCTCGGTCGTGATCCCGGCGAAGGGCCGCCCGGCCAGCCGGACGACCACGCCCTCGACGCCGCCGTCGCGGACGATGACGTTGGAGCCCACGCCCAGCACCGTCACGGGCACAGCCGGGTCCAGCGCCTTCAGGAAATCAGCCAGGTCGTCGCCGTCGGCCGGGATGAACAGCACGTCGGCGTTCCCGCCCACCCGGAACCAGGTGAACGGCCCGAGCGGCTCGTCGCGCAGCAGCTTGCCGCGCACCTCGGGAAGAGCGATCAAGCCAGCGCCTCCAGCTGCCCCGGCAGGGCGTAGGCCCAGGCGGTGATGTCGCCGGCGCCCAGCAGAACGACGAGGTCGCCCGGCTTCGCCTCGGCCGCGACCACGCCCGGCAGCGCCTCGACGCTCTCCAGCGGCTGGACCGAACGATGGCCGAAACGGCGGATGCCCTCCACCAGCGCATCCTTGTCGATCCCCTCGATCGGCGTCTCGCCGGCCGCATAGACGTCGGCGACATAGACGGCGTCGGCATCGGAGAAGCAGGTCGAGAACTCTTCCATCAGGTCGCGCAGGCGGGTGAAGCGGTGCGGCTGGACCACGGCGATGACGCGTCCGTCGGCGACCTGACGGGCGGCCTTCAGGACGGCGGCGATCTCGACCGGGTGGTGGCCGTAGTCGTCGACGATCCGGACGCCGCCGACCACGCCCGTGGTGGTGAAGCGCCGCCGCACCCCGCCGAAACCGGCGAGACCGGCCCTGATCGCCTCGTCCGAGACGTCCAGCTCGCGCGCCACGGCGATGGCGGCGAGCGCATTGGAGACATTGTGCCAGCCGGCCATGGGCAGGTGCAGGCCCTCGATGCGGATCGGCTCTTCGAGAGCGGCCAGACCCTGCCCCTGGATGACCACGTCGAAGCGGCAGCCGTCCGGGCTCATCTGGCAGTTATCGGCCCGGACCATGGCCTGGGGGTTGAGGCCGTAGGTGACGAGGCGACGGTTGTCGATCGAGGCCGCCAGCCGCTGCACCTCGGGGTGGTCGAGGCAGACGACGCCGAAGCCGTAGAAGGGAATGTCCTCGATGAAGTCGACGAACGCCTTCCTCAGCGCGTCGAAGTCGCCGTAGTGGTCGAGGTGCTCGGGGTCGATGTTGGTGATGATCGCGACCGTGCATTTCAGGCGCAGGAAGCTGCCGTCGCTCTCGTCGGCCTCGACCACGATCCAGTCGCCGTCGCCCACCTTGGCGTTGGTGCCGTAGGCGTTGATGATGCCGCCGTTGACCACCGTGGGGTCGAGCCCGGCCTGGTCCAGCAGGGCCGCGACCATGGAGGTGGTGGTGGTCTTGCCGTGGGTGCCGCCGACCCCGATCGAGAACTGCAGCCGCATCAGCTCGGCCAGCATCTCGGCCCGGCGCACCAGCGGGATCCGGCGCTCGCGGGCCGCGACCATCTCGGGATTGGTCGCCTTGACGGCCGTGGAATAGACCACCGCCGAGACGCCGTCGCCGATGTGGCCGGCGTCATGGCCGATGAAGATGCGCGCGCCCAGCCGCTCCAGCCGCTCGGTATTTGCGCTGGCCCTGGCGTCCGAGCCCTGAACCGAATAGCCGATCTTGAGCATGATCTCGGCGATCCCGCTCATCCCGATGCCCCCTATGCCCACGAAATGGACGGGGCCGAGGTCGAACGGTACGGGGCGAAGGCGAGCGATCATCCCAGCGGATTAGCAAGGGTTCGGGGGGATTGCATCACCCGGCTGGCCGGACCCTCCATGAAGTGTCCGAATGACCAAAAAATTCGTGGGACACTTTCGGACATTTCGGACATTTCCCGCCTCCCGTTCGACCTGGAAGCGGAGTCTAGGCCCCGCCTGCGTCAGAATCGGTCGCAGCGAGTCAGTCCTCGGCCACGAAATCCTGTGCGAACTCGGGCGCGTCATCGACGCCGTCCAGCAGGGGCGCATCGTCGTCGTCCCCCGCCCGCGACGGGTCGGGCACCTCGAAGCCGACGGGGATGGACAGGTCCAGCAGGCCCGCGGCCTTCATCTCCTGCACGCCCGGCAGGTCGTACAGGCTGGCGAGGCTGAAATGCTCGAGGAATTTGTCAGCGGTGGCGTAGGTGACAGGGCGGCCCGGCGTGCGGCGCCGGCCCTTCAGCTTCACGAAGCCCATCTCCAGCAGCAGGTCCAGCGTGCCCTTGGACAGGGAGACGCCGCGCACGCTCTCGATCTCGGCCCGGGTGCAGGGCTGGTGGTAGGCGATGATCGCCAGGGTCTCGAGCGCGGCCTTCGACAGGCGGCGCGGCTCCTCGCGCTCCTCGGTCATCAGGAAGCCGAGGTCGGCGGCGGTGCGGAAGCGCCAGCGGTCGGCGACGCATTCCAGCTCGACGCCCCGGCCCTGATAGCGCTCGCGCAGGGCCGAGATGGCGCCGCCGACATCGGCCCCCTCGGGCAGGCGGCGCGCCAGCTCGGCCGCAGACAGCGGGCCGGCGGCGGCGAACAGCAGGGCCTCGACGCGGCGTTCAATCTCTCCGTGATCGGGGGCGAACTGGATCATGCTCGTTCCCGCCCCCTTCCCACCGTCATCCTCGGGCTTGACCCGAGGATCAGACGCGGCCTCCGGCTGTGTCTATGGGTCGGCCCTGAGGCCGGGCCGAAATAACCACCACCGCACACCGGATGGTCTGATCCTCGGGTCAAGCCCGAGGATGACGGCAGGCAGGGGTGGGCGAACTGGATCACGGCATCAACTCCAGCGGCTGACCGCGTCCGCGCCGCTTCAGATACAGCTCGGCGAAGGCCTCGGCCTGTTTCACATCCATCGCCCCCTCCTTCACCAGCTCCAGACTGGCCGACAGGGTCGAGGCGGTAAAGCTGGCCTGGGTCGGGCCCTCGACGCCGCTGTGGGCCGGAGCGACCTGCTCCAGCGGCGTCCATTGCTCCAGCCGGGGCAGCACGTCGCGCAGCCAGTCCCGCGCCGCCTCCAGACCGAAGGCCTCGACCCGCTGGCCGGGATTGTACTGGCGCAGGCCCTCGCGCCGGCGCTGGGTCACATAGGCCGCCATCAGCTCGTACAGGCTGGCGTCGATCTGGTCGGACGGCACGATCACCGTCGCCTCGGGATCGCCGCGGGTGAAGACGTCGCGCTTCAGCCGGGGCCGGGCCGTGATGGCCTCGACCGCCTTGCGCATCGCCTCCAGCTTCTGCAGGCGGAAGGCGAGCGCCGCCGCCATTTCCTCGGCGGGAGGCTCGTCGCCCTTCTTGTCGGTGCGGGGCAAGAGCAGGCGCGACTTCAGATAGGCCAGCCAGGAGGCCATCACGAGATAGTCCGCCGCCAGCGAGAAATTCCGCCGCCGCGCCTCGTGGACGAAGGCCAGATACTGTTCGGCCAGCTTCGTGATCGACAGCTTCAGCAGATCGACCTTCTGCGTCCGCGCCAGCGCCAGCAGCACGTGCAGCGGGCCCTCATACCCTTCCAGATCGACCACGAACGCCTCGCGCTCGTCGACCTGTTCGGCGGCGGTGAAGTCCAGATTGGGCTGGAAGGCGTCGGTCATGGGCTCAGGCCTGGGCCTCGCCGACGTCGGGGCCCCGGGCGGCGTCAAGCTTCCCTTCCAGCATGGCCGCGAACCGGGTCCGGGCCTCGGGCTCGTCCAGCGGCTCGGGCGTGTGGACGATGCGGGCCATGGCGGCGGCGGCGCGTTTGGCCGCTTGCCCCTTCAGCTTGCCGGTCCCCTCGGCGACCAGCCGCATGTCGTCCAGATCGCCGTTGCAGTGCAGGACCACGTCGCAGCCCGCCTTCAGCGAGGCCTCGGCCCGTTCGCGAAGCGAGCCGGACAGGGCCTTCATCGACAGGTCGTCCGTCATGATCAGGCCGCCGAAGCCGAGATGATCCCGCATCAGCCGCACGGCCTTCTTCGAGGTCGTGGCCGGGCGTTTCGGATCGATCGCGTCGAACACCACATGGGCGGTCATGGCCAGCGGCATGTCAGACAGGGCCCTGAACGGCGCGAAATCCCAGTCGTCCAGGGCTTCGAAACCGGCGTGCACCACCGGCAGGTCGTGGTGGCTGTCGGCGAAGGCGCGGCCGTGGCCCGGCATGTGTTTGATCACCGGCAGGACGCCGCCGGCCAGCAATCCCTCGGCCGCCGCCCGGCCCAGTTGCGCCACCGTCGCCGGATCATGGGCCCAGGCGCGGTCGCCGATGATGTCGTGGGCGCCGGGCACCGGCACGTCCAGCACCGGGGCGCAGTCGACATTGATCCCCACCGCCCTCAGGTCGTGCGCGATCAGCCGCGCGCCCAGCCGGGCCAGTTCGCGCGCCGCCAGAGGATCGTTGGTCGCCTTCAGATAGGCCTCGCCCGGCGGATATTTCCGCCAGTGCGGCGGCCCCATCCGCTGCACCCGCCCGCCCTCCTGATCGATCAGGATCGGGCAGAGGGGGTCGCCGATGCAGTCGCGCATCTCGCCGGTCAGGGCGCGCATCTGTTCGGGGCTGTCGACATTGCGCCGGAACAGGATGAAGCCCCACGGCCGGACGTCGGCGAAGAAGGCCTTCTCCGCATCCGTCAGCCGATGGCCGCTGCAGCCGTAGATCGCGGCGGAGGTCACGCTGGCGTCAACGCACGAAGCAATCGCCGCCGCCGGCCTTGATCGCGCTGCAGAGGCCGGTCGCCTGTTCGCGGCTCAGGCCCGTGACGGTCGTGCGGTAGACGGTCGCGCCGTTGGAGGCCGTCACCTCCTGCACCCGCTTGTCCGCGCCGCTGGTGAACTGCGGATAGCGGGCGACGATGGCGGCGAACTCGCGGTCGGCGAGGCTGGGGGTCGAGAAGGCCCCGATCTGAACGCCCGAGCTTCCGCCGGTGGGCGCGGGATCGGCTTTCGGCGCCGGCGGGACGGCGGGGCCGACCGGCGGCGCGACCGGAGCCGGTCCCGGCGTCGTCGCGACGGGGGCCGGGATCGGCGCAGGAGCCGGGCGCGGCTGGACAGCCTCGGGCGGCGGGGTGAAGACCGGGGCGGTCGTCGGGGCCTCGGCGTCCGAATAGACGTCGATGCCGGCCTCCGGATCGATCGGTTGGGCGTCCACCGGAGCGTCCGCCTTCATCTCGCCGACGGGCGTGCCGACGGCGGGCGGGGCGTCGTTCGAGGATCGGGGACCGGCGCGGTAGTAGACCACCACGGCGATGATCAGCAGCACCAGCACGACCGCCGAGATGATCAGCGTCATCGGCGGCGCCTTGGCTCCGCCCCCTCCGCCGCCGCTCCGGCGCGGATCGTAGCCGCCGCGGTTGAACGGCAGGTCGTCGTCCGTCGGCGGCGTATAGGCGCCGCGATCATGGCCGGGGTCGCGACCCGGGTTCGGACGATAGGGATCTTCGTGGGACATGACCGCGCCTTCCAGCCGGGCCGCGCGAATCGGCGCGCCCGCCAAACACTCTATCCCGGTCCGAGTCCTTTTTCAGGCGTGTCCGCTATCCCTCCACTGTCATCCCCTCCCCGTCGTTCTGTCCCCGTCATCCTCGGGCTTGACCCGAGGATCAGACGATCCGGTGCGCGGTGGGAGGAGCACGGGCACGGACGCCGGGCCGTCTCGCGCGCACAGTCCGCCTCCCGCCTTTGATCCTCGGGTCAAGCCCGAGGATGACGGGTGGGGGATGACGAGGGGATGACGGCCGGGGGTGGCTACAGATCGAGAGCGAGGTCGAGGCTGAACAGCTTCTTGTGTTCCTCGATGGCGTAGCGGTCGGTCATGCCGGCGATGTAGTCGCACACCGCCCGCGCCCGCTTCGCCTGATCCGTAGTCCCGGCCTTGCCGGACCATTCGGGGGGCAGGGTCGCCGGTTCGGCCATGAACAGCTGGAACATCTCGGCGAGAATCCGCCGCGCCTGGCTGCGGGTGCGGTTGACGCGATAGTGGCGGTACATCCGCTCGAACAGGAACTGCCGCAGCACGCCCAGATCGGCCAGCATGGCGGGCGAGAAGGCGACCAGCATCCGGTCGGCCATGCGCACGTCCTCGGACGAACGGATGTCCGCCGCCTCGATCCGGCGCTCGGTTTCCGCCAGCACGTCCTCGACCATGACGCCGATCATGCGCCGCACGGCCTCGATGCGGATCATCCGCTCGTCGATGTCCGGCCAGTCCTTGCGCACCCCGTGCAGCACCGGGCCGATCAGCGGCACTTGCGACAGGTCGTCGAGGGTGAACAGGCCCGCCTGGACCCCGTCGTCCACATCGTGATTGTTGTAGGCGATGTCGTCGGCGATGGCGGCCGCCTGCGCCTCCAGCGAGGCGAAGGTGCCCAGCCGCAGGTCCCATCCGGGGGCGTAGTCGGCGATGGCCTTCCACGCCGGCTCGTCCAGCCGGTGCGACACCGGACCGTTGTGCTTGACCACCCCCTCGACGGTTTCCCAGCTGAGGTTCAGCCCCTCGAACTGGGGATAGCGGTGCTCCAGCCGGGTCACGACGCGGAAGGTCTGGACGTTGTGATCGAACCCGCCCCACGGCTCCATCTGCGCCTGAAGCTCGTCCTCGCCCGCGTGGCCGAACGGCGGATGGCCGAGGTCGTGAGCCAGCGCCACCGTCTCGGCCAGATCGGTATCCAGCCGCAGGGCGTGGGCCAGCGACCGCGCGATCTGGGCGACCTCGAGGCTGTGGGTCAGGCGGGTGCGGTAGTGATCGCCCTCGTGCGCCACGAAGACCTGGGTCTTCTCCTTCAGGCGGCGGAAGGCGGTGGCGTGGATGATCCGGTCGCGGTCCCGGGCGTAGGCGTTACGCGTGCGGCTGATCGGCTCGGGCGTCAGCCGGCCGCGGCTGTGCTCGGGATATTCGGCGTAGGCGGCGCGCTCGGGGATCAACGTCGGCTGCTCATTCGTCTGCGGGCCTTTGCGAACGGCCCCCCGCGCCTCATATAGGCCCCTGTGAGCACCGTCCAATCCGTCCCCGCATTCCAGATATCGCCGTCCGCGGGCGGCCATGGCCTGACCCTGTCCGACACTGCCGCACGGCGGCTCGAGACGCTCGGCCGGGACGAGGGTCATCCGGTCATGCTGCGCGTCGCCGTCGACGGCGGCGGCTGCTCCGGTTTCCAGTACCGGTTCGAACTGGTCGAGGACGCCGGGGCCGACGACATCCGCATCGAGGCCGGCGGCCAGACCGCCCTGGTCGACGCCGTCTCCCTGCCCTTCCTCAAGGGCTCCGAGATCGCCTTCGTCGATGATCTGGCCGGGGCGCAGTTCGTGGTGCGCAACCCGAACGCCGCCTCCAGCTGCGGCTGCGGCGTGAGCTTCTCGATCTAG